>NZ_FMHU01000001.1:986033-1314710 GCF_900091415.1 Micromonospora inyonensis | reverse complement strand
CGCCCGGGCGGCCAGCCGCTCGACGGCAGCCGAGTTCCCGGCCGCCGTGGCGAGCACCGCCGCGCCGGGCAGCAGCCGCGACGCCAGCCGCAGCGCCAACCAGCCGGCTGCCTGCGCGGTGAGCGGAGCGGCCAGCCGCCACGCGGCTTCGGCCACCCGACCCCACGGCGGCTCGCCGTCGCCGGTCTCTGCGCGAGCGGCGGCGAGAGCCGTCCGGGCGCTCCCCGCGTCCGGGTGGACCCGGGTCAGCACCAGCAGTTCGACTGCCCGTTCCGGGTCGACCGGATCGCGGCCGTGCGCCGCCGCCAGGTGCAGCACCAGCCCGGACTGCGTCCAGAGCACCGCCGCCAGCTCGGCCAGGGGAGCGAAGAGACCGGCCACCGCGGCGGTCGCCCCACCCCACGCCGCCGTGCGGACGAACCGCCGGGTGGCGAGCCGGGCCAGGCCCGCAGAACCGATCTTCGGGTACGTCTCACGCAGCGCGGCCGTCCAGGCGGCGGCCTGCGGCCCGATCCGCTCCACCGCCGCCAGCGCCAGCAACTCCGGCGCGAAGGCCGGCTGCGCCAGAATCCGCTCCAGATCGACGGTACGGCCGGTCGACGGCCTGCCGGACACGTCGGAAGCCGGTGGCTCCGGCTTCGCCTCTGCCGTCGCGGCCCGGTCCGCCGGCTCCGGTGCCGTCTCCTCGGCGGCCTCCGCCTTTTTCGTGTTCCGCCGCGGGCTGACGGTCTGCTGTGCGGGTGCCTTCCTGGCAGCGACCTTCTTCGGAGCGGTCTTTCGCGCAGTGCCAACGGCTTGCTCCGCAGCGCCTGCGGTGTGTTTCACGTCACCTTCGGTGGGCCCGGCCGGGGGAGCGGGTGCCGGCTGCTCCGGCACCGCGCCCGCGCGCCGGCCAGTCCCGACGACCTTCTGGCGTGGCGCCCGGCGGGGAGGCGTGGTCGGCTCCTGGTCGACGGCTGGACCGCCCGTGTCCGGAGGCTGGAACAGCACCGTGGGAGCTGCCGCCTTCCGCCGTGACCGCCCCCGGGGTGGCTCCTCCGGCTGGTCCGCCCCCGGGACGGGGTCGGTCGGGCTGGGCGGCGCGGTGAAGGTCGGTTGGGGAGAACGGCCGCGACGTGTCGCTGCACGTGGCTCGCGGCGAGGCGGGTCGCTCGGCGGCTGCTCCTGCATATCGACGAAGCGTAGTCCCGATGGCAGCGGCGCGCAGCGTGAAAACGCTGGTCAGCGGCGAGGGACGGAAGGTCGACGCGGCGGGAGGGGGAAGTCGCTTTGCTCCCTGCCGGGGCGGGGCTGTATTCTCGGGCGGCGGTGGTCTGCTGGGCCACCGGGGAGACTTCGCCTAGTCTGGTCTATGGCGCCGCACTGCTAATGCGGTTGGGGTCTTAAAGCCCCTCCCGGGTTCGAATCCCGGAGTCTCCGCGCGAAGGCCGGGTGTGTAGACTGGCCGAGCACCAGCGCCCGTAGCTCAACGGATAGAGCATCTGACTACGGATCAGAAGGTTAGGGGTTCGAGTCCCTTCGGGCGCGCAAGTTTGACCAGGCAATATTTATGATTGCCGCTGACCTTCGGGTCGGTGTGGGTCGCATGTGGGTCACGTCTGTGACCCACATGTCGGGCCTGGTGGGGCCATGTTGACCTGGGCTTTCGGGGTTGATGCGCAGCGGATTCGCGGACGGATGATGCGGATCCGCCTCTTTGTCTGAGCTCATGATCCACCCGGTTGATGATCATGGTTTGCCTGCTGTCTAGCCTGTCCGGGTGTCTTGGGGGATGGGTGGCTAGGGCCAACGAGGCGGGCCTGGTGTACCGGCGGTGCGGCTGTCGGTGCGGGCAGACCGGTCGCCAGTTGGGTGTGCGGTGCGAGCGTCTGGCCGAGGTCGACCACGGCCGTTGGTACTTCGCCGTGCAGTTGACTGGTATTGATGAGCGGCGTGTCCGGGTGCGTCGCGGTGGTTTCGCCAGCCGGGCGGAGGCCGAGCGGGCCTGCTGGGTGCTGCGGCAGGTGCCGGGGCACGAGGCGGCGGGGATGTGGACGCTGAGGCGCTGGCTGGAGTTCTGGTTGTCGGAGAACGAGGGGCGGCTGCGTCCCTCGACCATGGTCAACTACCGCGGCCTGGTGAACGACTACCTCATTCCGCAGTTGGGTCACGTGCGGATGCGGAAGTTGCGTACCCGGGATGCGCAGCGGGCGATGGACCGGATCTCGCACCGCCACGTCCGAGGTGGGCGGCTGATTTCTGCGGGCACGCTGAACGGTATCCGTGCGGTGCTGCGAAGCGCGTTGTCCGCGGCGCGGCGGCAGGGGGTGATCGACCGGAATCCCGGTCGAGGGCTGCGGCTGCCGAACGGGGCGCGTCCACGGGCGGTGGTGTGGGACGCGGAGCGGGAGAAGGCCTGGAACGACACGGGAGTGCGGCCTCGGGTGGCGGTGTGGGGGCTGCATCAGGTCGGCCGGTTCCTGGAGGCCGTGCAGAGCGATCCGCTGTTCGCGTTGTGGTGGCTGGTGGCGTTGCGAGGGCCGCGCCGGGGTGAGATCGCCGGGTTGCGCTGGGAGGACATCAACCTGGTGGATGGCGAGTTGACCATCCGGGAGCAGGTGGTTGTCGTGCGTGGGGTGGAGCGGTTGGGTCCGCCGAAGTCGGCGGCCGGGGTGCGGACCTTGGCTTTGGACGAGTTCAGTGTGCGGTTGCTGACGGATCTGTGGCATCGGCAACGCCGGAGGTTCGGTTGGGTCGACCCGAAGCAGCGGGTGTTCCTGCACGAGGATGGGCGGCCGGTACGTCCGGACTGGCTTACCCGCCGCTTCGCGAAGCTGGTCAAGAACGTGGATCTGCCGCCGGTCCGTCTGCATGACCTGCGGCACGGCGCCGCCGGGATCGCCTCGGCCGCCGGGGTGGGCCTGAAGCAGATCCAGGAGGACATGGGCCATCACACCCCGTTGACCACGATCGAGACCTACATCTGCGTGTTCAAGCAGATAGCCAAGCAGGCGGTACGGGCGTCGGCGGAGCTTCTTCTACAGCATGTACGGGTCAGGGCGTCGCTGGCGGGGGCCTACCAGGCCTGATCTTCGAAGGCGGGTCGCTCCGGGTTGATGGCCTGCCTGGGAGCAGGAGAAGCGTTCCTGTTTCCCGGGCAGGCCGCCCGGTGGGCGAGGGTTGGTCAGCGAGCTCTGCGGGTGCGGCGGCCCGAGGACTTCGGCTGCATGTCGGTGTTGTCCTCGGCTCTTGGCGGCATCTGCTGGTCCCGTTTTGAGATGGACTCCGTCTTCGCGGTTTTGGCCGGGCGTCGCTTCCCGCTGTCGCGACGCTTGGCGGGCGGTCGCGTCTCGGCGCCGGGTGTGCCGGCGTTGAGGACGAGGCGGGCGGTTGCTTCGGCGGCCTTGTGTTGGGTGGCGGGGAGGCTGGTGGTGTAGGTGTCGGCGGTGATCCGGATCGTGGCGTGGCCGAGCTGATGTTGAATGGTCTTGAGGTCGGCACCGGCGGTGTGGGCGAGGGTGGCAGCACCGTGGCGAAGGTCGTGCAGCCGGATCGGCGGCAGCCCGGCCCGGTCGACCAGGAGCCAATGCCACGTAGCCTAAATTTGATCATGTTGTTGTGCTGGTCGTTTGTGCCCGGACGGGCTTCCGGCGGGTGTGGTGCGGCGGGCGGGTCAGCGTGTCCGGGCTGTGGTGTTGACGCCGGCTGGCTGGGCGGGTCTGGCCGGGTGTTTCTGGTAGTCCTTTCTGGCTGGTGGCGGCGGGCGGGTCCGCCGGTGGTGGGGGTTTGAGGCCCCAGAACCGGATGGTCGCTGGGCCGTCGTGGCGGATGCTGGCCGGTTCGTGGTGTTTCTTGACGCGGTAGCTGTTGTGGCGGGCTCGTTTGACCGCCCGGGGGCAGCTGCGGTGCCGGCGGGGCGGTAGCGGCTTGCGGCCCAGCTCGGCGAGTGCGTGGGGTAGGTGGTCAGTCCAGTCTCCAGGGGGGAATGCCCGCCGTCCCGGTGGCGGTACGGCGGGCGATTCGCAGCGCGCGGGTGAAGCTGATCCGGTCGGGGTCGAGGTCGGCGGCTTCGGCCGCGCGGGTGATCAACGCGGCGAGGGCGTGGTGGACGATCAGCCAGGCCCAGATTTCCTGGTAGGCCAGCTCCGGCAGCCTTGAGCGCAGCAGACGGCCCGGGCCGCGTAGGTGCGTCTTGAGCTGGTCGTTGCTGGTCTCTTCTTCCCAGCGCAGGTGGTAGGCCTCGGCCAGCTCGTCCGCGTGGGCCTCGGCCGGGTCGAGGACGGTGGTCAGCAGCACGATCAGCTCGCCGGTGCCGTCGCCGTCGCGGTCGGGCACGTCGTACTCGACCACTCGTACCAGATACGCCAGCTCAGGGGCCAGATCCTGCCCAGCGCGGGCAGCGGCGACGACGCGGTCCCGGCGGGCGCCGCGGATCTTCGGGTTGATCACCACGGACACATACGTGCCGTCGGCCAGCACCCGCACGACCGGCAGCCGCAGCCCGGTCGGCGCCCGCCACAGCAACGCCGCCCCGGTGCCCGCCGCAGCAGACCAGGCGTCGAAGGAGTAGAACCCCCGGTCGGCGGTCAGCAGCTCATCGCGGCGCAGCCGCGGGTACAGCCGCATCGCCAATGTCTGCTCCCCGGTGCCATAGCCGGACACCTCCCCGGCCAGGAACGCGTGCGTGCCGCACTCGGCCAACGCCACCACCCGCGCCTTCGGATACGCCGACCGGTTGCCCCCCGAGCCGGCGTAGCCGAACTCGGCGGCGTTACCCGGCGTGTCCGGCAGGTCCACATCGAAGCCGTCAATAGCAAGGACTCGCCACCGCCGCAGCCACGCCCCCCGCGTATCAGTCGTGCCCACCGGCTGCACCACCGACTCGAAAATCTCCTCCATGACCGGCGCGCCCAGCCGCTGCCGCGCCTGACTGATCCCCGACGCGGTCGGCACCGACCAAGCGGCGTCCCAGCAGCCGAACCGGGTCAACGCCCCGGTGACCTTCGTGGCGACCTCTTCGTAGTCATCCTCACCGAACAGGCACAACGCCATCGTCAGATAGGCCACCACATGCGGCGGAAGCTTCCCATCCGACCGCCTGGCCCCAACCCCAAACCGGGCCACCGCCGCGTCCACCGCATCCCGCGGCACCGCGGACACCAGCACCCCCAACGACACCTGATCCGCCGTCACCGCCACCGTCTCGGACATGACCGGCAAGCACACCAGCACCCGACCTGCCGGTCACGCCACCACGCCGACCATCCACAAAGACCCAGCACAACAACATGATCAAATTAGGCTACGTGGCATTGCGCCTAGGGCGTGCTCGGCCTGGCCGACAAGCACGGCCCCGAGCGGCTGGAGTTGGCCTGCGCCAAGGCGATCACGGCAGGTGACCCGTCCTACCGCATGATTGCTAGCGGACACTGAAAAATGGCTCTGACACGAACTTGGTGATCGTTATCCGTTGATGTCAGTCGTTGAGGAGGATTCGGCGGCGGAGGAGGTCGGGGTTGGCCCGGCCATACATCGCCCTTTTGATCATTCTGATGCGGTTCACGGCGCCTTCGACCGCGCCGGAGCTCCAGGTCATGGTCAGACCAGCGGTGACAGCGGTCCAGTCCTTGCGTAGCCCGTTGGCGAACGAGCGGATCTCGGGAGTGGATCCTTGTTCTGCCTGTTGACCCATGCATCGAGGCGGGCGCCACCCCGGGTGCGGACCAGGTCGGTGAAGCTGCGGGCTAGATTAACTGGCCTTAGAGGTCGCGCGGAATGGTGGGTTGATCGGCGCGCCTGAACGGATGCAGGCACAGAACTGGTGATCATGAAGTTGCTGACGCTCCGTGATCACGGGAGGTTCTGTGCCTGCCATTCCAGCATGGCTGATCGAGCCGTTGTGGGTCCAGTTCGCCGCGCTGCTCCCCGATCGGCCGACCTACCAACCGACACATCCGCTGGGCTGTCACCGCAAGCGGATCGATGACCGCATCGTGTTCGACAAGCTGGTCCAGGTGTTGCGGTTCGGCTGCGCCTACGAGGCGATCGCCGATGCCACCTGTTCGGCCACCACGATCCGCGGCCGCCGTGACGAGTGGATAGAGCTTGGGGTGTTCGCCCAGCTCAAACAGATCGCCCTGGACGCCTACGACCGGCTCGTCGGCCTGGTCCTCGACGACATCGCCGTGGACGGCTGCATCACCAAGGCTCCCGGCGGCGGCGAGGCCGCCGGACGCTCACCGGTCGACCGGGGCAAGCAGGGCATGAAACGCTCGTTGATGGTCGACGGCTACGGCATCCCCCTCGGCCGGGTCCTGGCCGGCGCGAACCGACACGACTCACCCCTGCTCGGCCCCACCCTCGACCACCTCGACGACCTCGGCCCACTACCCCAGGCCATCACGGTGCACCTCGACGCCGGATACGACTCCCAGGTCACCCGCGCCCTGCTGGCCGAGCGCGGCCTGACCGGTGAGATCGCCCACAAGGGCGACAAGGCGCCCATCCAGGCGAGCCAACGGTGGCACGTCGAACGGACGAACAGCTGGCACAACGCGTTCAACCGGCTGCAACGCTGCTACGAACGAACAGAGAAGGTCATCGACGCCTTCTTCGACCTCGCCGACGCGATCATCACCGTCCGCAGCCTCATCCGGCGTGCATGGACCCTCTACCGGTGGAACAACCGACCCGCCCGCCGCCGATGATCAACAACCATTCCGCGCGACCTCCTAGTGGGGTTGCGCTTGTTCGTGCGCGTCATCACCGTGAGGACGTTGATGCGGGTAGCGGCCCTCCCGGTGTTCCTTGGCCAGGCGCTCGGGAGGGCCGCTTGAGGTGCGGAGGCACCGGGTGATGACGGTAAACGACGATCCGGTTGGGGTCGAACGGCAGTTGGTGGTGGGTGAGCTGCGCTGTCCGGGTTGCGCGGGCCGGTTGGCGGGGTGGGGATGGGCGCGGCCGCGTCTGATCCGGGTTGAGTCGGGCGGCCGCTGGCTGGTGCGGCCTCGGCGTGCCTGCTGCACGAGGTGCGCGGCGACGCACGTGCTGCTGCCGGTCGGCGTGCTGGTGCGGCGGGCGGATGCTGTCGGTGTGGTCGGCCGCGCGGTGCAGGCCAAGGCGGCCGGGTTGAGTGCCCGCCCGGTCGCGGTGCTGGTGGACCGGCCGCTGGGGACGGTGAGGGGCTGGTTGCGGCGGTTCGGCGGGCGGGCCGAGCGGGTCCGGGCGTGATTTACCCGGCTGCTGGTCGCGGTGGCGGTCGATCCGCAGATTCCCGACCCGACCGGTTCGCTGTTTGCTGACGCGGTGGCCGCGATCACCGCCGCGGGGCGGGCGGTGGCGGGCCGGTTCGTGCTGCGCGAGGTGACGGCGTGGCAGGTGGCCGGCGCGGTTTCAGGCGGGCGTCTGTTGTCCCCGGACTGGCCACCGGAGTGGATCAACACGAGTTCGCCCTGGTCAGTAGCCATGTGAGGGGGCAGCGTCAGCACTTGTCGATCTTCACGGCGAGTGTTGAGGAGGTTTGTTGTTGACTACCGCGGATGATGAGGTCCGGGTGCGGGCCGACCGCGCCCGAAAGATCGCGTTGTGGCGGTATCAGCTGATCCGGGAGGCGGCTGATCCGGCGTATTCCAGCCGCCAGCGCGGGCGGATGGTGCGTGACCTGGCCGAGCGGGAGCATCCGGGGCCGTTCGGGACGCCGGTGCGGGTGGCCCGGGCGACCTTGGACCGGTGGATCACCGCGTGGCGCCGCGGTGGGTTCGACGCCCTGGTGCCCAGCCCTCGGCAGGCCACCCCGCGCACCCCGGCCGAGATCCTGGACATGGCCGCGGCGTTGAAGCGGGAGAACCCTGACCGGACCGCCGCGCAGGTGGCCCGGATCCTGCACAAGCACCTCGGGTGGGCACCGTCGGAGTCGACGGTGCTGCGGCACTTGAACCGCCTGGAACTGATGGGCCCGCCCGCCACGGCGGTGACCGTGTTCGGCCGGTTCGAGGCTGCCCGCCCCAACGAGTTGTGGGTCGGCGACGCCCTGCACGGCCCGCACGTCGGCGGGCGCAAGACCTACCTGTTCGCGTTCCTCGACGATCACAGCCGGCTGCTGGTCGGGCACCGGTTCGGATATGCCGAAGACACCGTCCGTCTGGCGGCCGCACTGCGCCCGGCCCTGGCCTCGCGTGGTGTCCCAGAGTCGATCTACGTGGACAACGGCAGCGCGTTCGTCGACGCGTGGCTGCTGCGGGCCTGCGCCAAGCTGGGCGTCAAGCTCGTGCACTCCACCCCGGGCCGCCCGCAGGGCCGCGGGAAGATCGAACGCTTCTTCCGGACGGTCCGTGACCAGTTCCTCGTCGAGCTATCCACACCCGACAGTGGTCTGCTGGCGCCGGATCTGGCCAGTCTCAACAGGTTGTTCACCGCCTGGACCGAGACCGGATACCACCGCACCACACATTCAGAGACCGGGCAGACACCCCTTCACCGCTGGCAGACCGCCGATCCGCCCCGGCTGCCCAGCCCGGCCGCGCTGCGGGAGGCGTTCCTCTGGGAAGCCGCCCGCACCGTCACCAAGACAGCCACCGTCTCCCTGCACGGCAACACCTACCAGGTCGACGCCGGCCTGGTCGGGCGGCGGGTCGAGCTCGTGTTCGACCCCTTCGACCTGACCAACATCGAGGTCCGGCTGGCCGGCAAACCCATGGGCCTGGCGATCCCGCACCACATCGGCCGCCACGCCCACCCCAAGGCCAAACCCGAAACGGCTGACCAGGCACCACCGCCGTCAGGGATCGGCTACCTGAAGCTCATCGACGCCGCGCACCAGGCCGAACTCGCCAACCGCGTCAACTACACCGCCCTGACCGTCACCAGCACCCCCGGAGAGGACACCCACCGATGATCGACCGCCTCCAGGCACACTACGGCTTCACCCGCATGCCGTTCGGCCGCGACCTCGCCCCCGGCATGCTGCACCGGCACGGCTCCCACGCCGAAGCCGTCGCCCGCATCAGCTGGTGCGTCGAACAACGCGTCCTCGGCGTGGTCACCGGCGAAGTCGGCGCCGGAAAAACCGTCGCCGTCCGCGCCGCCCTCGCAGCCCTCGACCAGGTCCGGCACACCATCATCTGCCTCGGCAACCCCACCACCGGCGCCCGCGGCATCCACCACGCCATCGTCACCGCCCTCGGCGGCGTCCCCCACCCCCACATGGCCATCCTCGTCCCCCAAGCCGCCGAAGCCCTCGCAACCGAACACGCCGAACGCGGCCGCACCCCCGTCCTCGTCATCGACGAAGCCCACCTGCTCACCCACAACCAACTCGAAGGCATCCGCATGCTCACCAACCACGACCTCGACCGCTGGTCACCCTTCGCCTGCCTACTCGTCGGCCAACCCACCCTGCGCCGCAGGATCAAACTCGGCGTCCTGGCCGCCCTCGACCAACGCATCGGCCTGCGCTACACGATGTCCGGCATGACCGGCGACGAGACCACCGCCTACCTGCGCCACCACCTACGCCTGGCCGGCCGCGACGACCCCCTGTTCTCCGACGACGCCGCCACCGCCATCCACCAAGCCAGCCGCGGCTACCCCCGAGCCATCAACAACCTCGCCATCCAAGCCCTCATCGCCGCGTTCGCCGACGACAAAGCCATCGTCGACGAATCCTCCACCCGCGCCGCGATCAGCGAGGTCACGGCCGAATAGACGCATCACAATGAGGACCACGACGTCACCATGACGACCAGCCCGTCACCATGGTGACCAACTGCCCCGCCCGGCACCCCCGGCGGGGCATTCTTCTGCCTACCCGTCCTCACCACGAACGACGGCTACATCCTCATCGAAAATGCCGGGCAACAGTCGAGGAGCCAGCCTAGTGCCGCGGCCGGGTCACTGCCGATCTGTTCCCGGGTGTCCGGCGCCTCGTCGTCGGCGTCGACTTCGCCGATGTCGATCATCGTGCCGTCGTCGAACGCTTGGACGGCGGTGTCGAGCAGGAGCGGGATGTGCTGCACCGTCACCTCGGCGGTCACGCTCCGGGCGTACCGGTATCCGGCCCGGCCCCGATCGGAGCGGCTGGCGGCTGGCGGCGGCTGCGGCGCGGGCAGGTCGAACAGGGTCAGGTCGTCGGACATCGGGCTCCCATACAGTTCACGGGTACGTCCGCTTCGGTCCAGGAAGGGCAGGCGGTGATGTTCGCTGTGGCGTCACCGGGTGACCGGCCGGCCGACGGATTCCAGGGCCGCGGCGTACGCTGCCGGGTCTGCGGCGTCGCAGTGTTGCCACACTTGCGCCAGCCGCCTGATCACCTGCTGCCGGGGTACCCCGGTCGCGCTCAACCGTCCGGCGACCTGCCAGACCTGAGCCGGCTCGTCGGCCCACAGTTGCTCGACGACTGTGACGCAGGCTGGCATGACGTCCGGCCCGGTGCCGTGCAACGCCTGTTCGATCGTCGTGAGTGCCTTGCGGTGCGAGGGGTCGGCCGCGTCGTAGTCGTCGACGTCGATCGTGGTCGACGACCCGCGTCGCCTGGGGTCGGGGCGCTCGAACGTGATCCCACCGCGGTGCCCGGGTTCTGGTACCGCGAACCAGCGCCGGTCCAGCGTCGTCTGGATGTCGTCGCCACCCGCCCGGTGAGCCGGTAGATCAGCCACATAGGGGAAGTGCGGGTTGACCCGCCGTTCGCTGCTCATCCGCTCGAACATCACCTGAACCAGGACCATCCGCCGCCGCAGGCGCAGCCGGGCCCGCCACGACAGCTCCCCGGACGCGGCAACCCAGGCGACCCACGCCTTGGCCACCCTCCGGGCGCTGCGCAGGACCACCTTCGGGGCGATCAAGGTACGCGGTAGGACCTCGCCGAACAGCCTGGTGGCGGTGATCGGCCCGATCCGGTCGGGTGGAAACCCGAGCACCTCGACGCTCGCGTCCACGACGCGTTCGACGAACATCCGGTCGGTCGCCGGGTGGCTCCACCCGTGCGGGTGCGCGGCGAGGAATGCCTCGACCAGCTCGGTACGGCGGCTGGCCGGCCACGCTTCGGCCAGCGTGGCGGGTGCCGCCTGCGCCGACGGTGCCTGGGACGCCGGCTCGCCGGCGGAAATGCCGAGCATCCGGCAGGTCAGCAGCGGCAGGTAGGCGTAGCACAGTTCGTCCGGCTCCGGCCCGCTGCGCAGCGTCGGGCGTTCTCGGGCACGCGATGTCTCGATCGCCGCCAGGACCAGGCTGCGGGCCCGCTGCGCGCCGATCGATTCGACCCGGCCACGGCCGGGCTTCCCGCGTCGCAGATCCGCGATGGTCCGATCGAGGTTGGCCGGCTGGGACACCATGGCGATCGCCGACACCACGCCGTGGAATGCCAGGTCGATCGTGACGGTGAGCCCGTGCCTGCGGTGGCCGTCCGCGTGCGCGAACTCGCAGAACACCTGGCTGCACTCGCCGAACTCGTCGGTCCACAGCCAGCACTGCCCGACCGTGGCTTTGCCCAGCAGGCCGGTCCAGGGCGGCAGCGGCGCCTCGGCCGCGGCGGTGGCGCCCTGACGCCTGCCGGCCCGGCCGGTCACCCGGCCGGCCGCCGCACCAGCTGCCCCGGCGACCTCGCGGGGACCCACCGCCGCGATCGCGGTCAGCAGGACCGCGCAGCCGGCACGGCCGTCTCGCTCGGCCTCGTCGATGAGGTCCAGCAGCAGCACGGTGAACACCTCGTCGGTCGGCACATCGCTGCGCATCGCCGAGATGTTGGAAGCCACCCAGACCTCGGCGTCCAACGCGTCCGCAGCCGCCAGCAACGCGGCGCTGTCGGCAATCGCGGCGGCGTACGCCGCGCGTGCCTCGGGAACGCGCAGCCGCCTGCCGGGGCCACCCCGACCGGGGCGCTGCGCCGGCAGCCCTCGGCGGCTGCCCTCTCGTCCGCCCATCCGGGCGAGCATGCCATGCGGCGCGCCGCGACCGGCAGCCGGCCCACCGGCCACGAGGACACATCGAGCGCTCTGACAGAATCGCCAGGTGAACCAGGGCATCCCGGGCTCCTCCGTCACCGCCGCCGACGACGATCTGCTCCACCGCAGCGCGCCGTTGAAGGCGGCACTCGTCGCCTTCGGGCAGAGCCAACGCTTCACCGGCGAGTTCCGTTCGGCCTACGCCAACCGGTTCGGCACAGCCAAGCCCGGCAACCAGGTCGACTACATCAACTTTCTGGACCGCTTCGTGCTGGAACACCGTTCCAGCGACGGCCGTACGGTCGTGGAACAGTTCGTCGCGTCCCGGCCCGACCTGCCGGAGGCCCAACGCGCCATGCTTCGCTGCTGGGTGACGGTCGTGGAGGGCATCTTCGAGGTCGAACGTCATGACGGCGACGCCGCCGTCATGGTCAACCTGGCCGACGAACTCACCTACCGGGTTCGCTCCAACGCGGGTCCGCAGTTACTCGAACAGCTCACCCCCGAAACGATCCTGTGGGCCAGATTGGTGCCGCTCGGCGAGGACTGGCTGCTGTCCGGGGCGCTCAACGCCGCACCGCTCGAAGCTCGCCGCGAGATGTGCCGGGCCGCGGCCGAGATGGCCAGCACCTGCCCGGCCGCGGTGTTCCGCAACCCGGACAAGATCGCCCTCGGCTGGGAGCTTCACCACCGGCTCCGCGGGCACTTCATCGAGTTCTTCGGTGCCGACCTGGCCATCGTCACCGGGCACGAACTCGCCGACCGGATGGCCGGGTTCTGGAACCACCACGCCACCCGGATCAGTGCTCTCCACAGACCGGCGTCCCAGGACGCCCCCGACGAAGAGCAGCCACCCTCGGTACCCCGGATGTCGATATCACCCGATCTTGAACAGGCCGAGACCGTCGGCGTCATGTTCGACGAGGTCGACGGGCTGTGGTTCCTGCCGGAGTACCGGCTCATACAGGAGGTGTTCGCCGACCCAGCCCTGATCACCGGTCGCCGCTACCGGGAGGCGGTCAGCGGGTACCTCAAGAGCCAGACCCTTCCCCCGATCGCGCTACGCAGGCTGGCCGAGCAGGATCCCGACCGGGCCGGCCGGGTCTTCGCCCGGCTGTTGGGCAAGCCCCGCTTCACCTGGCAGCGCGACGGCGAGGCGCTGCTGCGGCGGTACAAGGCGGGTTTCTTCGACCGAACTCCGCTACCCGGCGTCACCCCGCTGAGCAACCGTCAACGGGCATTCCTACGACCTCGCAGCGACGTGGAGGGACTCGGATGACGAGCATGGCGGACTTCACCGGCCGGTGGCGGATCGTATCGATGGAGTTGTGGGACACCGACGCCATCGACCTGGTGGCGCCCGCGTTCATCGAGTTCGACCGCGACCGGACCGGGCGGTTCGGGTTCATCGTCGTCGATGGGTGGATGGACTGCCGCGAGACGACCCGCGACGGGCGGCCCTGCGTCGAGTTCACCTGGGAGGGCAGCGACGAGGGCGACCAGGTCACCGGTCGTGGCTGGGCAAGCCTCGCCGACGACGGCACGCTCGATGGGTGGATCTTCTTCCACCTCGGCGACGACTCGGGCTTCCACGCGGCCCGCGCCGAACCCGAGCCGACCAGCACCCGTTCCCGCCGGAGGTCCCGGTGAGCACCAAGAGCAACCACCCGGATCCCGTGGAAGCCGAGATCGAACACGCCCTCGACCCGGGCCGGTTCGTGTCCGACCGCGGCTGCTTCCGGTTCGTCGACGGCCTCGAACAGGTCACGGCGACCGTCGGCCAGCTCGTCGCCGACGATGCCGAACGGGCTGCCACCCTGTACGAGACGTTCCTGGCCGGGTGCTATGAGAAGGCCGAGGAGGTCGACGACTCCAGCGGCAGCTTCGGCATGTTCGCCCAGAGCCTGATCAGCGGCTGGATCACCGCCCGCCAGGCCGCGCAGGCGTCCCCGCAGCAGACTACGGCCCGGCTGCTGGCCTGGATGGACGACGACCAGTACGGCTTCTGCCACCGGCTGGAACACCAGATCGCCACCGTCTTCGACGAGGCCGGCCTCGCGGCGTTCATCGACCAGATCCGCAGCCGGTTCGAGGCCGCCGATCAGGCAACTCCGGCCTCCGTCGGGTCGGACCAAGCCGACCGGGACGCGCGCCGGCGACGGGCCGAGACGACACGGTGGGCCGAGGTGCTGCGGTCGCTGTATGCCGCCGGAGGAGACCTCGACGCGTACGTCGAACTCGCCGAACGCACGGGCCTGACCGCCGACGATTGCCTCACGGTTGCGAACCTGCTGGTCTCCCGGGGCGACCCGGCCCAGGCGCTGGCCTGGGTGGAGCGTGGCCTGCAACTCGACGCCGAGCGGCCGTACCCGTCCTTCGCCGCGCACAGCCTCACCGAGCTCAAGCCGCGGCTCCTGGCCGACCTGGGTCACGGCGATCAGGCGCTGGAGACGGCCTGGGCCGACTACCGCAAGCACCCCGACCGGTACTCCTACGACCACCTGATGACGTTCGTCCCGCACGCTGAGCGCCCCGGCTGGCACGACCGAGCCATCACCGAGGCGCTGGACGGCGACCGCTACCTGCCCGCGGTGATCGAGCTGCTGCTGCACACCGACGAGACTGGACGCCTCGGGCAACTGGCCGCCCGCACCTCCGACAGCTCATGGGAGGGCGTCGGCCACCACGCGGCAGAACAGGCCGGTACCGCGCTGGAACCGGGCCACCCCGGTGAGGCCGCCCGGATCTGGCGGGCCGCGGGCATGCGTATCCTGGAGGCCGGCAAGAGCAAGTACTACGACGCCGCGCTGCGGTACTTCGACCACGCCAAGCGCTGCTACCAGCAGGCAGACCAGCCAGACCAGTGGCAGCAGGTCGTCGATGAGGTGTATGCGCAGCACGGCCGCAAGACGAGCTTCCTGCCAGGCTTCGATGCGGTGGTGACCGGAACCGACCCGACCCCACAGCCGTCCTTCCTCGATCAGGCGAAGGCCCGCTGGGGTCGACATGTCTCCGAATGATCAACTCGGCGCCGAACGCGCTACACGCCTTCCACCGGCAGCGCCGCTATCCTGCGCTGGTCGGCGACGGCCAGGCTCGATCCGGCACGTTCGATGATGTCAGTGACCGTGTGGCGCAGTCCGCAGGGCAGGATCAGGCGGTCGTCGACGGTGAGGTCGTACCCGCGGCCGCTACCAATTCGTCGGACAAGGTTTGCCCCTGGAGTACCGCTGGTCGTGACCGTCGGCATCCCGGTTAGCCCTGCCCGTCGGCGGCTCGGGATGCCCGCGTGGTGCTCCGGTGGTGCTCGAATGTTCCGTACCGAACCAGCACTACCGCAACTGTTCCAGCACTACGGCGACTTCCCGCCTGTCCGACCCCGTCACCTGATCGAGTGAACCGCCCGGACCAGGGCATACAAAAAGCTCCCCGACCGGACGGAGAGCTTGCCAATTGATACTCCTTAGAGGTCGCGCGGAATGGTTGTTGATCATCGGCGGCGGGCGGGTCGGTTGTTCCACCGGTAGAGGGTCCATGCACGCCGGATGAGGCTGCGGACGGTGATGATCGCGTCGGCGAGGTCGAAGAAGGCGTCGATGACCTTCTCTGTTCGTTCGTAGCAGCGTTGCAGCCGGTTGAACGCGTTGTGCCAGCTGTTCGTCCGTTCGACGTGCCACCGTTGGCTCGCCTGGATGGGCGCCTTGTCGCCCTTGTGGGCGATCTCACCGGTCAGGCCGCGCTCGGCCAGCAGGGCGCGGGTGACCTGGGAGTCGTATCCGGCGTCGAGGTGCACCGTGATGGCCTGGGGTAGTGGGCCGAGGTCGTCGAGGTGGTCGAGGGTGGGGCCGAGCAGGGGTGAGTCGTGTCGGTTCGCGCCGGCCAGGACCCGGCCGAGGGGGATGCCGTAGCCGTCGACCATCAACGAGCGTTTCATGCCCTGCTTGCCCCGGTCGACCGGTGAGCGTCCGGCGGCCTCGCCGCCGCCGGGAGCCTTGGTGATGCAGCCGTCCACGGCGATGTCGTCGAGGACCAGGCCGACGAGCCGGTCGTAGGCGTCCAGGGCGATCTGTTTGAGCTGGGCGAACACCCCAAGCTCTATCCACTCGTCACGGCGGCCGCGGATCGTGGTGGCCGAACAGGTGGCATCGGCGATCGCCTCGTAGGCGCAGCCGAACCGCAACACCTGGACCAGCTTGTCGAACACGATGCGGTCATCGATCCGCTTGCGGTGACAGCCCAGCGGATGTGTCGGTTGGTAGGTCGGCCGATCGGGGAGCAGCGCGGCGAACTGGACCCACAACGGCTCGATCAGCCATGCTGGGATGGCAGGCACAGAACCTCCCGTGATCACGGAGCGTCAGCAACTTCATGATCACCAGTTCTGTGCCTGCATCCGTTCAGGCGCGCCGATCAACCCACCATTCCGCGCGACCTCTAAACCCATGTCCAGGATCAGGGGTCAAGCTCCGCCTTCGGTGTTCGGATGGGCGTGGTGGCGGTTGTGCTTGTCCACCCACCAGCCGTAACTGATCCCGGTCAGCAGGTTGCCACAGATCAGACCGACCACGTCGTTCGCCAGCCGGGAGCGGAAGATCTGCCGATGTCCGGCGTCGTGACCGAGAAACGCGAGCTGCGCGAACAGCACTGCGGCGGTGGCGGCGGTGGCGGTCTGCCACCACGACTGCCCGAGCCGGACGAACATCACGCCCACTACCCCGAGGCAACCCAGCAGCACCGTTATCCGCATCGCGTAGCGGCCGGGCCGCCGGTCGAGGAGACCCGCGCCTCGGACCAGGCGTGAGAGGTCTGCGTAGTCACTGCCCCGCTCGCTGCGGGCGCCAAGATCCGTATCGCTCACCCTCGCTACTCCTGTACTCCACGCTGGCCGGCTCTGCCGGTTCTGCCGTCGGCCGGTCGCCAGGGGCGGTCCTTGTGTCGTGCCGCAGGGGGCAAACCAGCGGATCGCTGCTCCTGGTGCCAGTCTTACCCGCCGCCGTCCCTGCTCACGGAGAAACGACAGCTGGCCCGGCGGCCGAGAGGCAGATGGCGCTCGCGTTTTATGCGAGTCCGCCGATTAGGCACCTGGTAGCGGCGACAGAGTCCGACAATCAGGACCATGCAGGTTCGTTGGATTCAGGGAGCAGTGATGGCACGTAGGAGAAACTCTGCCGTCCGGCAAGCGCTCATTCTTGCTTTCGCGGCCGGGGCGCTGAGCGGCGTAGCGAGCACGCTGACCCTGCGCCGTCGCCGCGTCGGCGGCATCCGGTCGGAAGATGTCCACGGTCCCCTCATGGGGGACGTCGCCGGGCCGCTGGGCGAGACCACGGTCCCGCCCCTCGGGGGACGAATCGACGCCCCTCCGCAGGGAGCAGTCGGCATACCCGCGACCAACAACGGCTGACACCGCCGGTTCCGGGCAGCGCCACTGGCCGGTCAGCCATCGTGAGCGCTTCAGGCATCCGGCGTGAAAAGAGATGGGGGTATTGATGGCCGAACGTTCCGGCGGCGGTCCCGGCGCCGCTTCTACTGACACGCCGGTCGCCGAGTTGGTGCAGCGCGCCACGGAGCAGATCACCCGGCTGGTGCGCGACGAGTTGACGATGGCGCGGGCGGAGATGACCGCGAAGGGCAAACGAGCGGGCGTCGGCGCGGGGCTGCTCGGCGGAAGCGCCGCACTCGGTCTCTACGCCGGCGGTACTGCCGTCGCCACGCTCGTGTTGGCGTTGGGAGCGGTCATGCCCGACGCGCTGGCTGCCCTGATCGTCACCGTAGTTCTGGCCATCGCCGCCGCGATCGCGGGGCAACGCGGCAAGAAGCAGGTCAGCAAGGCCATGCCGGCCACACCGACAGCGACCCGGGACAGCGTACGCGCGGACGCCGAGGCGATACGCGGCGCGGCGACTCGGAGGCAGCCATGACGGCGGGAAGCGGTGACCTGGACAAGACCCGACAGAACGTTCAACGGACCCGCGCAGAGCTCGGCGAAACCGTCGCTGCCCTGGCCACCAAGACCGACGTCAAGACCCGCTTGCGGACCAAGGCCACCAGCGCGGCCGGCGGACTCCGGCAGCGCCTCACCCAGGCCGGCCAGTCGACGAAGACCACAGCGACCCAACTGGCCCGCACGGCGAGCCAGAAGGCCTCCCAACGCATCAAGCCCGTCACGCAGAAAGCCCAAAAAGCCACCACTGCGGTACGCGGCGCGGCGAAAGCCGGCGCGCAGACCACCGGCAAGGCGGAATCCGCCCTGGTCACCACCGCCCGCGGGGCGGCAACGAAGATCGGCGGCTCGGTACGTGGGAAACCGCTACCGGTTCTCGCCGCCGCCGGCACTGCGGTCACCCTCGCGGTCGTCGTCTACCGACGCCGTCGGCGCCACTGACCAGCAGCCCAGCGGCCAGCAACTCGCTGTCCTGCCAGGCCTGCAGGTGCACAGCGATCGGGTGGCGCAACAGGGCAAGCCGGAGGGAGATGTAGGTGAGGGCGGGTGGTCCACCGACCCGCCCGCCCTCACCGATCTCCCAGTAGCGACAGGAGCCACCGCTGTTGGGCTCCTGACCGTCACCGCCGTCGGCGGCTGGGCTGCGGGATGTTTGTCTCGATCTCTTCGTGACCGACATGCCCATCGATCGGCTGATCCTGGACCACCTCGTCCTTGGTCAGCCGGACACGTTCGACGGGCCCGCTGCCCTGCGACCGTGCGTCACCGGTATCGCCCGATCCGGCGATACAGGCGGAGGTGTACGCGGGGACCTCAAGGTCAGCGTGCCGCATCCGCCCGGGGATCGCCGGATCCGAGGGGGTGGTTCGCGATGATTACCGCCGTTCGTCCTCGTCCATAGCGTGGACCTGTCCAGCGCGAACCTGACCGACGCCAGGGAGCTCGCGGACCTGGCTTGCGCCAAGACCAATGACAGCATCTGATCGCCCGAGGGGATGGCCCGGCCGGCGCGTGCCGGACGGCACCGGCTGAGCCTGAACGATGTGGTCAACCGCAGGAAGACCCGGTTCGGGGACGACCCGACAGCCTGGCCGAAGTAGAAGATGCCGATCATGACGGCGTGCAGCTGTCCGATGGTCTGGACCTGCGACCAAGCGATCAGGAGCCCGGGGGCGGTGATCGAACCGAGGATCATAACACCAGGCGATGCGGGCTGCTGCGGCCAGGACGACAGTGAGGCCAGGCAACCGCCGCCTCGGTCTGCATCCGCTGGTGGCCGATCAGCATCAGGCTGCGAGGCCAAGGGCTGAGATTGTCACGTGTCAGCGGGTTCTCCGTGCTGATCGTTTGCGTGGTGGGGTCAGGAGATCTGCGATCGTCGCGATTGCGCTGGGCACCAGCCGGTAGTACACCCAGACACCGCGCTTCTCCCGTTCCAGCAAGCCTGCCTCGGTGAGGATGCGCAGGTGGTGACTGACCGTGGGCTGCGAGAGCCCGAGCGGTGCAGTCAGGTCAGAGACGGATGCCTCGCCCTCGGGGGCCGACTGGATCAGGCTGAGCAGCCGCAGCCGGGCGGGGTCCGCGAAGGCCTTCAGGACCCCCGCGAGCCGCTCGGCATCGGCACGTTTGATCGGCTCGCCAGCGAGCGGCGATATTTGCGGCATAGTAGTTCGAGTCGATACAGGTCCCACATATGCCATCCTTCCACCAGCAGAATCCACCCATGCGCATATCGGCGATACACGATGTCTGGTGTTGGAGATGCTGCTCGGCGGCTGCTCGGACGTCGGAAAACTGGCGCGAACGTACCGGGGCGCAGCCGGATTTCACGGATATCGCGAGACCACTTCATTGTGCTCGTGATCCACGACTCCGCCGGAGACTTGACCGAACCTGAGGAACCCGTCCCCAGCGTGGCCGTCGACAGCGACTGGGACACCATGCTCGACACCGCCCTGGCCGAACTAGGCCTCCCCACGCGACCGACCCCGGTGGCTGATGTACCGAGCTGGAACAGTCGAGTAGAACGAGGGACCCGCGGGCCGGCGCGTAGTCGTCCCGGTGTCGGGCGGCTCGCCTGGCGGAACCCTGCCTTTCCGAGGGCATGCAGCTGCGAGCCGGCTGTGTCGGCGGCGATGAGGGTGATCCCCTACCTGCCTGGCGGCGTCGCGGTACTCGGCCAGCGCGGAGCGCTGGCCGGTGACGTCGACGTGCTACACGCCGTCCTTGCGGTCTCTGCGGCCGATCCAGACTGCGCAATATCGCGTGCCGGGTCCGTCGGCGCTCCGGCTACCCGCCGATGCCGGGGAGGTGTGCGTTGATCGCTCTGACCTGGTCGGCGAGTTCGGGTATCTCGATGACCTCTGCGCCCGCCGTTTGTAGGAGTTCAACGCCGTGGCAGGTGACGAAGAGGGGTGGCTCGCGGAGGGCGAGGACGACTCGGGTGATCCCGGCGGCGATGATCAGCTCCGCGCAGGGGCGTGGACGGGACTTCCGGACGCTGCACGGTTCCAGTGATGTGTAGATCGTCGAGCCGGACAGGTCGAAGCTGGTGTCGGCGAGTTTGGCGAGGGCGGATTCCTCGGCGTGGACGTGGGAGTCGGTCTCCCGGGAGAAGCCTCGGCTGACCTCGTGTCCATGACGGTCGACGATGATGGCGCCGACGGCGTACGCGGTTTCCACGGCTGGGCAGAGGTGTGACAGGTCGATCGCGGCTTGCAGCCACTGCCGGTCGACGTGTTGCTGGTCGGTCATGCCTGGCCGCACCGGGGGGAGAGGGCGTAGCGCAGAAGGACGACGTCGCCGAGTTGGCGTGTCTCGACGAGTCGGGCCCGATTGTTGGGGTTCCAGGGGTAGGAGCCGTCGTTGACGAAGCGGGGTGCCGTCGAGTCGCCGACGAAGAAGGGCGCGATGACGAGGTGTAGTTCGTCCGCGAGTCCGGCGGCGAGGAACTGGGTGTGGATGGTGCCGCCACCTTCGATCATCAGCCGTTGGATGCCACGGGGACGCCAGGTCTTCCACGACACGCCGTGGGTCGGCCGGGTTGCCTGCGTCCACGACCGTGGCTACGCCGGCGAGCCGTTCCTGTGCCTTGTCCCACCCAGGGGTGGCGCAGTACACGATCTTCTCGGTGTCGCCGGCGCGGAAGAACTGCGCGTCCGGGTCGAGGTCTCCCTGGCCGGTCAAGGTGACCTTCGTTGGCGAGGCGGGCAGACCGCGTGCGATCCGCGAGTCACGGCGGGCCTGGGACCGAACGAGCAGCCGAGGGTTGTCCTTCCTGATGGTGTTGGCTCCGACGAGAATCGCGTCGCACTCGGCGCGTACGGCGTCGACGCGGTCGAAGTCGGCGTCATTGGACAGCAGCAGCCTCGCCGCGGTGGTGTCGTCCAGGTAGCCGTCGATGGACGTGGCGCAGCTCAGCAGGACGTATGGCCGCCTACTCACGGGGAAAGCTCCTCAGGTCGGTGGAGATGATCTGCTCAACGAGCTTGGTGAAATCCTCCGCCCCGGCGCAGGCCGCGAGCGCGGCGAACATGTCCCCGGGAAGCCATGACCGCAGGCTTACGTCGGCCCGCATACGGTCCATGACGTCGCGGGCTGTCCCGCCGCTTGCAGCGAAAGGCAGCATCTGCGGTGCGCTTGTCTAGGGCGACGGGTCGGCGTCCGGCGGCGGTTTTCGGCTCCCCCTCGACGACCTGATAGCCGGCAGTGGTGCGGTTGCGCTCGACGTACAGCACGCCGCGGTCGAGGTCGACCTCGGTCCACCGTAGCCCGCATACCTCGCCGCGGCGCAGGCCGCGCAGGGCGGTGAGCCACCAGAACGCGAACAGCGGGTCGTCGACCACGGTGTCGAGAAACGCGCCGAGCTGCTCGGCGGTCCACACGGCCACTGTCGGGTGCTCGCCGGTGGTCTGCCAGGCGCGGACGCGGTCGTCAGTCCAGACCTGGGCGTGGGGTTTGCGGTAGCCGGCGACGGTGATGCACCGGGCCGGGTTGCTCTCGATCAGTTCCTGTTTGACGGCGAGGTTGAGGGCTGCGCGCAGGGTGGTGCGTAGGTGCTGCATCGCGGAGGCGGACTGGGGTAGTCCTTTGGTGTTGGTGGTCTGGGCGATCTGGTCGAAGACGGTGCGCAGCAGTTGGGCGTCGAGGTCGGCGAGGCGGTACTGGCCGAGGTGGGGGATCAGGACGCGTTCGACGTCGCGGGTGTAGTGCAGGCGGGTGGTGTTTGCCCGCGACGAGTGAGACGAGATCACCAAACTGTGCTCAAGTGCTGAGCCACCTGATGCACCCACCGACCCGCTGCGCCCGGCCCCCGTGCCGGGCGAGGATCGCAACAACGAGGTCGGCTCGGGGATGTTCATCGCGCTGGCGTGGCTGCGCCCGGCCCCCGCTCGCCGGGCGAGGATCGCAACGAGGCTTTGGGTCCGTGCAGGTTCGCTGGCTGGGCGAAGGCTGTGCCCGGCCCCGCGTCGGGCGAGGATCACAACAGTGCGACGATGGGCGCGGAGCCGCGCTGCGACGGCCCGGCGGGAAGGTCTCTCACCCTGTACCGTGCCAAAACTCGTTCAGTGGCTTTGACCTGGCATTTTGAAGATCATTTCATGCCGCCCGGTGGTACTCGTTGGTCACCCCGCTGAGTCGTCGTCGGCGTCGTACGGGCTTGTCCATGGGGATTCTGGCGGCCGGGTCGTGGTTGGGTGGCCGCTGCTGCCGCCCTTGATGCGGCCGGTGGTCGTTGAAATGGTCGACGTACTCGCCGACTACGGCCAGCGCGTGCCGCTCGTTGTAGATCAACACGTGGTCGGTGCATTCGTCGCGGAGGCTGCGGCCCCAGCGCTCGATGAAGCAGTTGGCCCGCGGGGTGCGGGGCGGGGTCTTGACCACGGTGATGCCTTCAGCGGCGAAGACGTGATCGAAGGCGGCGGTGTACTTGCCGTCGCGGTCGCGGATGAGAAACCGGAACCGGTTGGCACGCTCGCCCAGCTCCATAGCGAGGTTACGGGCCTGCTGGACCACCCACTGCCCAGTGGGGTGCGCGGTGACGCCAAGAAGGTGGACCCGTCGGGTGGACACCTCCATGACCACCAGCGCGTACAGGCGCCGCAGCAGGATCGTGTCGAGGTGAAAGAAGTCGATGGGCAGAAGGCCAGTGGCCTGGTTGCGCAGGAAGGTGCGCCAGTTGGTGTCTGGCTGGCGGGGCGGCGGGCCGACCCGCCAGCCGGCCAGGATCCGTCGGATCGTGCCCGCTCCGATCCGATGGCCGAGCCGCTGTAGTTCGCCTTTGATTCTGCGGTGTCCCCATCGCGGGTTCTCTCTGGCCAGCCGTAGCACCATGTCCCGGATCTCGTCGCTGACTGGTGGTCGGCCGGGTCGGTTGGGGTAGGTCCAGTGGCGTCGTACCAGGCGGCGGTGCCAGTTCAGCAACGTGGCCGGGGTGACGATCCGATGTTCCCGTATCCGGCGGGGCAGCAGGCGGGCCAGGGCGGACAGGACCGCCCGGTCCGGCCAGGACAGCCGCAGCCGGCCGGAAACCTGCCGGCGGAGCACCGCTACCTCATGCCGCAGCGCGAGAACCTCGACCAGCAACGCCCTGTCGCCCCGGATCAACAACCCCAGTCCGCTGAACAGGCTGATCATTCCCAGGTACAGCATCCGCACGGTCATACCAGAGATCATCAGCCCGAGCCGAGAACTCCCGGCTCACAGCATGTGCGACGAGTTATGGCACGGCACACGCTGCTGCCGGCCTTGGTGTGGCCGGTGGTCGTTGAAGTGGTCCACGTACTCGCTGACTACGGCCAGCGCGTGTCGCTCGTTGTAGAGCAACACGTGGCCGATGCATTCGTCGCGGAGGTTGCGGCCCCAACGTTCGATGAAGCAGTTCGCTCGTGGAGTGCGGGGCGGGGTCTTGACCACTGTGATGCCTTCGGCGGCGAAGACGTGATCAAAGGCGGTTGGGTACTTGCCGTCGCGGTCGCGGATAAGAAGCCGGAACTGGCTGGCACCCTCACCCCGGTCCATGAGGAGGTTACGGGCCTGCTGGACCACCCACTGTCCGGTGGGTGCGCGGTAATACCGAGCAGGTGAACCTTCCGGGTGGACACGTCCATGACCACCAGCGCGTAGAGGCGTCGCAGCAGGATCGTGTCGAGGTGGAAGAAGTCGATCGCTGACAAGCCGGCGGCCTGGGTGCGCGGGAACGTTCGCCAGTCGGTGTCCTGCTGGCGGGGCGGCGGGCCGACACGTCGGTGGGCCAGGATCCTGCGGATCGTGCCGGCTCCGACCCGATAGCCCAGCCGCTGCAACTCGCCCTGGATTCGGCGGTGCCCCCACCGCGGATTCTCGCGGGCCAGCCGCAGCACCAGGTCCCGGATCTCGTCGCTGACCGGTGGCCGGCCGGGTCGGTTCGGGTAGGTCCAGCGGCGTCGTACCAGCCGCCGGTGCCAGGCCAGCAACGTCGCCGGAGTGACGATTTGGTGTCCCCGTATCCGGCGGGGCAGCAGGCGCGCCAGGGCGGACAGGATCGCCCGGTCCGGCCAGGACAGTCGCGGCCGGCCCCGAGCCTGGCGGCGGAGCACCGCCACCTCAGGCCGCAGCGCGAGGACCTCGACCAGCAGCACTTTGTCGCTGCGGATCAGTAGCCCCAGACCGCTGAACAGGCGGATCATTCCCAAGTACAGCAACCGCACGACCATACCGGCGATCATCAGCCCGAGCCGATAAAACCGAGCTCACAGCATGTGCGATGAGTTCTGGCACGGTACAAGAGCACGATCGTCGCGTCGATGTCCAGGACCAGACCGTCGACCCGCCGGCCGGCCACCATCGGCTGCGGCAGGTCACCGCGGGTGTCGGCGTGCTGGGCCCAGGCGATCTCGCGGGCTCGGGCCCGCGCGGCCCGCAGCTCGGCCAGCATCGGCTCGTCCAGTCGGGACAGCAGCCGCCAGGCGGTCGGGTCGGAGGCGACCGGCCCGAACAGGGCGGGCTGGTCCCGCAGCACCGCGAGATCAGCGATGGCCTCGCCGCCGTCGGCGAGCATCACCGCCAGGTCCACGGTGACACGGCCCGGATCGTGCCCGCCCTGCCGCTGCCGCATTCCTGCCAAGGCCTCACCGAACGCGCTGGTCAGCCCGGTCACGTCGGCCAGATCCGCAAGCAGGCGGGCACCGACGTGGCCCACCACGCCCCGTCCACCACCGGTGACCGCGATCTTCGGACGTGTTGCGGTAGCCTTCACCCAGCACGTGCCTTCCGTGACAGGAACATCGGACCCTCAGCAAGTCCCATTTTCCCTGATCAGAGAGGCACTTCTTTGCTTCCTGCCCACCCTGTGACCGCCCTTAACGAAGGGCCGAGGCTAGGCTGCCACGTTGAGAAAGAACTTTTCGTGATCGCCACCCGGGGCGCCGAACTGGCAGTTGACTACCCCACCGCCACCGTTGGTGGAGGCCGTAACCCCGAAGCCGACCAGGCGCAAAAACGAATTCGGAAACAACGTCGACTCGAAGGAGAACGAACCACCTGCCTGCGGGAGAAGCTTGAACGTCTCGTGGGTACCCACGTGGACCTGGCAGTTGACGGTTCCACCGCCCGGCCCCCGGGGATCTGCGGCAACTCGGCGGCGTCCATGCGCAGATACACGTTCGAAAAGGTCGCCGACGCGAAGGCGAACGAGCCGTCGGCCTGCGGGAGAACCTTGAACTTCTCGTAAGGTCCCGCGCCAAATTGGCAGTTGACGACCCCACTGCCAGACCCGTTCCAGGTCGTCACCCCGGTGCCGTCCATGCGCAGATACACGTTCGGAAAGGTCGTCGACAGGATCGTGATCGGTGTGTTTCCGGGCGCCGCGAGATCCGCCACTGACAACGGCATGAGAGGTCCTCTCCTTCTTCGGGAATTCTTACTCACGATAGTCGTACCGTCACGGAGAGATGAACCCTGGCGTTTGGCGAAGGGCGAACGTAACGACGATGGTGGACGGATGTGACAATACCGAAATGCAACACCATGCCGGGATTCTCCGAGCGGCGAGGACTGGCGGTTCCGGTTGGCCAGAGCCGAGGGCGAGCGCGATCAGCGTCGCGTCTTTTCCACCAGTTCCTCGCGCATGCTGCGGCCCCATCGTTCGACGAAACAGTTCGCCTTCGGTGTGCGCGGCGGTGTCTTCACCACCTGTACGCCCTCATCGGCGAGTGCGGCGTCGAACGATGCGGCGTATTTGGTGTCGCGATCGCGGATCATGAACCGGAAGTCGCTGGTGCGTTCTCCGAGGTCCATGAGCAGGTTGCGGGCCTGCTGGGTCACCCACGCCTGGGTCGGGTGCTCGGTCACGCCGAGCAGGTGGACCCGGCGGGTGGCGATCTCCATGACGACCAGCACGTACAGGCGGCGCAGCCATACGGTATCGACGTGGAAGAAGTCGGCGGCCAGCAGGCCGGTGGCCTGGGCACGCAGGAATGTCCGCCAGGTGGTGTCGGTGTCGCGAGGTGCGGGGCCGAGGCGGCCACGGGCCAGGACTCGGCGGATGGTGCCGAGACCGACGCGGTGGCCCAGTCCGAGCAGCTCTTGTGGCCCCAGCGGGGGTTGTCCCGGGCCATTCGGCGGATGAGCTGGCGGGTCTCGTCGCTGACGGGCGGTCGGCCGCCGCGGTGGGGGTAGGTCCAGCGACGTTGGACCAGCCGGCGGTGCCAGGCCAGCAGGGTCGCCGGGGCCACGATCCGGTGTGCGCGCACCGCACGGGGCAGCCGCCGGGCCAGCGCGGATCGCCCGGTCTGGCCAGGACAGGCGTGGTCGGCCGTGGACCTGGCGGCGCAGCACCGCGACCTCATGGCGAAGGGCCAGCAGTTCCGCGAGCACGACGTTGTCACTTCGGGCCGCGCGCAGCAGGGCGTCGAGCACGCGGATCGTGACCAGATAGATCAATCGAAACACCATGGTCACGAAGGTGCACCGAACTCACGAAGCCCTAGCTCACAGCAGGTGCGACAGGTATTGGCACCGTACAGGCTCTCGAAGTGCAGCCAGGCGTGTAGCAGGCTGGATGCGTCGTTGTCGCGTCGTCCGTTGTACCAGTGCCGGGCCTCGGTGACCCTACTTCCCCGGGTTCGTCGCGCTGTCCAAGCGAACAGGTCTTCGAACTTGGCTACGAAGTGCACTGGCTTCAGTGTTGGTCGATACGTCCAGACCGGCGTCCAGACCTCGGACGTCCACGCCCCTCGCCATTTCCGGGAACGATTGTCATAATCGGTGGACCTTCGAGTAGAGGAAGACATGGACGATCCGTACGCACGATCAGCCGAGTACATGGACATCCTCATCGCCGACGCCTGGGGGCTCTTCGCTCCCGGACTCGTCGAGGCCCTGAGTGGCCTCAGTGGCGAGACCGACGTCACCGTGGACCTGGGCGCCGGCACGGGACGCGGAGTGGAGACGATCTGTGCCGCCCTACCTGACAACTCACCGGTCCTTGCCGTCGAGCCCTCGCCCACCCTCCGCGCGGTGCTCCTCGCCCGAGCGCACGGTGACGCGCACCTGCGGGCGCGCGTCACCGTCTCACCGACCGACGCGCTGAACACCCCGCTCCCTGAGCGCATACGGGCGCTGGTGGCCATGAACATGATCGGGCACCTGTCGCCGGACGACCGGCGGGAGCTGTGGCGGCGGATCGTACCCCGGCTGATTCCCGGAGGTCGTGTGATCCTCAACCTCTCCCCGCCGACGCGCCCGGTCGGTATCACCAGAAGCCGGATGGCCAGCAGCAGCGTGGGCGACTTGACCTACGAAGGCTGGGCGAGCGCCGAGGTCGCGGGTGAACACCGGGTCAGGTGGCACATGACCTACCTCGTCCAACGGGCGGAAGGGCGGCCGGTGTCCGAAGTGACCGTGGACTACGACTGGTGGGTCATGGACGAGGCGGAGCTCAGCAAGGAGCTCACCGAGCACGGGCTGACCACGCGGCAAGTCGGCCATCCCGACGCCGGGCTGTACGTCGCGATCCGTACCGGGGGGCAACTTCGACACCAAGATTGAAACGGCTTTCATTTTCAACTATGGTTCCCGGTGCGCCGCCCGCCGTCCTCCCGGCGGAACGCTCCACACTGCCATCGCAGCTACGGAGACCGGATGAACCTGCCCCTGAAGCCCGAAGCAGCCCTCGACGACGTACTCGACTGCATCGCCGAGGTGCTCGGCACGGACCCAGGGCTGCTTGACGCGGAAACAGCGCTGACGGCCCTGGGTCTGGAGTCGTTCACTGCCGTACGGCTCCGCCGCCGGATCCGGGAGCGCACCGGACACGACCTTCCGCTGACGGCATTTCTCGACAACGCAACCGCACTGGACCTCGCCCGGCACTTGTCGGCGCCCGCCGGGCAACTGCTCAGCACTCCTGCCACCAGCCGGCAGCCGGAGGACCCGTCGGTCTTTCCCTTGACTCCGGTTCAGGAGTCCTACCTTGTCGGGCGGGAGTCTGGTCTGGTTCTCGGCGGGGTGGCGACCTTCTACTACTACGAATTCGACCGGGGCAGCGACGACGCGGCCGCGGACCTCCAGCGGCTCGAAGTCGCCTGGAACCGACTGGTCGACCACCACCCGATGCTGCGGATGGTGGTCGACCAGCGTGGCCGCGGGCAGATCCTGCCCTCAGTCGGTCCGTACCGCATCGGCGTCACCGATCTGCGCGACGCGGCGCCCACACAGGTGGCCGAGATGCTGGCCATGGTCCGGTACGACCGCTCCCACCAGGTACGCGCCGCCGGCCAGTGGCCGTTGTTCGACCTGCACGCGGCGTTTCTGCCCGACGGCCGCACGCGCCTCTTCGTCGGGGTCGACGTGCTGGTCACCGACATGGCCGGCTGGATGCTGCTCATGCGTCAGTGGGGACAACTCGTCGCCGACCTCGCCGCGTCCCTGCCCGAACCTCCCGCTGACTTCACCGACCTGCTGCGCGCCCGGGCGGTCGATTCGGAGTGGACCGAGCGGCGCGAGCGCGACCGGGCCTACTGGGCGGCCCGCGGTCCGGAGCTTCCTCCGGCGCCAGGCCTGCCGGTGACCCGCGCCGCCGACTCCACCGAGCCTCCCCGCTTCGCCCGGCACGCCGGCGGGCTCGACGCCGAAACTTGGCGGACGCTACGCACCCGGTGCGGCGAGCACGGGGTGACGCCAACGGCGGCCCTGCTGGCCGCGTTCGCGGTGGTCCTCGGGCGGTGGGGCGCCGGCGACCAGGTGTGCCTGAACACCACACTCTTCGACCGACCGGAGAGCCCCGAGGGTATCGACCTGGTGGTGGGCGACTTCACCACCACCGCCCTGGTGGGTACCCCGAGATTCGACCCGGCCTCGTGGAGCGGGTTCGCCGGGTACGCGACGGATCTCAACCGCCGGTTCTGGGAGGACCTGGACCACCGGTCGGTCTCCGGGGTGGAGGTGCTGCGGCAGCTCGGCCACGCCTCCGGCGCGCCGCCCTACCCGGTGGTGTTCACGAGTGGGGTGGGACTCGCCGGCGACGCGGCAGCCCCCGCGAGTTGGCTCGGCGAGGAGGTCTTCGGCGTCTCGCAGACCCCTCAGGTGCTGCTGGACCACATCGTGTGGGACGAGGGCGGTTCGCTTCGGGTCGCCTGGGACGCGGTCGTCGGCGCCTTTCCCGAGGGCTACCTGCGCGGCATGCTCGACGCGTACCTCCGGCTGCTGCACCGGCTCACCGAGGCCGCTGCCTGGAAGGACCCGAGCCTTGCCTGGGACCCCTTCGTCCTTCCGGTGGAGCCCCTGGACGTCGAGCCCTTCCCCGATAGCGGTCCGCTGCTGCACGATCCGGTGTCCAACGCCGCCCGCCGCGTGCCTGAGTACCCGGCCCTGTATGCGGGCGGCTCGGCGACCTCGCACAGGCGGCTGGCCGAGAACGTCGCGGCGACCGCCGCCGCTCTGGTCACGGCCGGTGTCCGGGCCGGCGATCTGGTCGCGGTGGCCGGTGAGAAGGGACCGGCCCAGATCGCCGCGGTCCTGGCCGTCAACGCCGTCGGCGCGGGCTACCTGCCGGTCGAGCCATCCTGGCCCGACGCCCGCGTGGCCGCGATCTGCGCGCGTGCCGGAGTGCGGCACGCGCTGGTCGGCCGGGGCGTACGGACCGGGTGGCCCGGGGGCGTCATACCGCACCGCCTGACCGCGTCCGGGCGGCCCAGCGCCCGAGCAGGGGAAGTCGTGTCCGGGCCGGCCACGCCGCCGCAGTCGCGACCCGACCCCGACGCCACCGCGTACGTCATCTTCACCTCCGGATCCACCGGCCAGCCGAAGGGCGTCGAGATCGAGCACCGGGCCGCGCGCGCCACCATCGACGACATCGTCGACCGTTTCGGCGTCAACTCCGGTGACCGGGTGCTGGCCCTGTCCGCGCTCAGCTTCGACCTCTCCGTCTTCGACATCTACGGTGTTCTCGGCGCCGGTGGCGCGCTGGTCCTGCCCGACCCGGTTCGACAGCGTGATCCGCAACACTGGCTGGAACTCGCCGAACGGCACGGTGTCACGGTCTGGAACACGGCCCCCGCGCTGTTGGAGATGCTCGTCGAGTACGCCGAGATCGAGCCGGAGGCGGCCGGTCGGGCCCTGCGCACCCTACGGCTGGTGATGCTCTCCGGCGACTGGATCCCGCTGACCCTCCCCGACCGGCTGCGTCGGCTCGCTCCGCAGGCACGGGTGATGAGCCTGGGCGGCGCGACCGAGGCGTCCATCTGGTCGATCACCTACCCGGTGGCGGATGTCGACCCGCAGTGGCGGAGCATTCCCTACGGCCGGGCACTGCGGGGCCAGTCCTTCCACATCCTCGACCCGGACGGTGGCCCGTGCCCGGTGGGCGAGCCGGGCGAGCTGTTCATCGGCGGCGATGGGCTCGCCCGGGGATACATCGGCGATCCGGAGCAGACGGCGCACCGCTTCGCCCGGCACCCGGTGCTGGGCGAGCGACTGTACCGCACAGGAGACCTGGGACGCTGGCGGGACGACGGGAACATCGAGTTCCTGGGACGCGTCGACCGGCAGGTGAAGATCCGCGGACACCGGATCGAACTCGGCGAAATCGAGGCCACGCTCAGTCGGCATTCGGGCCTGCGGCAGTGCGTCGTGGCCGCAGTGGCCGGCCCGGATGAGCGGCCCCGCCTGGCCGCGTACGTGGTGCCCAAGGCGGGACATGCCGCACCGCCGGCCGGTGAACTGGCCGAGACGCTGCGCGAACGGTTGCCCGACTACATGGTCCCGAGCAGGTTCCTCGTGCTGGAGTCGCTGCCGGTCACCCCGAACGGCAAGATCGACCACGCGGCGCTGCCGAACCCGTACCGGATCGAGGATGCCCCGCCGGTCACCCAACCGCCGCAACCCGCAGCCACGCCGCCCGCGCCCGCCCCGAACGGCCCGGACTGGGTCGGCCCGGCGATCGCCGAGGCGGCGGCGCTCGGCCTGGAGACCGCACTCGTCGTACGTCCGGGACGGCTCTCACCGGCGCGGGCCCTCGTCGCGTCGGCACGCTGGCTCGAGCGGGTCCACGCCGGGAGTAGCGCACACGCCGTCACCCTGGTCGAACGGATTCCCGCCGATGGTCTCATCGAACTCGCGTACCGACACACTGATCCGTCGCCGGCCGCTGACACCTCCCCGGTCCCGCAACCCGCCACGGTTACGCAACCGGCAGCTGCGGCCCCGGAACGGCCCGAGCCGGAGCCCGCAGGTCACCAGGTCGCCGGAGGGATGCATCCGGCGGACCCCGCCATCACCGATGCGGTCATCGCGGTCCTCACCGACCTGACCGGAGAATTAGTGCGGCCGGACAGCACGTTCGCCGCGGTGGGCGCGACCTCGCTCACGCTCGTGCTCACCTACCGCAGGCTGCACGAGAGCATCGCCCCGCGACTCGCACTCGCGGACGTGTTCGGCCATGCCACGGTCGCCTCCCTCGCCGCACACATCACCGCCCTGGCCGCCACGCAAGACCCACGAACACACGAGCCGGCGGACACTTCGGCGCCACCATCGGCCCGACGCTCGTCCCGGCTGGCCGCCCGTACCCGAGCTCAGGAGGTCGACCGGTGAGCGGGGCGGACAACCCGGCCGAATCGTCGATCGCCGTCACCGCTCTGGACTGTCGCTTCCCCGGCGCGCCCGACACCCCCGCGTTCTGGGACCTGCTGGTGTCCGAACGGCACGGCCTCACCCGGCACATCCCCGAGGACCTCGCCGAGCGAGGGGTACCCCGCCGGTTGCGCGAGCATCCCGCGTACGTCCCGGTCGGCGGCGTCATCGACGGCCAGGACCAGTTCGATCCCGAGCCGTTCGGGCTCAGCGACGCCGAGGCCGCGCTCATGGATCCGCAGCAGCGGCTGTTCCTGGAAGCGTGCTGGCGTGCCCTGGAAGCCGCCGGGCACGGCAACGGGATCGGGGCCGGAGCCGTCGGGGTGTTCGCCGGGGCGGCACACAGCGACTATCTGATGCGTAACCTGGCCCACCGCTACACCTCGTCCGCCAGTGACCCGGTCGGCAGTCTCCAGACGGCGATGGCGACCGTCGGGGACTACCTTCCCCTTCAGGTCGCTCACCGCCTCGGGCTGACCGGGCCGGCGATCGCCGTCAACACCACCTGCTCCACCTCGCTGGTCGCCGTGCACCTGGCCGCCCAGTCGTTGCTGGCCGGCGAGTGCGACACCGCGCTGGCCGGAGGCGCGTCGCTGATCGTGCCTCAGGGCCTGGGATACCTGTACGTTCCGGACGGCATCTTCTCCATCGACGGCCGGGTACGCACGTTCTCCGCCGACGGCACCGGGATCGTTCACTCCCAGGGGGTCGGTGTCGCGGTCCTGCGTCGGCTCGCCGACGCTCTCGCCGACGGCGATCCGGTGCTGGCGGTGCTGTACGGCTCGGCGGTCAACAACGACGGCGCGGACAAGACCGGCTTCACCGCACCGTCCCCGCGCGGCCAGGCACGCGTGATCGCCGAGGCGCTGGCCGTGGCCGGCGTGGACGCCCGCCAGGTCAGCTACGTCGAGGCGCACGGCACCGCGACCCGTCTCGGCGACGTCGTGGAGGTCGGCGCGCTGCGCCGGGTGTTCGGCTCCACGGGCCCGGCCTGGTGCGCCCTCGGCTCGGTGAAGAGCAACATCGGGCACGCCAACTCGGCTGCCGGCATCGCCGGGTTCGCCAAGACCGTGCTCGCCCTGCACCACGGGATCCTTCCGGCCTCCCTGGACGCCGAGCCGCTCAACCCGGAACTGCACCTGGACGGCTCACCGTTCACCGTCGCCGGCCGGACCACGGACTGGCCCGGGCCGCGGTACGCGGGCGTCAGCTCGTTCGGCATCGGCGGTACGAACTGCCACGTCGTGCTGGGCAGCGCACCCGCCGGGCGCGCCCCCGCCCCCGACCCGCGCCCGCAGTTGGTGCTGCTGTCCGCCAGCAGTGACAAGGCCCTGGCCACCAGCGTCGCGGCAACCGCCGACGCACTGGACAGCACGGCGGCCGCGCCGGCCGACGTCGCGTACACCCTGCACGAGGGACGCCCGGCCCGGCCTTGTCGCGCCGCGGCGGTCGTCACCGGCGAACGCGCCGCCGACCGGGCTGCCCTGCACACCGCGGCCCGCCGCGCGGTGGGCGCCACCGCCCCCCGGGTCGTGCTCGCGTTCCCCGGCGGCGGTGCCCAGTACCCGGGCATGGGCCGCGAGCTCATGGCCGACGAGCCGGAGTTCGCCCACACCGTACGGGAGTGCGCGGCACTGTTCGACGAACCCGGCCAGCCCCGGCTGGTCGAGCTGATCCAGGCCGACCGCGCCGACCCGGCCGCGCTGCGGCTCGCCCGCGACCCGGCGTATGGCCTGCCCGCGCTGTTCACCGTGTCCCTCGCCACCGCCCGGGTCCTCATCCGGTGGGGCGTACGACCGGACGTGGTGGTCGGCCACAGCCTCGGTGAGTACGTCGCGGCGGTGGTGGCCGGCGCGCTGCCGGTAGCGGACGCGGCGGCCCTGGTGCGGGTCCGCTCCCGTGGTATGTCCCGGACCGCCGGACAGGGCGCGATGCTGGCCGTGCCACTGGCCGAACCCGCGGTCACGGCGCTGCTGGCCGACCACCCCGAACTGGACTTGGCCGCCGTCAACGCACCCGACTCCTGCGTGGTCTCCGGGCCCGAACCCGCGGTGGCCGCGCTGGAGGCACGGCTGGCCGCGGACGGCCTGGAACCCACCCGGCTGCGGCTGGACGCCGCCGCCCACTCCCGACTCGTGGATCCCGTCCTACCCGAACTACGGGCCGCCGCCTCGAGGGTGGACGCGCAAACCCCGCTGGTGCCGCTGGCCACCACCCTCACCGGCAAATTCCTCACGTCCGCGCCCGACGCCGACCACTGGGTACCGCACCTGCGGTCGGTGGTGCGCTTCTCCGACGCGCTGACGACGGCCATCGGTAACTGGCCGGCCGTCGTCGTGCAGGCCGGACCCGGCGGCGGTTTGCTGCAACTCGCCCGCCGGCACCGGACGGCGAACCTCGTGGCGACCATCGCCACGTTTCCGGAGCCGGACGAGCCCGGCGGCGAACGGGCGGCACTGCTGACCGCCGCCGGTGAACTCTGGACCCGGGGGGTGGGGATCATCGCCGGGGCTCTGCACCGGCCCGGTCGGCGGCGGGTGGCGCTGCCCGGCCACCCGTTCGACCGGCGCCCGCTGTGGATCGACCAGCCCGAGCCGGACGCCGGATCCGCGACGGATGCGCCGGACGAGGACGAACCCTTCCAACTGCCGGTCTGGCAGCGCGTACCGGCGCCGGACGGCCCACCGGTCGTCACCGGTCGCTGGCTGCTGGACGGCCCCGACGACGACCCTCTGGTCGAGGCGGTGCGGGCACACCTGTCCGCCGCCGGCGCCCGGGTGACCGACCGGGCCGAGGTCGCCGCCGACCCGACGGTCCCGTGCGCCGGTGTGCTCGTCCTCGACCTCGCCCCGGACGGCGACGACCCCGCCGGGCGGGTGGTCGAGACGGTCCTGCGCCACGCCGAACTGGCCCGCCTCACCGCCACCTGGGCACACGACACCTGCCTGCTGCACGTCACCCGGGCCGTCCAGCAGGTGGAGAGCGCGGACCGGCCGAATCCGGCCGGCGCCGCCGGTACCGCCGTACCCCGGATCCTGGCGCAGGAATTCCCCGGCCTGCGGTGGCGCACCATCGACCTGCCGACGGCCGGGTCGCCGGCCGATCTGGCCCGTCGGGTCGCGCAGGAGGCGACGGACCTGACGGCCGGCGGGCGTGCCGGGGCGGAGGTGGCACTGCGCGGCACACAGCGCTGGCTGCGCACCCTGAACCCGTGGCGCCCCCGCACCAACGGACCGGAGGACCGGACGGACGCGGGCACCGCCCTGCTCATCGGCGGGCTGGGCGACGTCGGTCTCACCATGGCCGAACACCTGGCCGAGCGGGGTTGGCAGGTCGTCGTCACCGGCCGTACCGGCCTCGTACCGGACCCGCCGCCGGGCAGCCCGGCGGCCGAGCGGGTCGCGGCGATCCGACGGTTGACCGAGCGGGGTCTGCCGGTGGAGGTACGGGCGATCGACGCCGGGGACCCTACGGCCACAGCGGCGCTGCTGCGCGATGTCGTCGACCGGTTCGGCCGCGTGGACCTCGTGGTACACGGCGCGGGCGTGGTCGCCTCGACGGCGGTCGTCCCGCTGCGGGCCGTCGACCCCGAGGTGGCACATGGCCACGCGCGGGCCAAAGTCTCGGCCGCCGTGGCCCTGCGGCGGGCCCTGGCGGACCTGCCCGAGGGCACCCGCCCGGCCACCGTGCTGCTGATGTCGTCGGCGACGACCCTTGTCGGCGGCCTGGGCCTGGCCCCGTACGCCGCCGCCAACCGCTACCTCGACGCGCTCGCGGAACGGCTGGGCGCGCACGGCGGTACGGTCTGGCTCAGCGTGGCCTGGGACGGCTGGCGGGTCGGTCCGGGCGGCGCTGAGCGGGCCGTCGCGTCCCGTCACTCGATCGGGCGGCGGGACGGCATGCGGTCGCTGGACCGGCTGCTCGCCCTGGCTGGTCGCGGGCGTGCCCCCGCACTGGTCGCGGTTTCCCCCGCCGATTTGCGCCCCCGCCTCGTCGGCGGGACGACCGAGGTACAGCGACCCGCCGCGCCCATCGGACGGGACGTCCCGGCGGAGGGCGCTGACCCCCGTGGGAACGCGGAGGCGACCCTCGCCAGGATCTGGTCGGAGCTGCTCGGGTTCGAGGTGTCCGACCGGGACGCCGACTTCTTCGCCCTCGGTGGGCACTCACTGCTCGCCACCCGCATGTTGGCCCGGCTCCGCGACGAGCACGGCGTCCAACTGCGCCTGCAGGACCTGTTGGCCCGACCGACCGTCGCGTCGCTGGCGGTGCTCCTGGCCGGAGCGGACGGGCCGGGCCCGGCGGGTGACGCCGGCCCGTCCGCCGACGCCGACACGCACGTCGGGACGGAGTTTGAGGACGCCGGACCAGACGCGGAGGGGCCACGGGAGTTCCCGCTGACCCGGGTACAGCACGCATATTGGGTCGGCGGGTCCGGCGGCTACCGCCTGGGTGACGTGCCCTGCTCGTTCCACTTGGAACACGACTGCCCAGGGCTGGACGTGGGCCGGTACGAGGACGCGTGGAACGCCGTGATCGCCCGGCATCCGATGCTCCGCGCGATCATCACCCCCGAAGGCCGAAACCGGATTCTCGACCGGGTGCCCCGCTATCGCATCCGGGTGCGGGACCTGTCCACGCTCGACGAAGCCACGCGACAGGAGAAGCTCGCCCGGATCAGAGCGGAGATGGTCGGGCGGGAACCACGTCCGGGTCGCTGGCCGCTGGTCGACATCCGCGCCGCCCGGCTTCCCGGGGGGACCGTACGTCTCTTCGTCAACGTCGACGTGCTCGTCTGCGACACCGCCAGCTTTCTGCTCTGGGACCGCGAGGTCCGCGCCCGGTACGAGGATCCGGCCGCCCGGCTGCCCCGGGTGGGTACGACCTTCGCGGCGTGTGTCGCGGCGTTGGAGCAGCGGGCGCGGGGTCCGGAACGAAACCGGGCGGCGGACTATTGGCGGAGTCGGCTCGACCGCCTGCCCGGGGCGCCCGCGCTGCCGGTCCGTCCGGCACCACCGGGGACCCGGCCCCGGTTCGCGCGGCGCGCCGCCCGGCTGGAGCCGCCACAGTGGCAGGCGCTCCGGGCGGAAGCCGCCCGTCGGGGCCTCACCCCGACCGCGGTCCTACTCGCGGCGTACGCGGACGCGCTGGCCGCCTGGTCCGGGCAGGGACGGTTCGCCATCACCCTGACCCTGTTCGACCGGCCGCGGGTGCATCCAGACGTCGACCTGGTCGTTGGGGATTTCACGTCGCTGCTGCTGCACGAGGTCGACCGGTCGCGCCCCGGGACGTTCGCCGGGGACGCGGCCGAGGCGCAGCGGACTCTCTTCCGCGACCTGGACCATCGCGAGTTCTCCGCGCTCGAACTGTTGGCGGAGAAGTCCGCGCGCAGCGGCCGGACCGAGTCGGTACCCGTGGTGTTCACCAGCGCGCTGGGGCTGACCGACGCGCTCGGCGGCGAGCATGACCTGGACTGGATGGGCACACCCGTGTACGGGGTGAGCAGCACGCCGCAGACCTGGCTCGACCACCAGGTGATCGAGCAGCACGGCGCCCTGCTCCTGCAGTGGGACGTGTTGGCGGACGTCCTGCCCGCCGACGAGGCGGACCAGGTGTTCGCCGCGTACGTCGACCGGGTCCGGCGACTGGCAGGCACGGCCGAGGAGTGGCAGGCGCCACGGCCCGCACGGTCGGCCGTGGCCGGGCAACCGGCCGAAGCCGCGACGGGCCGGGGTGAGACCGCGCTGCTGCTGCGTGCCGGCGCCGCCAAGCCGCCGCTGTTCCTGATCCACCCGTCCGGCGGGGACGTGCTCTGTTATGGCGAACTCGTCCGGCTGCTCACCGACGACCGGCCGGTGGTCGGCCTGACCGACCCGGCCCTCACCGGCGGTGTCGAGCCGGAGGACATTCCGGCGCTGGCCGAGCACTACCTGGACGCGGTGCGCACGTACCAGCCGCACGGCCCGTACCTGCTCGGCGGTTGGTCGATGGGCGGCACCCTGGCCCACGAGATGGCCTGTGTGCTGGAACGGCGTGGCGGAAGCAGCGCCCTGCTGTTCATGGTCGACTCCAACACGCCGGACCGGATCAGGGCCCTGCACGGCCCGGGAGTTCCGGGCGCGGTCGCCGCGCTGCGCTACCTGCACTCGCTCGAGGCGTTTCTCGACCTGGATTTCGGACTCGGCCCGGCCGAGGAAGCCGAGCTGCTCGGCGGCACCGGCGACGAAGTCCGCGCCTACGTCACCGAACGGCTGCGTCACGCCGGCCTGCTCAACGCACGGGACAGCGCCGACCTCCGGCTGCGGGTCTTCGAACGTCACCTGCGGACGCTCGGCGAACACCGTGCGGGTCACCTGAGCGATCCCGACACCCGGCTGCTCCTCATCCGGGCGGCGCTGCCGTCACCGCGCAACAGCGGCGTCGGCATGGGTGTCGACGACGCGCCCGACCTGCCGGTCCTCGGCTGGCGCGGGCACGTGCGCGGCCCGGTGCACGAGGTCGTCGTCGAGGGGCACCACTACTCGCTGCTCACCGGGGACGCCGCCAAGACGATCGCCGGCCACCTGGACCAGGCACTCGCGGCACTGCCGAACACGCTCCGATAACCGCTTCCCCTCTCAGCCCATGGAAGAACCGATGCACATCGCTGTCCAGTCCCGCCTATCCCGGCGCAGACTGCTGCCCCTCGCCATCGCCGCCGCCCTGCTGGTGGGCGGGTGCGGCGCCGACACCACGACCGGCGGTTCCGCCGGCGAGTCCGGCACGCCGGTCGACGGCGGCACCCTGCGCTACGTCGTACCGGGGTCTCCGGCCACCGCCAGCAACGACCCGCACGGCGGACTCGGCAACGAGTCGGACCTCATGCGCTTCGCGCTGACCTACGACGTGCTGACCGTCCCCGGCGCCGACGGCATCCCGCAGCCGCGCCTCGCCCGATCGTGGAAGCCGAACCAGACCCTGGACCGGTGGACGTTCCACCTACGCGACAACGCCACATTCACCGACGGCCAACCGGTACTCGCCAAGGACGTGCTCTACTCGCTGACCCGGATCGCGAACAAGGCCGCCGAGAACTACGGCCGGCTGGCCGACTTCGACATGGCCGCCGCCAGCGCACCCGACGACCACACGGTGATCCTGGCGACCCGGGCACCGATGGCCGAAGCCCCGAAGGCGCTGGAATCCATCAGCTTCGTGGTCCCCGACGGCAGCACCGACTTCTCCAAGCCCGTGCACGGCTCGGGGCCGTTCCGGGTGACCGGGACCGACGCCCAGACCGCCGTGCTCGTCCGCAACGACCACTGGTGGGGCGAGCGACCCCACCTGGACCGGATCGAGATCCGGGCGGTCGCCGACCCGCAGGCCCGTGCCGTCGCCGTCACCTCCGGCCAAGCGGACGTCGCCGGCAGCGTCAGCCCGGCGGCCGTCAAGGCCGCCGAGGCCGGCGGTGGAGTGCAGGTCGTACGCCGCAAGGGCGTCACCGAGTATCCGATCATCATGCGCCTGGACAGCGCGCCGTTCAGCGATCCGAGGGTACGTGAGGCGTTCCGACTCGCCGCCGACCGGCAGGCACTCGTCGACACGGTGTTCCTCGGTTACGGCCAGATCGCCAACGACCTGCCCACCCCGTACGACCCGTCGTACCCGAAGGGACTGACCCAACGCACCCGGGACATGGACCGGGCCAGGGATCTGCTCAAGCAGGCTGGGCACGCGGACGGGCTGAGGCTGACCCTGCACACCACGACGTCGTACCCCGGCATGGACACCACGGCCACCCTGTACGCCAAGCAGCTCGCCGACATCGGGGTGCGGGTCGAGGTGAAGCTCGAGCCGGCCGACACCTACTGGACCGCCATCTACGCCAAGAAGAACTTCTACGTGGGCTACTACGGCGGCATCTCCTTCCCCGACCTGGTACGCGTCGGGCTGTTGGCCGCCGCCCCGACCAACGAGACCGCCTGGCGCAGCGCCCCGTTCGACGCCGAGTTCAACGCCGCCATGGGCATCCTCGACCCGGCCGAGCGCAACGCCCGGCTCGCCCGCATCCAGCAGGACCTGTGGCGCGACGGCGGGTACGTGGTGTGGGGCGTCGGAGACGGGCTGGACCTGATCGCGCCCGGTGTGCACGACCTGCCCGACGGTCCCGGCTTCCAGCGGATGTTCATCGAACGTGCCTGGAAGGCGAAGTGATCGCACGCCGCCTCGCCCGCACGGCGCTGCTGGCACTGGCGGCCACCGCAGTGGTCTTCGCCGCCACCGAGGCGCTACCGGGAGACGCGGGGACCCTCCGGGACGCCGGGCGGGCGTCACCGGAGCAGGTCGCGCGGGCGCGCGAGCAACTCGGCCTGGACGAGCCGCTGGTCATGCGGTATCTGCGGTGGCTGGGTGGGCTGCTCCAGGGCGACCTGGGCCGGTCGCTGAGCAGCGGCCGACCGGTGAGCGACCTGCTCGGCCAGCGTCTGCCCGCCACCATCAGCCTGGTCGCCGCCGCGCTGGCGGTGACCGTGCTGCTGACCACGGCCGGCCTGGTCGTCACGCATCTGTGTCGGGGCCGGGGCGGAACGCTCGCTGCCGGTCTCGCCGCGGTGCCGCAGGCCGTCTACGCGGCGGCTCTCGGCGCGTTGCTGTCCGGGATGTTGGGATGGCTGCCCGCCGTGTCCCTGCTGCCACTGGGTGGCCACCCGTGGCAGGAGCCTCGGATGCTCCTTCTGCCGGCGCTGGCCCTCGCGCTGCCGTCGGCCGCGTTCGCCGGCACGCTGCTGCGCGGAGTGCTGACCGACACCCTGCGCCGGCCGCACGTCGTCGACGCGTACCGGCGCGGCCTGCCACCGGCACTGGTGCTGCGCCGCCACGTGCTGCCGTTCCTGGCCGTGCCCGCGATTCAGGTGCTTGCCCTGACCGCCGGGTGGCTCGCGGCCGGAACCGCCCTGGTGGAAACTGTGTACGGCTTTCCCGGCCTCGGTGGGCTACTCGTGTCGGCGGTGGCGGTGCGGGACGTGCCGGTGGTGCAGGGCGCGGCCCTGATGCCGGTGGTGGCCGTGCTGGTCGGGATGCTGCTCGCCGATCTCGCCGCCGCGGCGGTGCACCGGACTGCTCGTCCCGCCGCTGCCCGCTGCACCGCAGCGTTGGGCGGTACTCACTGATGCGGCTGCGCTGGGACATGGTCACCCCGGTCGCGGCGCTGGCGGTGGTCGCGCTGGCCCTGCTCGGCCGGCACCTCGCCCCAAACGACCCGGAACAGCCGGTGGCCGTGCCCTGGTCCGCGCCGTCGACGCGGCTGCCGCTCGGCGCCGACGCGCTGGGCCGCGACGTGCTGTCCCGGGTGGTGGCCGGCGGCGCGAACCTGCTCGGGGTCGCCCTCACCGCCGCGGCGGCGGCCCTCCTGATCGGAGTGGCGTTCGGGCTGCTCGCAGGTTGGTGGCCGGCGCGGGCGGGCCGGGTCGTGCGGTGGCTCGGGGACCTGTTGCTTGCCGTACCCGCCCTGATCCTCGCCCTGGTGCTGGCGGTGGCACTGCCCGGCGCGACGGCGGTCGTGGTCGCCTCCGTGGTGAGCGGCGCGCCGCTCACCGCCCGGGTCGTGGCCGGGCAGTGCGGCACCATCCGGGGCAGCGGCTACCTGCACGCCGCCGTCGAACGCGGTGAACGCGGGCCCGTCATCTTGGTACGGGAACTCCTGCCGGCGTTGAGCGGCCTGGTGGCGGCCGACGCCGGTCTGCGGCTGATCACCGCCCTGCAACTGGCGACCACGCTGGCGGTCCTCGGGTTCGGTCCGCAGCCGCCGGATGCCGACTGGGCGCTGATGCTGAGCGAGAACCTGCCCGGCGTCGCGCTCAATCCCGCCGCGCTGCTGGCGCCCGCCGTGCCGTTGGCGCTGTGCGCGCTGCTCTTCGCCGCCGCGGCACGCGCTGCGGGACGTCGGTTGGAAGGCGTGGCATGAGTGGGGAACCACTGGTGGTGACCGGGCTGACGGTGCGTCGCCTCGCCGATGGCCAGACCGTGCTGCCCCCCACGGACCTCCGGCTGGGGCCCGGTGAGGTGCTCGCGGTCACCGGGGCTTCCGGGGTGGGCAAGAGCAGCCTGCTGCACGCCCTGCTGGACACCCTGCCTCCGGGTCTGGTCCGCGCCGCAGGGACGGTGCGGTGGCGCGGCCAGCCGGTCCCGGCGGGCCGGCCAGCCCGCCGTTGGCGGCGGACGCGCTGCGGATACGTGGGTCAGGACCCGGCCCTGGCGCTGAACCCGCTCTGGTCGGTCGAGCGTCTGGTGGGCGAGCAGTTGACCGGCTCCCGGGCGGAGCGGGCACAGCACGTCCGTGAGGTTCTCGACCTGCTCGGCCTGCCCGCTGAACTCGCAAGCCGTCGGGTCGGCGAGCTCTCCGGCGGCCAGGCCCAACGGGTCGCACTGGCCCGGGCCCTTGCCGCCGAGCCGGACGTCCTGCTGCTCGACGAGCCGACCTCGGCCCTCGACCAGGGCACGCGCCACCGGGTCGTCGAGGCGGTACGAGCCCGGCGGAACGGAAGCACCCTGCTGGTAACCCACGACCCGTACCTCGTCTCCGCCCTCGCCGACCGGGTGGTGGACCTGACCCCGCCCCGCACTCGAGTGCCGTCCCCGATTTCGGGCGCGGGCGTCGGGACCCTCGTCGCGGATGGGTCCGGCGGCGGCGGTGACCGGGCGCTCCGGTTGGCCGTGCGCGGCCTGCGGGTGACCCGGCCGGACGGTGCGCCGCTGCTGGAGAACGTGCACCTGAACCTGACGTCCGGGTCCTGGACCGCGGTCATCGGGCCGTCGGGCAGCGGCAAGACGAGCCTGCTGTACGCGATTGCCGGTCGCCGTCCCGCCCGGCAGGGCCAACTGCTGCTGGGAGGGCGTCCACTGCCCGCAGATGTGCGGCAGCGTGACCAGGACCAGCGACAGGCCGTCCAGCTCGTCGGCCAGCATCCGGCCGGAGAACTCAACCCGGCGCACCGCGTCGGCAACGCCGTGGCCCGTCCGCTGGCGGTGTTGCACGGCCTGCGTCGCCGCGACCGGATCAAGGCGGCATCGGGCCTCCTCGACGAGGTCGGGCTCGCCGCCGAGTTCGCGCGCCGACGCCCGGACGCGCTCTCCGGCGGCCAACGGCAACGGGTCGCCCTGGCCCGGGCCCTGGCCGCGCGACCCGAGGTGCTGCTACTCGACGAACCGACCTCGGCGCTCGACCAGGCATCCGCCGCCGGACTGCTGGACCTGATCGAGCGGCTGCGAGCGGACGGCCTGGCCATCCTGTCGGTCACCCACGATCCCGCCGTGACAGCTCACGCCGACCAGGTACTGCAGCTGCGGGACCACCGGCTCGTCGCCAGCGATGGTCCACGCACCGACACCGACGATCGAATGGAGGAATCCGGTGCCCGCTGAAGCGACCGCCGATCCGATGCTGGCCCACGTCGCCGAACACCCGTGGGTCGCCGACGCGCGTGCCACACCGGACGGCGTGATCGTCGTGTGGCCGGACCCCGCCGCCACCACGGCCGGGCCGCGACCCGGGCCGCTGCTGCGGGAGCATCTCGACCACTGGGCCGAGGTCTACGACTGGGTGTACCAGGACGCGCTCGGACGGCACTCGGACGACCTGGACCTGTCCGGCTGGCGGGCCTCGGACACCGGCCTTCCCCTGCCCGTCGAGCACATGCGGGACTGGCTCGCCCGTACCGTCGGCCTTGCTCTGGCCCACCAGCCGAAACGCGTATTGGAGATCGGCTGCGGCACCGGCCTGCTCGCGCACCGTCTGCACCCGCACCTGCGCGGCTACGTGGGCACGGACGTGGCGCGCGCGGCGGTGCAGCGGCTCGGGGACGCGGGCCTGCCGCGTACCGCGTTCGTCCAGGCCGCCGCGCACGAGACGACAGCCGACACGGTACGGGCGGCCATGGACGCCATCTTCGGCCCGGGCGTCGCCCCGGACTGCGTACTGCTGAACTCCGTCACCCAGTGCTTCCCCGGATTGGACTACCTGGGCGAGGTGCTGCGTCAGGCACTGGCCACGGTTTCCGACGGCGGCACGGTGATCGTCGGCGACATCCGGCACAGCGGTCTGCTGACCGAGCACTTCACCTGGCTGGAGCGGGCCCGAGACCCCGGTTCCGGTGAGAGCGACCTCGATGCCCGGGTACGGGCGGCGATCGCGGCGGACGAGGAGCTGTCCTTCGCCCCCCAGGCCGTCGCCGCCGTCCTGGCCGCGCAGGACCGGCCGGTGCGGGTGAGCCTGCACGCGCGCACGATGGCGGAGGACTCAGAGCTGACGCGGTACCGCTACGACCTCGTCGTGCACGTCGGTCCCGGGATGTCGGACGTGGCGGCACCGGTGCGGACGATCTCCTGGTCGGAGCAGCCCGGCCCGGACCTGGCCGCGACGCTACGGACGACGCTGGCCGACCGGCCGGTCGTCGTGTCCAACATCCCCAACGCGCTGTTGCGGGACACCCCGACGGCGGTCACGCCGTACGCCCTGCGTCAGGCGGTACACGGGCTGGACGCGGCGGTGTTGCTGGACGCGTACGACCCGTGTCTCCTGGCCGTCGCCGCGCCCGCCGCCTGCGGGGTCCTAAGTGTGGAAGTGTTGTCCGACGCCGATCGCGCGGCCGGGCCGGATGCCCACGAACCGCTCGCCGGGTTCGTCCGCCGCAGGCTGCCTGAGGTACTGCGTGACCACCTACGGCGGCGAGCGCCGGGCAGCAGGCCGCCCAGGATCGTGGTGGCCGACGCCGGCGATCGGGGAACGCGGTGAGCGCCCCGCCGTTCGACGCCCTGTCGGATCTGCCCGGGGTGGGCGCGTGGCAGTGGGTTCCGGGACCCGGGCGGGGCACATTGCTGGTCGCCGGTCCCGCCGCCGGCACCACCGGGCGGGTGGATCCGGACGTGAATCGGCGGGCCGCCGCCGAAGGAGAGGCGGCATCCGCCGCCGGGGACGCGGCCGTAGCCGGGGCGGACCTGTCCGCCCTCCCCCCACTGACCCGTCTGTTGGACGAGGTCGCACTGCTCTCGATGGCCCGGGTGCTGGACCGGGCGCGGCTCTTCCGGGACGGAGCGGCCCACGACACGGCACAGGTGCTGAGCGTGCTGGGCGTCGCGCCGCGGCATGCCTGGATCGTGCGCCGGTGGCTGGCCACGCTGTTCGCCGAGGGACGGCTCGGCCACGACGCGCGGACCGGTAGGTACCACGATCTCGTCGCGCCGGACCGCGTCGGGTACGCCCGGGCCCGGCGGGAACTCGACGAGGCGCGTCGCGGCTTGGGCTATCCCCCCTCGATGACCCGGTTCTTCCTGGCTACGGCCGACCGGCTGCCGGCCCTGCTACGGGACGAGGCCGGGGTGCAGGAGCTGCTGTTCCCGGATGGTTCCACCGACACGGCCGAGGGGAACTACCGGGACAACCTGCCCAGCCGTTGGGCCAACCACGCGGCGGCGGCGATGATCGCCGGCTACTCGCGAACCGCCCGGTCGGACGGTCCGCTGCGGATCCTGGAGGTGGGCGCCGGGATCGGGGCGACCACCCGGCCGGTCCTCGATGCACTGGCCGACGCCAAGATCGAGTACCTGTTCACCGACGTGTCGCGCTTCTTCCTCACCTCGGCGCGGACGCTCCTCGGTGACCGTCCGGGGCTGCGGTTCGGCCTGTTCGACGTCAACCTGCCGCCGGCCGGCCCGGAATTCACGCCCGGGTCCCGGGACGTCATCCTGGCCGCGAACGTCCTGCACAACGCCCGCCACGTCGGTCGGGCCCTGGCGGCGCTACGGGAACTGCTCTCCCCCGACGGGCTGCTGGTGCTCGTCGAGTCCTGTCGCGAGCACTACCAGGCGCTCACCTCTATGTACCTGCTCATGTCACCCGCCGTCGACGAACGGCGGTGGTTCACCGACCTGCGGGCCGGACAGGACCAGGTGTTCCTCAGCGCGGCGGCGTGGGCCGACCAGTTGGATGCGGCCGGATTCGATCCACTGCCGGTCCTGCCCGGTAACGGCCACCCGCTGGCGGACGCGGGCCAGCGGGTGATCGCCGGTCGGGTCCGGTCCGGTGTCCCACGCCCGGATCCGGTGCTCGTCGCAGCGACCCTCGCGGCCAGGATGCCGCCGGCCGATTGTCCCGAACGGGTCCACGCCGTGGACCGCGTCATTCCCGCCCCGCTCACCGCCACGATGGGAGAACCTCGTTGACCGACTCCTCCGGCCTCAACCCACCGACCGAACTCATCGACGCCGTACGTGCCGTCTGGGCCAATGTGCTGGACCTCGACGTGATCTCAGTACCGGCCGACGCCAGCTTCCTCAGCCTCGGCGGCGATTCCGTCCTGACGGTACGGATGGCAGCGCTGGTCCGGCAGCGGCTCGGTGCCGCCCTGGCCCTGGCCGACGTCCGCGTCGAGCACAGTGCGGCCCAGCTGGCCACCCTCATTCACGAGCGAGGTACCGCCACGGGTGCGCTGCGCCCGCTGCCGCTCGAGCTGGCACGCCGGGACGACCCCGAGGCCCCCTTCCCTCTCCTCCCGCTTCAGCAGGGTTACTTCGTCGGCCAGCAGGACGGATGGGAACTGTCCTACCGGTCAGCTCACCACTACGTGGACATCGGCCTGGAGGACATCGAGGTCGACGAGATTGCCGAAGCGTTGCAGGACGCCCTGGAACGGCTCGCCGAGCACCAGGCGGTGCTACGCGCGCGGATCCTGCCCGACGGACGGCAGCGGATCCTGCCGCTGGACGACCCGGAAGCCGTACCGGTGCTGCGGGTAACCGACCTCAGCGCCGCCGGTGCGGACGAGATCGCCGAGACGCTGGCCACGATCCGCCACGAGATGAGCATCGATGGCCCCGACCCGACTCAGGGGTGTGGTCTGGACATGCGGCTGACCCTGCTTCCGGGGGCCAAGGCACGGCTGCACTCCTCGACCAGCCTGATGATCATTGACGGCTGGTCGTCGGGAGTGTTCTACCGGGACCTGTTCGCCCTGGTCAGCGACCAGAACGCGATGCTCGCACCGATGGATGTCGATTTCGGCGACTACGCCGTGACCCTGGACGGGTTGTCCGGGACCGACCAGTGGCAGGCCGACCGCGACTGGTGGTGGGACCGGCTCGACGACCTGCCGCTCCCTCCAGCCCTGCCGCTGGCCGCCGACCCGGCGGCCGTCCGTCCGATCCTGATGGGCGCACGGCAGGCCGTGCTGGACGCGGACCGGTGGGCCACGCTGCGGGGTCACTGTGCCCAGCACGGCGTCACGCCGTCCGCCGCCATGTTCGCCGTGTTCTCCACGGCACTGGCCCGGGCCTGCGGACATCGACGGTTCCTGCTCAACACCCTGCAACTGAACCGCCTTCCGCTGCACCCCGACGTGCCCCGGCTCGTCGGCGCCTTCTCCTCCACCATGCTGGTACCGGTGGAGTTACCCGAATCGGCGGCCTTCTCCGACCTTGCGATCCACGCCCAGCGGGACATCGGGGAGGCCATGGCGCACAACCTGGTGACCGGGGTGGAGGTGTCCCGCGAGCTGGGGCGGCGTCGCAACACCCGGCGGCCGGTGGCACCGGTGGTCTTCCAGAGCACGCTGGGCGTCGACGCTGCTCTCGGCAGTGAGGTACCCCGTACCGCCGGACCGTTGGGCTCCATCGACCTGGCCAGCCACTACCAACAGTTGCGGACGCCGCAGGTGGCGCTCGAGGTCCGGCTGTTCGAGCTGCGCGACGAGCTCGTGGTGGTGTTCTCCCTGGTGGAGGAACTCTTCGAGGCCTCGGACGTGGACCGGATGTTCGGGGACGTCATGGCCATGATCGAGTCTCTGGTCGACGCGGAGGCATGGTCGGTGCCGGTCGCCCTGCCGGGCCCCTTGGACGCGCCCGAGCAGGTGCGGTCGCGCACCCGCCTGTCCGTGCCGACCGCACCAACCGCGACCGCCGATGAGCCCGGGCCGCCGCGTGACGATCTTGAACGGACGATCGTGCGCCACTGGACTGCGCTGCTCGGCTGCGGGGTGCCGGACCGCGCCGCGGACTTCTTCGGGCTCGGTGGGGACTCGCTGCTCGCGGTACGCATGCTCGGTGCCCTTGCCCGGGAGGAGGTCGGACGGGTGACGCCACGTCGGTTCCTCGAACGTCCCAGCGTGGCGGGACTCGCCAGCGCCGTCCGCGAGACGGCCGAAACCGCCGCTCATGGCGACAACGTCGGCATCGGATCGTGAAAAAGCCGTGGCGGGGCGAGGTGCCCCGCCACGGCCGCTCAACCATCCCCGCCGTGCCGCCGCCACGGCTGGTCCGCCGCCGTTCAGCCAGTCAGTCCGGCATCCTCCCGGAACAGCTCCTGGTCCAGCCAGGTCGCGGCACGCGCGCCGTCGGCCGCGCCCGTGACGACGAACGTCAGCGCGTCGGGCAACGCGGCCAGGCGGGCGGTGTCCCCGGCCGCGTACACACCGGGCACGGAGGTCCGTTGAAACTCGTCCACGCGTACGCAGCCGTCCGGCAGCAGCTCACACCCGAGCTGCTCGGCCAGGGCGGAGTGCTGGCGGGTGGGTGCCCGGTGGTAGATGGCCTGCCGTTCGAGCACCGTGCCGTCGGCGAAGACCAGCCTCAGGTCACCCTCGTCCCCCTCGATCCGGGTGACGGGCGCCTCGCGTACGGAGATGCCGGCGGCGGCGAGTCGGCCCGCGGCGGGTTCGGGGACGGGGCGCCCGTTCGTGCAGACGACGACGTCGTCGCTGAACCGGTCAGCGACATACAGCGCCTGCATGACCTGCGGCAGTTCGTGGCCGAGGACGGCGAGCGTCATGCCCCGGGTTTCCCAACCGTGGCAGAACGGGCAGTGGAAGACGCCGCGCCCGAACCGTTCGGCGAGCCCGTCAACGGAGTCGGTGAGGTCGACCTGCCCCGTTGCCAGCACCAGCTTGCGGGACCGGTGCGTCTGGCCGTCGGTCAGCGTCGCGACGAACCCGCCGTCGGTACGCGTGACGCCGTCGACTCGGCCCTCCCGCCATTCCACACTCGGGTACGCCGACAGCTCGTCCCGGCCCAGCTTGCGCAGCTCGGCGGGGGAGAAGCCGTCCCGACTGAGAAACATGTGCATCTCGGCCGCCGGCGCGTTGCGAGGGCTGCCACTGTCCACAACCAGCACCCGCCGACGCTGTCGGCCCGATACCAGAGCGGCGTTGAGCCCGGCTGGCCCTCCGCCCACCACGATGACGTCGTACACGGCATCCTCCTTGCCGGCCATGCCGGCACTCATTGTCCGAACGAAAATGACAATGAGTATCATCTAGCGAGTTGGCCAGTGTCCAGCGAAGGGGCCCACACGATGAGGGACACCACGACCATCGGCATCCTCGGAGGCTACGGAGCCGTTGGTAGCGCGGTCGCGCGCCGCCTGCACCAGAGCACGGCCGCCTCGCTCCTCATTGCCGGACGCGACCTCGGGCGGGCCGAGGAACTTGTCCGCTCGCTGGATACGGGCAGCGCCCTCGCCGAGCCCGTGGCGGTCGACCTCGCCGACCCGGCCGCGCTCGACCGGTTCGCGGCCCGGTGCGGCCTCCTCGTCAACTGCGCCGGTCCGTCGTACCGGGTTCTCGACACCGTTGCCCGAGCGGCGCTGCACAACGGCACCGACTACGTCGACGCTGCCGGGGACGATCCCACGTTCCTGCGCCTGAGCAGCGGCGGTGGCGCCCACGAATGGCTGGCGGCCGGACGGATCGCCCTGCTGTCCGCCGGGGCCCTCCCGGGCCTGTCCGGACTCCTGCCGCGTCACCTGGCCAACATCGCCGGACAGGCCACCCGGCTCGACGCCTACCTCGGCGGGGTGGCGCCGCTGACCCCGGCCGCGGCTGGGGACGTACTGCTCAGTCGCGGACCCGAGCACGGCACGCCTGGAGCCAGTTGGCGAGACGGCACCGTCCGGGAACGGAGCCTCGTACCCCGACGAGGCCTGTCACTTGCCGCCTTTCCCCGGCCGGTGGACGCCTTTCCTTTCCTGTCCACCGAGGCCGTCCGGCTCGTTCGCGCGCTCCGGCTCAGCCAGGTGAACTGGTATACCGCGTTCGGGGGCGACCGGCTCCCCGAGCAACTGGCCCTGTCCTGGGCGCTGCGAGACACGAACACCTCCGACCTGGTCAGTGCTGCGGCCGAGGACGTACGGCGACACGGCACGTGGTACGGCCAGGAGTTCCACCTCTGGAACGGGGACGATGCCGAGGCGCCGGCGGCCGTCCTGTCGCTGACCTGCGACGACTCCTACGAACTCAGCGGATTCCTGGCGGCTGCAGCCACGAACGCGGTACTCGCGGGCGAGATACCCGAAGGAGTGCACTTCGCGGCCAACGTGCTCAAGCCCACCAAGATCTTCCAGGCCCTCTCCGTGGATCCGGCGGCGAAGATCAGCATTGACGAACCGGCCGTTCAGCTCGGTGCGGTCAGCGGCCTCGACCAGATCCCGGCCGCCGAGCTCGTCATCGAGGACGGCCACCGGCCGTCCACCGATGCCGCGGTACAGCGCGGCGAGCTTGAGCTGGCGACCGAACCGCACGCCGCCGTGCCCGACGTCGATGACCGGCAGGTCGGCCGGTAGCCCGAGCCGGGGTCCGATCCAGGTGACGGCGATCGTGCCCCAGCTCGTGCACCAGACGAGGCCCGCGTCGCCAGCGAGTTCTCTTAAGACCCGTGATGGGCAGACGATCCGCTACCTGCAGCTGGCCCACAATGGGTGGGATCCGGTGGCGAAGGCGTCCAAGACGCGGGTGCTGTACTCGTTCGGCCGTGAGGACCAGCTCGACATCGCCGGGGTCCGCCGCCTGGTCGATGCGCTGTCACGGCTGCTGGATCCGGCCGACGCCCTCGCCGCGGCCGCGCCGGCGGGGTTGTCGTTCGTCGAGTCACGGCCGCTGGGCGGGGCGTGGTTGCTCGACGGCCTGTGGCGGTGGCTGCGCATCGACAAGATCCTGCAGCCGCTGGTGGGTTCCGCCCGCCGCGAGGTCGACGTGGAACGGGTGCTGTTCGCGCTGGTCGCGAACCGGGCCCTGGCGCCGTCGTCGAAGCTGGCCGCGTCCGAGTGGGTCTGCCAGGACGTGCACCTGCCCGGCCTGCCGCACGTCACCGACGATGCCTGCTACCGGGCGATGGACCAGCTCATCGAGGTGGAGCCCGCGCTGACCCGGGGCGTCTACGACCAGATCGCCGACCTGCTCAACCTGGAAGTCGACCTACTGTTCTTCGACACGACCAGCACCTACTTCGAACTCGACGAGGCCGACGAGCCGCTGTGGCGCGACGAGCGGGGCACGGTCGTGGCCGAAGGCGACCCGGTGGCGGTCAAGCAGGCCGGGTTCCGCACTCACGGCAAGAGCAAGGACTCCCGCGACGACCTGCCCCAGGTCGTGGTCGGCATGGCCGTCACCCGCACCGGCATCCCGGTGCGGGTGTGGTGCTGGCCGGGCAACACCAGCGACTCGGCGCTGATCCGCCAGGTCAAGACCGACATGCGCGAGTGGAGCCTCGCCCGCGTCGTCTGGGTCGCCGACCGTGGCTTCGCCTCCGCCGAGAACAGAAGGTTCCTGCAGCAGGGCGCAGGCGGCTACATCCTCGGCGAGAAGCTGCGCGCCGGCACCGCCGAGGCCGACGTCGCCCTGGCCCGGCAGGGCCGCTACGCCACCGTCGCCGACAACCTGCAGGTCAAGGAAGTCAACATCGGCGGAGACGACCGGTTCGTGATCTGCTTCAACCCCGACGCCGCCCAACGCGACGCCGCCGTGCGTGAACGGCTGATCGCCCAGCTCACCGACAAGATCGACGGTTCGGACACGCTGAGCGCCACGAAACGCGCCGAGCTGCGCGGGGTGATCTCCACCAAGCCTGGCCTGAACCGCTACCTCCGTGTCACCCCCGGTGGGCTGCTGCGCATCTACGCCGCCGCAGTCAAGGCCGAGCAGCGCCTGGACGGCAAGTACCTGCTGCGCTGCTCCGACCCCAAGCTCTCCGCCGAGGACATCGCCCTGGGCTACAAGCAACTCCTCGAGGTCGAACGCGGCTGGCGCGACATGAAGACCACCCTCGACCTGCGGCCGGTGTTCCACCGCCGCGAGGACCGCATCCGCGCCCACATCCTGCTCTGCTGGCTGGCGCTGCTGCTCATCCGCGTCGCCGAAACCGGCACCGGCCACACCTGGGGCAAGATCCGCGCAGATGTCGAGCGGCTGCACGTCGGCGTGTTCACCGGCCCCGCCGGCACCTTCTGCCAGCGCACCGAGCTGTCGCAGCCCCAGAAGGCCCTGTTCGCCAAGCTGAAGATCACCGAGCCGCCCCGCGTCATCAACGCGACACCCGCAACCGCCTGACCAGCACGAACACCACGGCCTAGTGACATGCCATGTCACCGGGCCTGCCGACGTTTGCCCAGCTCAAGCCCCATATTCGCGGACTATATCGAAGCGAAGCTGCGGAACGCAGGCCAGGCTGATCACGCGGGGTGTCCGCCCGGTGGGCAACGGGATGCGTAGCAGGGCGCGCAGGGCCGTGTGACGGGACAGACCCATGGCGAGTGTCGCCAGCAGACGGGCTCCTGCCCGGCCCGCTAACTCCTTGACCGCGGCCTTGACGTGCCGGGACAGGCGGGCCGTGCGTCGCTGGTATCGCTCCAGCACCCCGGGAACCTGTTCGCGGAAGGTGTGGCGGCAGCCGCGCGTCGGGCACACCAGACGCCGCACCCGCACGCGGACCACCACCCGACGCCCGTCGACCGGAACGTCGGCCACCGTCCGCCAGTGATAGCCGTGGACCCGTTCCGACGAGGCCCCGCACGTCGGGCAGACCGCGGTGTCCTGCGGCGTCGGGGCCCGCACCACGATCCGCTCGCCCTCGTCGGCCACGTCCGCTACGACCAGCGGAGAAAGACCCGAAAACACCGTCCGCGCAAGCTCATCGACATCCTTCACGCCAGTGTCGACGACCCTCACGACTCTCCGTCACCACCGAATGTGAGACAGGGCCGAAATCCTACGCAGTCCCGGGTGGTGAACCCACTGCCAGGATTCAGTCGTGGGGTAACGGGGGGGTGGTGGGATGAGCGCGTTGAGTGATGAGGAGCTGTTGGTCGAGGTGTGTGCGGCCCTGGATTTCAGGGCGAGGCGGTGGGCCTCTGTCGTTGTGTCTGGGTGAAACGGAGGCCATCGGTTCCGAGCTGGTTGCGGACATGAGTGGCGGTGCGCGGGGCTGCTTCGCGTGGGAACGAGATGGCCGACGGCCGAGGCGTTGGTGCGCTGCTGGGTGATTGGCATTGAGTGCCCCTGGTGGGGGTGGGGAGGGGGCGTTGGCGGTGGCTGAGGCCGCGGTTCCTTCCGTGGGTCTCAGTGAGTCGTCGAAGCAGGCCCTGGAGGCGTTCACCGGGATGCGGTTGCACCGGTCGAATCTGCCGGTGTTGGCGTACGACCTGAACGCGTTGGAGGTGCTGGCGGATCGGGTGCGGACCCTGTTGGTTCCGGAGCTGGCCCAGGTGATCAAGGTGGTTGGGGCGGCGGGGGAGGGTGAGGTCTTCGACCGGTTCGTGGCGCAGACGGCTCCGTTCGTGGAGTTGTTGGACGGGGTCGCCGATGTGAAGGTCGGCGTGGCTCAGGCGATGCGGGGCTTCCTGAACCAGATGGAGCTGACGGATCGTCAGGCGCTGGTCATGTTCGTCTTCATGATGACGGAGTTGGCGGTCGCGTTCGCGATGGCGTTTGTCCTGCCGGTGGAGGCGGCGGCGCACATCGTGAAGGTTCGGACGATCATCCAGACGATCCTGCGGTCGTCGATGGTGCGGGCGGCGGCGAGCAGCACGGCGATCCAGATGTTGTTCATGCCGGGGTCGTCGTTGTTGGCGCAGATCAGCATGTTGGCTGATGGTCTGGTGCCGGGGGTCGACTGGGGGCAGGTCGGTAAGCAGGCGTTGTACGGGTTGGCGGTGGCGGGTGTGACCACGGCGGCCGGGCCGGCGTTGGGCCGGTTCGCCGGGGTCGTGGGTGGTGGTCTGGCGAAGTTCGAAGTGTCGGATGCCACGCGTGACCTGTTGACCAGCCTGTTGATGGTGCCGGTGTCGGAGGTCGGCCTGGAGGTGGTCGGCGACGTCGCCGCCAGCTACATCGTCGACGGGACCTACGACCCCGGTGGTCTCGGTATGGCCGTGATTTCCGGGGCGTTGTCGGGGTCGGGTGAGTTGGGCGCGTCCGGGGCCGGGGCCGCTGCGCGTCGCGTGGCTGTCGGTTTGGGGTTCAATCCGACCCGGTCCCGGTGGAACATGCCCGCCGGTACCGGTTTCACCGCCGACGGCAGGCCGGTCGCTCCGGTCACTCCGGCACCGTCCACGTATCAGCCGGAGGTCGACGATCCGGCGGGTGCGGGCTCTGGCGGGCCGGGCCCGGTGCCCGTCCCGCTGGTGTCGGCACCGTCGCTGTCGCCACCGGCGCCTGCGGCGCCTGAACCGATGCCGGTGCGGTCGTGGTCGGTGCCGGACCTGCCGGTGCCGTCGTGGTCCGTGCCGAGCTTCTCGGTGCCGCTGGTGCCGGTGCCGGAGTGGGTAGCGGTCGCTGGTGCGCTGGTGGTGGAGCAGTGGCAGCGGTTCCAGCGGGAACTGGTGGACCACTATGGTGGACTGCTGGCCGGGATGGGGCAGGCGCGGCAGTTCCTGGCCGCGCTTCCCGTGTCGGTTGAGCGGGTGTTCGCCGGGTGGGTCGACGCCCGGCGGGGTGATCGGGCTGTTGCGGCTTTCCTGTCCGCGGTCGGTCTGCCCGCTGCCGCGTTGACCGAGGGGTATCTGACGGGTGTCCGGCAGCGGGCGGTGGCCCGGGTGGTCGAGGCGTTGGCGTTCTCCGGTGGGCGGATCCCGGCCGAGGTGCGGGCGCGGCAGGTGATCGCCGGGCTGCCGGCGGAGTTCGACCGGCAGGCGCTGCGCTCGCTCGCGCACCTGGCCGTTCAACACCACATCGACCAGTACCTCGCCGCCGGCCTACCCACAGGCCCCGGCACGCCGACAGGCGCTGGGGCGGTGGTGCCGTCCGCTGGCGTGCTCAGGGCGGTCGAGGGCGGCGTGTGGAGCCAGGTGGACCGTGGGGTCGATGTGATCCTCGGTGCCCCTGCCGTGCTGCCGGGTGTGGTGGCGGGTCCCGACGCCGGGCAGGTCAGTGCCGTGGCGAGGGTGGTCCGGCAGGCGGTTACCGACCTGTCCGCCCGTTTCTCGGCCGTGACGGTCCCCGGTGTCACCGGACCGGCCGCCGGTGTGGCTACCGTCGATGTCGAGGAAGGCGGGCGTGTCGGCGGGCCGACGGTGCCGGTGATGTCCGAGCGGCACACCGCGGCGGCGGCTGGTCTGGCGCAGGCCCAGTTCACCGCGTTGGCCCGCCGGTACGGTGTCGATCCGGCCGGTCATGCGGCGTTGGTCACCTCGTTCCAGCGGGAGTGGGTGGACGGGTACCACAAGGTGCTCGTGTCGGCCGGCGGGAGCGTGACGCCCGGGACGGCGGATGTGGTCGGGGCCCTCGGTACGGTGCCGGGTGGTGTCAGCTCCCGTGTCGGTGGCATGTCGATCGTCGACGTCGTCAGCGTCGGTGATACGGCGTCGGTCAGTGACGTGTCTGTGGCAAGCGGTGGAGTGTTCAGCCCCGATCTCGGCTCCCGGGACACGGATTCGACCGGTTTCAGGGATACGGGTTCGATCAGTGATGTGTCGTTGCTGGACGAGTCGATCAGTGCCGACTCTGGCGGTCTCGGCGAGCGGGCCGTCGCGGCGACTGGGCCGGCCGTGGAACGAATCCACGATCTCGCCAGCGGCGGCTACGGCCGTGCCAGCGACGCTCAGCTGCGCCGGCTCGCTGCGGACCTCGGTATCCAGGCGGCGTCGCCGGACGGGGTCCTGCCGCGGCTGTTCGAGGTGTCCAGGGATGTCGTCATGGCGGACACGTTCAGCGGCGTGTACTTCGCCGACCCGGTGGTGGCGGATCTGGACGCGGCGGCGGATCGCACGGCGGCGCAGGCGCTGCCGTCGGTGGAGGGATGGTTCACCATCGCCGGGCACCGGAACCTGGCCGAGCGGCTGGCCGACGATCCGGTGCGTCAGGCCTTGTTCCTCCGGATGATCACCGCCTCGCCCGCCTGGCAACACGCCGTCGCGCAGGCGCAACAGCGGGGCGGCGGCATACCCGATATCTTGCTGGTCTGGTGCGACGCGGCATGGCGGGGACCGGGGCAGGCCACCTCCTTCGGTGGATGGTTGCGCACCCAGCTCCGTGCCCGGCGGCTGATGTCGTCCACGCACGAGGTGGACCAGATACCCGGCGAGCTGCGGCCACACGGGGACGAGCCGGTGCGGTCGGTGTTGTTCTCGGATGGTTCGGTGGAGTTGTTCGGGCCGGATCTGGTGGAGGCGGTACGGACCGCGGACATCGTCGAGAACGGTCAGGAACCCGGCGTGCGCTGGCCGGATCAGGAGGACTTCGCCGCCGCTGGCGGCCGGCACCGGTGGGCCGGCAACACCTCAGGCGGGCAGTCGCCCGATCCAGCGGAAGGCGGCGACCCGTCTGGTCCTGACCCGGTGTCCGCTGCCCAGTGGGTGTGGGGCCCGTCGCGGGATCCAGGGGCGCAGTTGCCGGGTGAGGACCTGTCCTGGCTGGACCACGGGGGTATGCCCGGGCCGCTGGACGACCCGGGCGCCCTCACGGCGTCGTCCTGGCCGGTGGAGGGGGCGGGACCGGCGGGGCCGGTTCCCGGCATTGGTGTGACCGACGGGCACGGTGCTGCGATGTCCACCGACTTCGACCAGCCGAGCATCGACAATCAGGCCGGCGACGGCAGCGGGAACCTCGGCGACTGGGCCACCTACCAGGAGCCGGACATGGACTGGCAACCATCCCTCGCACCCTCCCCGGCGGTGACCCGCACCGACGCCGGCACTCTCCACGCCGGCGACACCCTCCATCACCCGGCCTACGAGCCACCCACCACCCTCGCCCCACTCCACCCCGACCAACCCCAACCCACTGCGGGCAGTCGGTGGGTGCGCGACCCGGATGAGGCCCGGAGGCTGTTCGAGCAGCACGTCGGCCACATCGCCCCCACAACACCGCAGCGGAAACAGCTGCGGAAATTGTGGAACGCCCTGATCGACCGTATGGACGACAACGGGATCATCACCGCCAGCGGGTCAGACCTCGCCGAGGCGACATCCGCGCAGCAGTCGACGGTGCATCACCGGATCGGGGTATTGCGCGACCGTGGTCTGCTGCAGCTGGTGCAGGAAGGTCGCGGTGGCGGGGCGGCGCGGTACGGGGTGAGCGATCCGGGTCAGCCCCGGCAAGCACCACTGCCGGCCCTTCCCGAAGGCAGCCAGTGGCTGCGCGACCCGGATGAGGCCCGGGCGCTGTTCGACCAGCACGCCGGCCACATCGCCACCACAACACCGCAGCGGGAACAGCTGCGGCAGTTGTGGAACGCCCTGATCGACCGGATGGACGACAACGGGATCATCACCGCCAGCGGGTCAGACCTCGCCGAGGCGACATCCACACTGCGGCCGACGGTGCATGCCCGGATCGGGGCATTGCTGCGCGGCAGTGCTCTGCTGCAGCTGGTGCAGGAAGGTCGCGGTGGCGGGGCGGCGCGGTACGGGGTGAGCGATCCGGGTCAGCCCCGGCAAGCACCACTGCCGGCCCTTCCCGCGGACAGCCGGTGGGTGCGCGACCCGGATGAGGCCCGGGCGCTGTTCGACCAGCACGCCGACCACATCGCCACCACAACACGGCAGCGGGAACAGCTGCGGCAGTTGTGGAACGCCCTGATCGACCGGATGGACGACGACGGGACCATCACCGCCAGCGAGCCAGACCTCGCCGAGGCGACATCCACACCTAAGCCGACGGTGCATAACCGGATCGGGGCATTGCGCGGCAGTGCTCTGCTGCAGCTGGTCCAGGATAGTCACGGTCGCGTGGCGGCACGGTACGGGGTGAGCGATCCGGGTCAGCCCCGGCAAGCACCACTGCCGGCCCCTCCCGAAGGCGGCCAGTGGCTGCGCGACCCGGGCGAGGCCCGGGCGCTGTTCGACCAGCACGCCGGCCACATCGCCACCACAACACCGCAGCGGGAACAGCTGCGGCAGTTGTGGAACGCCCTGATCGACCGGATGGACGACAACGGGATCATCACCGCCAGCGTGTCAGCCCTCGCCGAGGCGACATCCACACCGCGGCCGACGGTGCATCGCCGGATCGGGGCATTGCGCGGCAGTGCTCTGCTGCAGCTGGTCCAGGAAGGCCACGCTGGCGGGGCGGCGCGGTACCGGGTGAGCGATCCGGGTCAGCCCCGGCAAGCACCGCTGCCGGGCCCTGCCCTCGGACCGGACCGCCCGCAGGGTGAGGACCTGTCCTGGCTGGACCACGGGGCTACGGTGCCGATGTCCGGGCCTGCACCTGCCCCGCCTGCGGGCACGGGTCTGCCAGGGCTGCCCAGGCCGTTGGACGACCCGGACGCCCCCACCGCGTCGTCCTGGCCGGCGGGGTGGGCGCAACCGGGGTGGCCGGTACCCGGCATGGGCGTGACCGACGGGCACGGTGCGGCGATGTCCACCGACTTCGACCAGCCGGGCATCGACGATCAGTCCAGCGACGGCGGGAACCTCGGCGACTGGGCCAGCGAGGGCGGGAACCTCGGCGACTGGGCCACCTACGAGGTGGACCCAGCCGGTTCGCTCGATGTGGACCCGGCCGATTTGCTCTACCTGTTTGAGGCCGTGGGCGCGGAACCCGACCCCGCGCCGCAACCGATGGATCCGCCCCGGCCGCAGGCCCCGCCCGGCCCATCATGGTCGCCGCCCAACGGCGACCAGCCCAGCCAGTCCCCAGGGACTCAGTCGTTCCCGCCCGGACCGGGCATGCAGGATCCGGCACCTCAGTCGCCGATGTCCGGGCTGGTACCTGCCTCGCCGGCGGGTACGGGTCTGCCAGGGCTGCCCGGGCCGTTGGACGACCCGGACGTCCCCACCGCGTCGTCCTGGCCGGCGGTGGCCCGCACCGACGCCGGCACTGTTCACGCCGGCGACACCCTCCATCACCCGGCCGACGAGCCACCCACCACGCCCGCCTCGCTGCACCCCGACCAACCCCAACCCCAACCCGCTGCGGACAGCCGGTGGGTGCGCGACCCGGGCGAGGCCCGGGCGCTGTTCGACCAGCACGCCGGCCACATCGCCCCCACAACACGGCAGCGGGAACAGCTGCGGCAGTTGTGGAACGCCCTGATCGACCGGATGGACGACAACGGGATCATCACCGCCAGCGAGTCAGACCTCGCCGAGGCGACATCCGCGCCGCAGCCGACGGTGCATGACCGGATCGGGGTATTGCGCGACCGTGGTCTGCTGCAGCGGGTCCGGGAAAGTCACGGTCGCGTGGCGGCACGGTACGGGGTGAGCGATCCGGGTCAGCCCCAGCAAGCACCACTGCCGGCCCTTCCCGCGGACAGCCGGTGGGTGCGCGACCCGGATGAGGCCCGGGCGCTGTTCGACCAGCACGCCGGCCACATCGCCCCCACAACACGGCAGCGGGAGCAGCTGCGGCAGTTGTGGAACGCCCTGATCGACCATATGGACGACGACGGGACCATCACCGCCAGCGTGTCAGCCCTCGCCGAGGCGACATCCACACCGCAGCGGACGGTGCATCGCCGGATGCGGGCATTGCGCGGCAGTGCTCTGCTGCGGCTGGTCCAGGAAGGTCGCGGTGGCGGGGCGGCGCGGTACGGGGTGAGCGATCCGGGTCAGCCCCGGCAAGCACCACGGCAGGCCCTTCCCGAAGGCGGCCAGTGGCTGCGCGACCCGGGCGGGGCCCGGGCGCTGTTCGACCAGCACGCCGGCCACATCGCCCCCACAACACGGCAGCGGGAACAGCTGCGGCAGTTGTGGAACGCCCTGATCGACCGGATGGACGACAACGGGATCATCACCGCCAGCGAGTCAGACCTCGCCGAGGCGACATCCACACCGCAGCCGACGGTGCATGACCGGATCGGGGTATTGCGCGACCGTGGTCTGCTGCAGCGGGTCCGGGAAGGTCGCGGTCGCGTGGCGGCGCGGTACGGGGTGAGCGATCCGGGTCAGCCCCGGCAAGCACCGCTGCCGGGCCCTGCCCTCGGACCGGACCGCCCGCAGGGTGAGGACCTGTCCTGGCTGGACCACGGGGCTACGGTGCCGATGTCCGGGCCTGCACCTGCCTCGCCGGCGGGCACGGGTCTGCCAGGGCTGCCCGGGCCGTTGGACGACCCGGACGCCCCCACCGCGTCGTCCTGGCCGGCGGGGTGGGCGCAACCGGGGTGGCCGGTACCCGGCATGGGCGTGACCGACGGGCACGGTGCGGCGATGTCCACCGACTTCGACCAGCCGGGCATCGACGATCAGTCCAGCGACGGCGGGAACCTCGGCGACTGGGCCGGCGAGGGCGGGAACCTCGGCGACTGGGCCACCTACGAGGTGGACCCAGCCGGTTCGCTCGATGTGGACCCGGCCGATCTGCTCTATCCGTTTGAGGCCGTGGGCACGGAACCCGACCCCGCGCCGCAACCGATGGATCCGCCCCGGCCGCAGGCCCCGCCCGGCCCGACATCATGGTCGCCGCCCAACGGCGACCAGCCCAGCCAGTCCCCAGGGACTCAGTCGTTCCCGCCCGGACCGGGCATGCAGGATCCGGCACCTCAGTCGCCGATGTCCGGGCTGGTACCTGCCTCGCCGGCGGGTACGGGTCTGCCAGGGCTGCCCGGGCCGTTGGACGACCCGGACGCCCCCACCGCGTCGTCCTGGCCGGCGGGGTGGGCGGAACCGGGGTGGCCGGTACCCGGCATGGGCGTGACCGACGGGCACGGTGCGGCGATGTCCACCGACTTCGACCAGCCGGGCATCGACGATCAGGCCAGCGACGGCGGGAACCTCGGCGACTGGGCCAGCGAGGGCGGGAACCTCGGCGACTGGGCCACCTACGAGGTGGACCCAGCCCGTTCGCTCGATGTGGACCCGGCCGATCTGCTCTACCTGCTTGAGGCCGTGGGCACGGAACCCGACCCCGCGCCGCAACCGATGGATCCGCCCCGGCCGCAGGCCCCGCCCGGCCCGACATCATGGTCGCCGCCCAACGGCGACCAGCCCAGCCAGTCCCCAGGAACTCAGTCGTTCCCGCCCGGACCGGGCATGCAGGATCCGGCACCTCAGTCGCCGATGTCCGGGCTGGTACCTGCCTCGCCGGCGGGCACGGGTCTGCCAGGGCTGCCCGGGCCGTTGGACGACCCGGACGCCCCCACCGCGTCGTCCTGGCCGGCGGGGTGGGCGCAACCGGGGTGGCCGGTACCCGGCATGGGCGTGACCGACGGGCACGGTGCGGCGATGTCCACCGACTTCGACCAGCCGGGCATCGACGATCAGGCCAGCGACGGCGGGAACCTCGGCGACTGGGCCACCTACGAGGTGGACCCAGCCGGTTCGCTCGATGTGGACCCGGCCGATCTGCTCTATCCGTTTGAGGCCGTGGGCGCGGAACCCGACCCCGCGCCGCAACCGATGGATCCGCCCCGGCCGCAGGCCCCGCCCGGCCCGACATCATGGTCGCCGCCCAACGGCGACCAGCCCAGCCAGTTCCCAGGGACTCAGTCGTTCCCGCCCGGACCGGGCATGCAGGATCCGGCACCTCAGTCGCCGATGTCCGGGCTGGTACCTGCCCCGCCGGCGGGCACGGGTCTGCCAGGGCTGCCCAGGCCGTTGGACAACCCGGACGTCCCCACCGCGTCGTCCTGGCCGGCGGTGGCCCGCACCGACGCCGGCACTGTTCACGCCGGCGACACCCTCCATCACCCGGCCGACGAGCCACCCACCACGCCCGCCTCGCTGCACCCCGACCAACCCCAACCCCAACCCCAACCCGCTGCGGGCAGCCGGTGGGTGCGCGACCCGGGCGAGGCCCGGGCGCTGTTCGACCAGCACGCCGACCACATCGCCACCACAACACCGCAGCGGGAACAGCTGCGGCAGTTGTGGAACGCCCTGATCGACCGGATGGACGACAACGGGATCATCACCGCCAGCGAGTCAGACCTCGCCGAGGCGACATCCGCGCCGCAGCCGACGGTGCATGACCGGATCGGGGTATTGCGCGGCAGTGGTCTGCTGCAGCGGGTCCGGGAAAGTCACGGTCGCGGGGCGGCACGGTACGGGGTGAGCGATCCGGGTCAGCCCCAGCAAGCACCACTGCCGGCCCTTCCCGCGGACAGCCGGTGGGTGCGCGACCCGGATGAGGCCCGGGCGCTGTTCGACCAGCACGCCGACCACATCGCCTCCACAACACGGCAGCGGGAGCAGCTGCGGCAGTTGTGGAACGCCCTGATCGACCATATGGACGACGACGGGACCATCACCGCCAGCGTGTCAGCCCTCGCCGAGGCGACATCCACACCGCAGCGGACGGTGCATCGCCGGATGCGGGCATTGCGCGGCAGTGCTCTGCTGCGGCTGGTCCAGGAAGGTCGCGGTGGCGGGGCGGCGCGGTACGGGGTGAGCGATCCGGGTCAGCCCCGGCAAGCACCACGGCAGGCCCTTCCCGAAGGCGGCCAGTGGCTGCGCGACCCGGGCGGGGCCCGGGCGCTGTTCGACCAGCACGCCGGCCACATCGCCCCCACAACACCGCAGCGGGAACAGCTGCGGCAGTTGTGGAACGCCCTGATCGACCGGATGGACGACAACGGGATCATCACCGCCAGCGAGTCAGACCTCGCCGAGGCGACATCCACACCGCAGCCGACGGTGCATGACCGGATCGGGGTATTGCGCGACCGTGGTCTGCTGCAGCGGGTCCGGGAAGGTCGCGGTCGCGTGGCGGCGCGGTACGGGGTGAGCGATCCGGGTCAGCCCCGGCAAGCACCGCTGCCGGGCCCTGCCCTCGGACCGGACCGCCCGCAGGGTGAGGACCTGTCCTGGCTGGACCACGGGGCTACGGTGCCGATGTCCGGGCCTGCACCTGCCCCGCCGGCGGGCACGGGTCTGCCAGGGCTGCCCAGGCCGTTGGACGACCCGGACGCCCCCACCGCGTCGTCCTGGCCGGCGGGGTGGGCGCAACCGGGGTGGCCGGTACCCGGCATGGGCGTGACCGACGGGCACGGTGCGGCGATGTCCACCGACTTCGACCAGCCGGGCATCGACGATCAGGCCAGCGACGGCGGGAACCTCGGCGACTGGGCCAGCGAGGGCGGGAACCTCGGCGACTGGGCCACCTACGAGGTGGACCCAGCCCGTTCGCTCGATGTGGACCCGGCCGATCTGCTCTACCTGCTTGAGGCCGTGGGCACGGAACCCGACCCCGCGCCGCAACCGATGGATCCGCCCCGGCCGCAGGCCCCGCCCGGCCCGACATCATGGTCGCCGCCCAACGGCGACCAGCCCAGCCAGTCCCCAGGGACTCAGTCGTTCCCGCCCGGACCGGGCATGCAGGATCCGGCACCTCAGTCGCCGATGTCCGGGCTGGTACCTGCCTCGCCGGCGGGCACGGGTCTGCCAGGGCTGCCCGGGCCGTTGGACGACCCGGACGCCCCCACCGCGTCGTCCTGGCCGGCGGGGTGGGCGGAACCGGGGTGGCCGGTACCCGGCATGGGCGTGACCGACGGGCACGGTGCGGCGATGTCCACCGACTTCGACCAGCCGGGCATCGACGATCAGGCCAGCGACGGCGGGAACCTCGGCGACTGGGCCGGCGAGGGCGGGAACCTCGGCGACTGGGCCACCTACGAGGTGGACGCAGCCGGTTCGCTCGATGTGGACCCGGCCGATCTGCTCTATCTGCTTGAGGCCGTGGGCGCGGAACCCGACCCCGGGCCGCAACCGATGGATCCGCCCCGGCCGCAGGCCCCGCCCGGCCCATCATGGTCGCCGCCCAACGGCGACCAGCCCAGCCAGTCCCCAGGAACTCAGTCGTTCCCGCCCGGACCGGGCATGCAGGATCCGGCACCTCAGTCGCCGATGTCCGGGCTGGTACCTGCCTCGCCGGCGGGTACGGGTCTGCCAGGGCTGCCCGGGCCGTTGGACGACCCGGACGCCCCCACCGCGTCGTCCTGGCCGGCGGGGTGGGCGGAACCGGGGTGGGCGGAACCGGGGTGGCCGGTACCCGGCATGGGCGTGACCGACGGGCACGGTGCGGCGATGTCCACCGACTTCGACCAACCGGGCATCGACGATCAGGCCAGCGACGGCGGGAACCTCGGCGACTGGGCCACCTACGAGGTGGACCCAGCCCGTTCGCTCGATGTGGACCCGGCCGATCTGCTCTACCTGCTTGAGGCCGTGGGCACGGAACCCGACCCCGCGCCGCAACCGATGGATCCGCCCCGGCCGCAGGCCCCGCCCGGCCCGACATCATGGTCGCCGCCCAACGGCGACCAGCCCAGCCAGTCCCCAGGGACTCAGTCGTTCCCGCCCGGACCGGGCATGCAGGATCCGGCACCTCAGTCGCCGATGTCCGGGCTGGTACCTGCCCCGCCGGCGGGCACGGGTCTGCCAGGGCTGCCCGGGCCGTTGGACGACCCGGACGCCCCCACCGCGTCGTCCTGGCCGGCGGTGGCCCGCACCGACGCCGGCACTGTTCACGCCGGCGACACCCTCCATCACCCGGCCGACGAGCCACCCACCACGCCCGCCTCGCCGCAACCCGACCAACCCCAACCCCAACCCCAACCCGCTGCGGGCAGCCGGCGGGTGCGCGACCCGGGCGAGGCCCGGGCGCTGTTCGACCAGCACGCCGGCCACATCGCCACCACAACACCGCAGCGGGAACAGCTGCGGCAGTTGTGGAACGCCCTGATCGACCGGATGGACGACAACGGGATCATCACCGCCAGCGAGTCAGACCTCGCCGAGGCGACATCCACACTGCAGCCGACGGTGCATGCCCGGATCGGGGTATTGCGCGACCGTGGTCTGCTGCAGCGGGTCCGAGAAGGTCGCGGTGGCGTGGCGGCGCGGTACGGGGTGAGCGATCCGGGTCAGCCCCGGCAAGCACCACTGCCGGCCCCTCCCGCGGACAGCCGGTGGGTGCGCGACCCGGATGAGGCCCGGGCGCTGTTCGACCAGCACGCCGGCCACATCGCCACCACAACACCGCAGCGGGAACAGCTGCGGCAGTTGTGGAACGCCCTGATCGACCGGATGGACGACAACGGGATCATCACCGCCAGCGAGTCAGACCTCGCCGAGGCGACATCCGCGCAGCAGTCGACGGTGCATCGCCGGATCGGGGCATTGCTGCGCGGCAGTGCTCTGCTGCAGCTGGTCCAGGAAGGTCACGGTCGCGGGGCGGCGCGGTACGGGGTGAGCGATCCGGGTCAGCCCCGGCAAGCACCGCTGCCGGCCCCTCCCGAAGGCAGCCGATGGCTGCGCGACCCGGGCGAGGCCCGGGCGCTGTTCGACCAGCACGCCGACCACATCGCCACCACAACACCGCAGCGGGAACAGCTGCAGCAGTTGTGGAACGCCCTCATCGACCGGATGGACGACAACGGGATCATCACCGCCAGCGAGTCAGACCTCGCCGAGGCGACATCCGCGCAGCAGCCGACGGTGCATCACCGGATCGGGGTATTGCGCGACCGTGGTCTGCTGCAGCGGGTCCAGGAAAGTCGCGGTGGCGGGGCGGCGCGGTACGGGGTGAGCGATCCGGGTCAGCCCCGGCAAGCACCACTGCCGGCCCCTCCCGAAGGCAGCCAGTGGCTGCGCGACCCGGATGGGGCCCGGGCGCTGTTCGACCAGCACGCCGGCCGCATCGCCACCACAACACGGCAGCGGGAACAGCTGCGGCAGTTGTGGAACGCCCTGATCGACCGGATGGACGACAACGGGATCATCACCGCCAGCGAGTCAGACCTCGCCGAGGCGACATCCGCGCAGCAGTCGACGGTGCATCGCCGGATCGGGGCATTGCTGCGCGGCAGTGCTCTGCTGCAGCTGGTCCAGGAAGGTCACGGTCGCGGGGCGGCGCGGTACGGGGTGAGCGATCCGGGTCAGCCCCGGCAAGCACCGCTGCCGGCCCCTCCCGAAGGCAGCCGATGGCTGCGCGACCCGGGCGAGGCCCGGGCGCTGTTCGACCAGCACGCCGGCCACATCGCCACCACAACACCGCAGCGGGAACAGCTGCGGCAGTTGTGGAACGCCCTGATCGACCGGATGGACGACAACGGGATCATCACCGCCAGCGAGCCAGACCTCGCCGAGGCGACATCCACACTGCAGCCGACGGTGCATGCCCGGATCGGGGTATTGCGCGGCAGTGGTCTGCTGCAGCGGGTCCGAGAAGGTCGCGGTGGCGTGGCGGCGCGGTACGGGGTGAGCGATCCGGGTCAGCCCCGGCGGAACGTGTCAAGGGATTGAGGCCAGCGGGAGTTGATACTCCAACGTCACTTGGCTTCGCTGTGGGCGTGGCGTGGGCATGAGGACGGCCACCGCGCTGATCATCGATGGTTTGTGAGGACAACCGAAGATCGCGCGATGGCCGCGGGCCACAGCCTAGATGTACTGCCCAGGGAGGTTGGTTGAGGTCGTGTGACGACACGGTCTGAATCTGCTGGATGACGAAGGCCTCCGGTTGTGGAGTGGAGCTGTCTAGGAACCGCTCCGCCAACCAGGAGGCCTTCGTGTCCCACGCTAACGCCGCTTTGACTCCTCGCGCACGTCTTCGCCTGGCGCGTCTGATCGTCGATGAGGGGTGGCCGATCGCCCGGGCCTCGGAGCGCTATGACGTGTCCTGGCCAACGGCGAAACGGTGGGCGGTGCGCTACGCCGAGCTCGGAGCGGCGGGGATGGGCGACCGGTCGTCGCGGCCGCACCGCAGCCCCAGGTCAACCGGCTGTCCCACATCGACCGGCGAACCGGCGAACCCATCCGCCGCTACGAACACGACCAGCCCGGCGACATGCTGCACATCGACGTCAAGAAACTCGGCCAGATCCCCGACGGCGGCGGATGGCGCTACGTGGGCCGAGCCCAGGGAAAACACAACCGCGAGGCCACCGCCCGCCGCACCGGCGCCCGTAACCATCTCTGGCAGCCGCGAGTACCTCGATGTCCGCGCAGTATTACGGGGACGAGATCCACAGTGCCGAGACCGAGCGGGCACTCCGGACCCCGGAACCACCGGCAGGTGCCTGGCCGCCCACACCAGAAGGACCAACGTCCATGTCCTACGTGACCCCGGCAGAATTCGTCGCGAAGATGATCGACGCAGGCGAGGCCAAAGTGTTCATATCCACCCGGGACACGGTGATCCGCGCCTACATGGCCGGCGCCATCCTCGCGCTCGCCGCGGCGTTCGCGGTCACCGTCACCGTGGAGACGGGTCAACCCCTGGTCGGGGCCCTCCTCGTCCCCGTCGGGTTCTGCCTGCTGTACCTGCTCGGGTTCGACCTTCTGGCCGGTGTGTTCACCCTTGTTCCCCTCGCGCTGATCGACAGGCGGCCGGGCGTCCGGCTGGGCTCGGTCCTGCGCAACTGGGGCCTGGTCTTCGTCGGCAACCTCGCCGGGTCGCTCACCGTCGCGCTCATGATGGCCGTGATCCTGACCTTCGCCTTCAGCGTGGACCCGAACGAGGTGGGCCAGTGGCTCGGCGCGATCGGCGCGTCGCGGACGGTCGGGTACGCCGACCACGGTGCCGCCGGGATGCTGACCCTCTTCATCCGCGGCGTCCTGTGCAACTGGATGGTCTCCACGGGCGTCGTCGCCGCGACGATCTCGACGTCGGTGTCGGGCAAGGTGATCGGCATGTGGATGCCGATCCTGGTCTTCTTCTACATGGGCTTCGAGCACTCGGTGGTGAACATGTTCCTGTTCCCGGCCGGCCTGATGCTCGGCGGTGACTTCTCGATCGCCGACTACCTGGTGTGGAACGAGATCCCCACCGTGGTCGGCAACCTGGTCGGCGGCCTGGTCTTCGTCGGGCTCGCCCTGTACGCGACGCACGCTCGCACCGGGGCGACCCGGAACCGCCCGCATCCCGGGAAGTCGGTCAACCGGAAGGTGAACGCGTGACGGGATCGCCTGCCTCTCCGGAGGTCACCGACGCGAAGCGGACCCGCTGATCCGAGCGGGGGATGGCCGGGGTCCAACCGCGCGCCGCCGCACCGGAATCCTGACGATCACAGGTACTGGCCGATCGCGTGCGGTGTGTCCTGGTCGCCGAACTCGGTCGGCAGATCCTCCACCAGCAGCTTCCGGATGACCTCCGCTGGCGCCTCGGTCAGCTCGATGATCCGTGCTGCCTGTTTCGCGATGGTCGCCTCCAGCAGGTTGCGCACGGTGCGGCCGTTGCCGAACGACGACCCTCGGGAGAGGCGGGCCAGCGCCGTACGCGCCCGGTCCCGTACGTCGTCGGCGAGCTGGTAGCCGGCGTCGTCGGCGAGGACGGTGAAGATCTGCACCAGTTCGTCGAGGTCGTAGTCGGGGAACTCGAGGATCTTCGGAAAACGAGAGGCCAGGCCGCTGTTCGCGTCGAGGAACTGCCGCATCTCACGGTCGTAGCCGGCCGCGATCACCACCAGGTCGTCGCGATGGTCCTCCATCAGCTTGAGCAGCGTGGCGATGGCCTCGTGGCCGTAGTCCCTCGGCGAGTCGGACATCGACAACGAGTACGCCTCGTCGATGAAGAGCACGCCACCGAGTGCCCGCTCGAACGCCGCGTGGACGCGCGGACCGGTTTGCCCGATGTACTGGCCGATCAGGTCCGCCCTGGTCACCTCGACCAGATGACCGGAACCCAGCAATCCGAGGTCGGCGTAGATCCGGGCGATCATCCGAGCCACTGTGGTCTTCGCGGTGCCCGGATTGCCGATGAACACCATGTGCCGGGATCCTCCGCCCACCGCGAGCCCGGCCCGGGTCCGCAGGCTTTCCGCCCGAGCCTCCGCGACCAGCAGCCGCACCTGCGCCTTGACGTCGCGTAGCCCGATGAGCGCGTCCAGTTCCGCCATCGGGTCGCCTTTGCGGGCGGGCGCGAGCACGATGGACGCCGGTGCCGTGATGTCCTCCACCAGCAGCTCGGCCAGCTGCTCGACCGTGGGTGTGGCCGACCGGCTGATCCGCAACGCCTGGTGCGACGCGGACTCGTCGACGAGGTTGCGGACCACCCAGGCATTGTCGAAGCCGGCGACGCGCGGCATTCGCGTGACCAGGTTCCGGACCCGGTCGAGCACGGCGTCGGCGGGCGTGAACCCGGACGCCTTGGCCTCTTTCTCGAAGAGCCGCACCAGCTCGTCATCGGTGAAGTCGACGAAATTGAAGGTGTTCGGAAACCGTGCCGCCAGGCCGACCTCGCTGGACAGGAAGTCCGCGACGTCCTTGGGGTGCCCGGCGATGATGACCACCAGCTCCTCGCGGTGCTCCTCGATCATCCTGGTCAGCGTGGCGACAGCCTCGCGCGAGGCGGGGCTCTCCTGGACCGCCCGGCCGACGTTGACCATCAGGATGCCACCGAGCGCGTTGGTCACGGCAGCGGTCGCCTTGGCGCCGTTGAGCAGCTCTGCCCTGGCCACCTCGACCACGTGGCCGGAGCCCAGCACGCCGTACGTGGCGTAGATCTGGCCGATGATTCTGGCGATGGTCGTCTTCCCGGTGCCCGGGTTTCCCGCGAACACCATGTGCCGCCGGTTGCGGGCTGGTGGCAGCCCGGACTCGCGGCGCAACGCCTCGACCCTGGCCTCGGCGTTCAGCCGGACGACACGTTGCTTGACCGGGGACAATCCGACCATGTCGTCGAGGAGGCTGACGGCAGCCCGCTCCGCGTGATCGCCCGGGGCACCGGCGGGCCGGGCCGGCCGGGACAGGGCGGCGGGCCGCGCTGGTCTCGGAGCATCGGCGAGGGCGGAGACGAGCGGGTTGATGACGGCGGGCCGGGGCTGGCCGAGCGTTCGCAGGCCACGTAGGTATCTCAGACAGAAGAAGAGCCCGCTCGTCACGTCCTTGTGCGGGCCCGGCCAGCCGTTCAACGCGGTGGCGCAGCTCCACTCCAGTCCCACCCAGATGCGCGCGGTCTCCGCCTCGCCCGCGATGATCGCGCGGTCCAGCCACGCGAATACCCCCCTGTACCAGGTCTCGTAGTCGAAGCGGGGCTTGAGCTTGTCGAACGCGCGGAGGATGGCGTGGTAACCGTCCTGGCCCAGCCCGGTCGTGGCGATGACCGCGGGCACCGGCCTGCCGAGCTTCAGCAGCATGGTGGCGACCAGCTCGTCGAAGCTGCCGGCCTCGGGGCCCACGGTGTCCACCAACCGCTGATGGGTGGCACGGAGGCCGGTCAGGGCCCAGGAGAGGTAGTCGGCTGGCCCGGCGTAGTCGGGGAGGGTGGCGCGCTCCGCGTCACCGAGCAGGGTCGATCGCCACTGGGTGGCGAGTTGCTGCCTCGACCCCGTCCGGTGTTGTCCGAGCAGCGATGGATCCTCGGCTGTCCGGGCGTACAGCGCGGCCAGCGCGTGTCCGCGCTCCGCGAACGGTGGCGCCTCGACGAGCACCTGGAGGCAGTCGCGGTAGTAGCGGATGATGCGTTCCCGGCGCTCCGGGCTGTCGGAGTCCGCGAAGAGGCGTCCGGGTGGGGCCGGTACGACCTGGGTCTGCCAGGTCGCCTCCGGGTCCGTTGTCGGAGTCAGTGGTGACTGTAGGTGGTCGGCTACCAGGAGATCGCCGAGCCGCCACAGCGAGCCCGACGCACTCGTGGACGCGCCGAGCGCGCCCTGCGCCAGCCACTTCACCTCCTCGACCGCCAGCGACGTGCCGGGCCTGAGTCGTGGCGCCTTGGCGGGCAGGTCGGTGAGCCCTTCGCGCGAGGCGATGGACATCAGTCGTGCGCGCGTGTCCGCGAGCCACCCCTCGGGCGGCACCCATGGCCTGGTCGGCCCGAACACGTTGAGGTGCGGCGATCCGGTCAGCAACGGCACCAGGTCGTCCGGCAGATCGATCCGGGCGCTGGTCGGCCGCGGGGCGGTCGGGGCGGGACCTGGCCTGCCCGGCGGCGGTGCCTGATCATGATGGTCCCGGTTCCGCCGCCGGAGCGCGGTCAGCAGCGTGTCGCCCTTGTCGATCTCCACCTGTCCGGAGTCGGAGATGCCGGCCCGGCCGGAGCGGACCAGCTGGGCGACGCGGGCGAAGAAGTCCGCCACCGACACCGCGACGACGGCACGGAAGTCGTCATCCGAACCCACGTTGATCACCTGGCCCACGGTGCCGCCGGGCTCGGGGGCCAGGTCCACGGCGAAGCCGTTGCCGCCGCCGTCCGCGGTGAACTGGACCCAGCCGGATTTCCAGTACCTGGCCGATACCGCGTCCGGGTCCAGTGACGTGATGGCCTCGTGGTGGTCGTCGTCAGGGTCGTCCAACCCGGCTACGATCTCGTCCCACGACCGGCGTGCCGAGATGACCTGTTCGATGCTGAGCAGTTCGTTGTCCAGGAGCGGCCCGCTGCCGATCACGGCGTACACCTCGGCCAACCCAGCGGGAAGATCCTCGCCGAAAGCGGCGCGGTAGCTGGCGAGGTGGCGCGTGGTGGCGGGCGGGGCAAACCCGGCCCGTGACGCGCTCGCCCGGCCGTGAAAGGCGACGAGCGTCGATAGATGCTGATGCATCCCGGGCATTCACGGACCTCCGATTCCCCGGCGCAGCCTAGCGTGGGGCGTCCAGCCGCCCCGGCGTCCGAGCGGGGCGGGGCTGGACCGGCGGCGCTGGCGAGCGCACCGCTCGATCTTCGTGGCGCATCCGGCGGCTCTCGATCGGCGTACGGATCGACGCCGGAGGACGTGGATCTCCGGACCTACTCCGGCGTCGGCCGCCACGGCGACCGTGGGTGGGTGGGTACCGCGGCCTCGGCCACCTGGACTCCGTAGGTCGGGCGCCCGACGGGGACCGGTCCGAGGCAGGTGTGGCCGGTCAGGTGGCACCAGGCCGGTAGATCGAGTGGCGCGGCCGGGTCGGTGGCGATCAGATGGATGATCGTGCCTGCGGGCACGGTGTGGACCAGCCGCCGAGGCGCTGGCCGAGCGGCTGCGGGACTCGATCGTGGCGCAACGGGAGGCATTCCAAGCGCGGGACGTCCGGCGTTTCATCGGGCTGACGATCGGCTTCCACCGCGCCTTCGTGGAAGCCGCAGGCAACGACATCCTGCTCGAGTTGAATGATCGACTGGCCGACTGGCAGCGGTTCCTCCTGTTCAGCAAGGGCGACCGCCTCCTGGCCCGGTGCGATGACATCGTCGCCGAACACGAGAACCTCGTCGAGCGCCTGCGTACCGGTGACACTGCCGGGTTCACCGACGCGCTGCGGCAGCATCTGGTCGACAACTACGTCCCGCAGCCTCCGCCGGGCTTCGGGCGCGGGGCGCAGACCACGGGGTGACCGTCGACGTCGGTGGTCGGGCGACCTCGCCGTCCTGCGCTTTCTGCGCGGCAAAAAGAAAAGGCAAGGAGATCGCACTCCCTGCCACTTCTAACGTATACCGCACCCGGGGGCTTGCGGCAAGGCCCGGGTCCTGCCGCAGAATCGGCGGCCGTACCGAGCCCGGCGAGAAATTGGGGTTGCAATGATCGATCAGTACGTGGTGGGCCTGCACGAGGTCGACGAGACGCAGGTCGCGGTCGTCGGCGGCAAGGGCGCGCACCTGGGGGCGCTTTCGCGGATCGACGGCATCCGTGTGCCGGCCGGCTTCTGCGTGACGACGGACGCCTTCCGGCGGATCATGGCGGAATCGCCGTCGGTCGACGATCGGCTCGACCAGCTCTCGCGCCTGGACCCGGATGATCGGAAAGCGGTCCGTGCACTCAGCGCGGAGATCCGCCGGAGCATCGAGGAAACCACTGTTCCGGGCGATCTCGCGGCGGCGATCACCCACGCTCTTGCCGGATTCGGCGAGCAGGCCGGCTACGCCGTGCGGTCCAGCGCGACGGCAGAGGACCTGCCGACGGCTTCCTTCGCGGGCCAGCAGGACACCTACCTGAACGTCGTGGGCCCGGCCGCGATCCTGGCGCACGTCAGCCGGTGCTGGGCCTCGCTGTTCACCGAGCGGGCCGTGACCTACCGCCAGCGCAACGGCATCGACCATCGGGCGGTCCACATGGCCGTGGTCGTGCAGCAGATGGTCCTCCCGGATGCGGCCGGCATCCTGTTCACGGCCGATCCCGTCACGGGCAACCGGAAGGTCGTCTCCGTGGAGGCCAGCTTCGGCCTCGGCGAGGCCCTGGTCTCCGGCCTGGTGAACGCGGACGTGTTCACGGTGCGCGACGGCGAGGTCGTCGCCCGGACGGTCGCCACCAAGCAGCGGGCCGTCCACGCCCTGCCGACCGGCGGGACGCAGGAAGTGGCGATCGACCCGCAGCGGCAGCAGCAACCGGCGCTGACGGATGCGCAGGTCGTACGGCTCGCGCAACTCGGCCGGCGGATCGAAGCGCACTTCGGTCGCCCGCAGGACATCGAATGGTGCCTGGTCGACGATGACGTCCGGATCGTGCAGAGCCGGCCGATCACCACGCTGTTTCCCGTCCCGGTGGCCCACGACCGAGAGAACCACGTCTACCTCTCCGTCGGTCACCAGCAGATGATGACCGACCCGATGAAGCCGCTGGGGCTCTCCATGTGGCAGTTGACGGCCATGGCGCCGATGCACGAGGCCGGCGGGCGGCTGTTCGTCGACGCCACCCGGCACCTGGCCTCGCCCGCGGGCCGGGCCGGCTTCCTGGAGATGGTGGGGAGGTCCGATCCGTTGATGAGGGACGCGCTGGAAACCGTCCTCGACCGCCCCGGCTTCGTCCCGGCGCTCCCGGCCGGCGAGCCCGGCGGCCTACCGGTTCTGGGCGCACCCGCCCCGATCGAGACCGATCCGGCCATCGTCACCGAGCTGATCGAGCGTACCCAGGCGTCCATCGCCGCCCTGCGGCGCGACATCCGGACGAAGACCGGACCGGCGCTGTTCGACTTCCTGCTGGAGGCATTCCAGGAGCACAAGCGGGCCCTCGCTGATCCACTGAGCGTGCAGGCGATCATGGCGGGGATGGAGGCCACCTGGTGGCTCAACGACAAGCTGTGGGAATGGCTGGGCGAGAGGAACGCGGCCGACACCCTCACGCTGTCCGCCCCCGGCAACGTCACGTCGGAGATGGGGCTGGCGCTCCTCGACGTCGCCGACGTGATCCGCCCGCAACCCGAGGTGGTGACGTTCCTGGAGGGCGTCGAGGACGACGGCTTCCTGGACGAGCTGCCGAAGCTCGCGGGCGGGGCGGAAGCCCGCGACGCCATCAGGGCCTACCTCGACCGGTACGGCATGCGCTGCGTCGGCGAGATCGACATCACCCGACCACGGTGGAGCGAACGCCCCACCACGCTCGTGCCCGTGATCCTCGACAACGTCCGGCTCTTCGCGCCGGGTGCCGCCAGGCGGCGCTTCGAGCAGGGACGGCAGGAGGCGGAGAGGAAGACGCAGGAGGTGCTCGGACGCCTGCGGGCCCTGCCCGACGGGGAGCGGAAGGCCACCGAGACCAAGCGGATGATCGACCGGGTCCGGACCTTCATCGGTTACCGGGAGTACCCGAAGTACGGCATCGTCAGCCGCTACTTCGTCTACAAGCAGGCCCTGCTGGAGGAAGCCGGGCGCCTCGTGCGGGCCCACGTGCTGCGCGAGAGGGAGGACGTCTTCTTCCTCACGTTCCAGGAGTTCCACGACGTCGTGCGTACGCACCGGGTGGACGACCGGCTCATCCGCCAGCGCAGGGACGCGTTCCGGTCGTACCAGGCGCTCACGCCGCCCCGGCTGCTCACGTCGGACGGCGAGGCCGTCGCCGGGTCGTACCGCCGCGACGACGTGCCGGCCGGTGCGCTGGTCGGCCTACCGGTCTCCGCCGGGACCGTCGAGGGGAGGGCCCGGGTCGTCCTGGACATGGCGGAGGCCGATCTCGAAGCGGGCGACATCCTGGTCACGGCCTACACGGACCCCAGCTGGACGCCCCTGTTCGTCGCCGTCGCGGGCCTGGTGACGGAGGTGGGTGGCCTGATGACCCATGGTGCGGTGATCGCCCGGGAGTACGGCCTGCCGGCCGTCGTGAGCGTGGAGCAGGCCACCCGGCTGATCCGGGACGGGCAGCGGATCCGCGTCCACGGAACCGACGGGTACGTCGAGATCCTGCCGTGACCGACCGCTCACGCGGTCACGGCGGCGAGGAGCACGAGAGCGGAGGTGCCGATCTCGACGATGCCGACGTGCTTCGGGGCCAGCCGGTACCGGGGCAGGGCGGCGGCGCGGGCGAGGAGGACGGCGAACACCACTGCGAGCGTGACGCCGAGGCTGGCCGCCCCGGCGAACGCGAGCACGTGGTAGATCACCGAGAGGCGGTGGAAGGCCGGATTGTCCCGCTCGCGGATCATCGTCTTGACGTACAGGACCGTGCCGGTGAAGTAGCGGAGAACGGCGACGAAGGCCAGCGTGGCCTGGCTGATTTCGGCACCGGTGACCGTGGCGGCGACGAGCACCATGACGCAGTTCTGCACCACCGAGGCGAGGTCGTTGACCAGGGCCCGCTCACGCCGCAGCCGGGCGTAGCCGGCAAGCCAGGCGACGAGCAGTGGGAGGTGCAGCCACCGGAACCCGGCGACGAGGACACCGGCGAGCCAGGGGACGAGCAGCATGGCCCAGGCACCGTGCTGCGGTGGGATGTACTTCCGTGCCGTCCGGCGACGCATCGGACCGGAGCCACCGCCTCCGCCGGGCGGCTCACGACCGCCGCCCGGCAGCCGGTGCCGACATCCGGACGACGCAGGCCGTCGGCGCGCCGAAGGGCTCCAGCTTTCTGACATCACGGTGATGCCATACGGTTGCGTGTGGCATCACCGTGATGTCATAGTGGCGTCATGGAACTGCGCCCCTACATCGACGCCTTGCGCCACGAGCTTGCGCTCGCCGCCGCAACCGGCGGCGATGACGCCCGTGAGCTGGCCGAGCGGCTCACCGCGCCGCTCGAGTCCGCAGCCAGGCTCGCCCTGCTCGACGCCCTCTCCGAAGCGGCAGCCGAGATCACCCGCGATCTCGCGCCCGGCTCGGTCGACCTGCGGCTGCGTAACCGTGAGCCCAGCTTCGTCGTGACGCCGCCGCCCGCCGACCCGTGGACCGACCAGTCAGCCGCTTCGCCGCCGCCGCCCGGTCCGGCACCGGCACCGACCCCGGGTGAGGACGAGGCGACCGTGCGGATCAGCCTGCGCCTGCCGGAACACCTGAAGAACCGCGTCGAGCAGGCTGCCGCCCGCGCCGGCGTCTCGATCAACACCTGGCTGATCCGGGCCGCGGCCGCCGCGGCCGACAGCGACGCCGGGCGTCCCGCGACCGGGAGCGCGACCAGCGGCGGCCAGCGCTACACCGGCTGGGTCCGCTGACCCCCGACAGAACGGAGAAGCCCATGCCCACCTTCGACACTCCCGGACCCATCACCGCCTCTGTCGACCTCGCCGCCGGTGACCTGCGGGTGGTCGCGAGCGAACGGCCGGACACCGTCGTGCACGTACGCCCGGGGGACGACGCCGAGAACCGGGACGTGCGGGCCGCCGAGCAGACCCACGTGGAATTCGCGTCCGGCACCCTGACCGTGCGCGGCCCCCGCCAGCCCGGCCTCGGCATCTTCGGCAAGGTCGGTGCCGTCGACGTGCTCGTCGAACTGCCGGCCGGCTCCGCCCTGGAGGTCAAGCTCGGCGTCGGTGGGGTCCGCTGCACCGGGGTGCTGGGTGGCTGCCGGCTGCGCAGCGGCGCCGGTGACCTCCAGGTCGAGCAGGCCGCGAGCCTGTCGGGGACGACCGGAATGGGGCTGGTGGCCGCCGAGACCGTCACCGGTGACGTCAAGCTGACCACCGGCTCGGGCAAGCTCCAGGTGCAGTCGGTCGCCGGGCCGGCCGTGCTCAAGAACGGCAACGGCGAGACCTGGGTCGGTCACGCCGGCAGCGACGTGCAGATCCGCTCCGCCAACGGCGACATCGCGGCCGACCACGTCGCCGCCTCGATCACCGCGAACACCGCCAGCGGCGACATCCGCGTCCGCGAGCTGGTGCGCGGCTCGGCGACGCTGCGCAGCGCGGCCGGCCGCATCGAGGTCGGCATCCGGACGGGCACCGCGGCCCGGCTCGACGTGCACACCCAGTACGGCAAGGTCCGCAACGAGATGACGACCACCGACGGCCCCGCCGAGACCGACGAGCAGGCCGAGGTGCGTGCGCGTACCGCCTTCGGCGACATCCTGATCCACCGCTCCTGACCCACCCCGCCGTCCCGGCCGGCGCTCGTGCCCCGGCCGGCGATGGCCCCTGCCCGGAAACCGCCAGGAGGCGTTCGTGACTACCACAGTGACCACCCGCCCCGCCGTATCGGTGGCCGGCCTGCGCAAGACCTTCGGCGCGAAGGTGGTCCTCGACGGCATCGACCTGACCGTCACCGAAGGCACCGTCTTCGCCCTGCTCGGCCCGAACGGCGCTGGCAAGACGACCATGGTGCGGATCCTCGCCACCCTGCTGCCGCCGGACGGCGGCTCGATCCGCGTCGCCGGGCACGACCTGGCCCGGGAAGCCGACCGGGTGCGTGCGGCGATCGGCCTGACCGGCCAGTTCGCGGCCGTCGACCGCCTGCTCACCGTGCAGGAGAACCTGCGGCTGATGGCCGACCTGCACCGGCTCGGTCGGGCCGAGGGCGGCCGGCGGGTGGCCCGGCTGATCGAGCGCTTCGATCTCGGCGAGTCGGCGCGGAAGCCGGTGTCGCTGCTCTCCGGCGGTCAGCAACGCCGCCTGGACCTGGCGATGACCCTGGTCGGCGATCCCCGGTTGATCTTCCTCGACGAGCCCACCGCCGGCCTCGACCCGCGCAGCCGGCACGCGATGTGGCAGATTGTCCGGGAGCTGGTCGCCGAGGGCGTCACGGTTTTTCTCACCACCCAGTACCTGGAGGAGGCGGATCAGCTCGCCGATCGGATCGCGGTGCTGGACCAGGGCCGCATCGTGGTCGAGGGCGCACCGGACGAACTCAAACGCCGGATCCCCGGTGGGCACCTGCTGCTGCGCTTCGCCGACCCGGTCACGTTGCGCGCGGCGGCGGCCGTGCTGGACACGGCACACCGCGACGACGACGCGCTGACCCTCCAGGTGCCCAGCGGCGGCGACGTCGCCTCGTTGCGCGCCGTGCTGGGCACGCTCGACCGGGTCCGGGCCGAGCCTGACCACCTGACGATCCACACCCCGGACCTGGACGACGTGTTCTTCGCCTTCACCGGCGCGCCCGCCACCACCGCGACCTCCGAGGAAACCCGATGACCACCATGGCCCACGCCCTCACCGACTCCCGGACCATGCTGCGCCGGCAACTGCTGCACCTGCGGCGTTACCCGTCGCTGACCGGGTTGCTGATCGGTATGCCAGTGGTCTTCCTGCTGCTCTTCGCCTACGTCTTCGGTGGCACGCTCGGCGCCGGCATCGGCGGCGACCGCTCCGCGTACGTGAACTACCTGGCCCCGGGCATGCTGCTCTTCACCATGGCCGGGGCCGCCGCCGGCACCGCCATCTCGGTGGCGACGGACATGACCGAGGGCATCGTCGACCGGTTCCGCAGCATGGCCATCTCCCGGGGCTCGCTGCTGACCGGGCACGTGCTCGGCAGCCTGGTGCAGGACTTCCTGGCGGTGGTCGCCGTGCTCGGCGTCGCCCTGCTCATCGGCTTCCGCCCGAACGCCACCGCGATCGAGTGGCTCGCCGTGCTCGGCGTGCTGACCGCGACCGCGTTCGCGCTGACCTGGTTCGCCGTCGCGCTCGGGATGGTCGCCGACAGCGTCGAGACGGCCAGCAACACGCCCATGTTCCTGAGCCTGCTGCCGTTCCTGGGCAGCGGGTTCGTGCCCACGGAGACGATGCCGGCCGGGTTGCGTACCTTCGCGGAGTACCAGCCGTTCACGCCGATCATCGAGACGTTGCGCGGGCTGCTGCTCGGCTCCGGGATCGGCACCAGCGCGATCCTCGCGCTCGCCTGGTGCGCCGGGATCTCGCTGGTGTCGTACCTGTGGGCCAAGCGCAGGTACAACCAGCGGGTGGCCCGTTAGGACGGGCCGCCCCGGCCCGACCGTCGGCGACGGCAGGTGCCCCCGGCTCCCGAGAGGGAAGCCGGGGCACTGCGATGTCGCCGGCTAGTTGGTCTTGAGGGAGTTGACGAAGCTGCGCCAGTCCGGCGCGGCGAACGCGAGGACCGGGCCGCTCTTGTCCTTGCTGTCCCGGACGGCGACGGTGCCTTGAAGAGCCGCCACTTCGACACACTGGCCGTTGGCATCGCTTCGGCTGCTCTTGCGCCACACGGCGCGTGACCGGTCCATTGCCGCACCCTCTCCTTCGCTCTACGTCATGTCCTTGGCGATGGCGGCGATCAGGTCGCGGGACTTGTTGACGCTGAGCGCTGCCGCGTGCAGGTGGGTATAGGTCAGCGTAACGCGCCGCAAGTCGTCCTCCCGTTCGAGATAGGCGTCCCCGGCCTGGCTGACCACGTATACGACCGGACTGTGGATGTCCTCGGGAAACTCCAGGATCGAGAAGGAGCCCACCGTGCCGGGGTGCCATCCCTCGCTGAACGGCAAGACTTGAAGCTCGATGTTCGGCCGGTCACTCATCTCGATCAGGTGGTGAAGCTGACGTCGCATGACGTCGGGGCCACCGGTCTGGCGACGCAGCACGCCCTCGTCCACGATCCCCCAGAACTTCAGTGCCGGCTCTTCGGTCAGGCAAGTCTGCCTGGTCATCCGCACCTCAACTCGGCGGCGCGCCTCCTCGGTCTGACCCGGCCATGCGGCACTGGTGATCGCGTAGGCGTACGCCTCCGTCTGGAGCAGGCCCGGCACGACGGCCAGCTCGAAATTCCGTACCGCCGTCGCTGCGGACTCCAGCCCGATGTACATGCTGTACGGGTTCGGAAGCTGCCCGAACTTCGCCCACCAACCGCGCTCCTTGCCCTGGCGCTGGAGTTCAAGAGCGGTGTGCCGGGCTCGCTCGTCCTCGACGCCGTACCGCGTCAGCATCACGATCACGTCGGCGCGGCTGACGCCTACTGCGCCTGATTCGATCTTGTAGATCTTCGACTCCGAGCAGCCCAACTCTGCCGCGATCTCCTTGTGCGAGACCTTCGCCGCCTCGCGGAGTCGGTGTAGCTCCCGGCCGAGTTGCCATCGCGCGATCGTCGGGCCGCTTGCCCTCGCCACGTCTACCTCCAGGGTCGTGAACACCGTCAGTGTTCTCCTCTCCACTTTCGAGATCAAGGCACGAAGAGCCAGTCGCCAACGTCCACGGAAATCTTCCATGGAACTCTAGACTTCCCAGATAAGTTTCGTCACTCTTGGTTTGTAAGTCACTATGCTCCGGGAGGGCCGATGGCTCGGCATGCGAAGAACCCGACGTACCCCGGTCTGTTGTGGAGGCTCTGGCCGTTCAGGAGCCGCCGCCGTCGTACGCCCCCGCTCGATCGGGTGGGGCCGGCCACCGCCTACCCGGAGCGGGCCGGGGCGTACCGCGCGGTGGGGGTTGCTCGGGTGGTCTATCCGCCGGAACGGCCGCTCCTGACCCTCGCCGGGGAGTACCGGGCGGGGCTGTGGGCGTGAACGAGAGGCGTGACGTGCCGTTCCTGGTGCAGATGTCCTGGGCGGTGCTCGACTACCACCGCGTCCAGCGGTGCCGGCGGTGCCATCCGGACGGCTGGTGTCCTCGGGTGGCGGTGGCACGTGCCCGGATCCTGGCGTGGCGGCGGGTGAAGGACCGGTGGTGAGCGCGTTCCGGGCCGGTGACCTGCTCCACGTCACCCGCGCGGCCAGCGTTCAGTTCGTCAGGCCGATCATGTTCCGCCTTATCCGTGTGCTCGACCGGCCGACGTTCGACGGATGGCTGTGGCTCGACGGGTACCAGGTGAACAAGAAGGGTGACGCCGTCGCCCGGCGAGAGGTCTTCGTCCAGCCGGCCGGGCTCCGGAAGCTGCCCCCTGTCGCCCCTGCTTCTCGGCGGGCCGGTCGGTAGCGGTGCCCACCTGACCCGGAACGGCGTCATGGAACCAGAATGGCTCTACGGCTCGCCGTTCAGCGACATCGCGCCGGAACCTGAATCGAATCTTCCGTTCGCCGACGTGGACCGGCTGATCACGATCCTCAACACGACTCGCGCACGGCCCCTTCGTACGGTGCAGGGGGAAACGGGCATCCAAGAACGCCATTGGTTGTGCGAGTGGTGGTTCCCGACACACCGCCGGGCTAGGGTGATCGCGTGAGTACCCGCCACCTGCCGGCGCAGATCGGCGATCTGCCCCCGATCGGACGGCCCGCCAACGGCGCCCTGCTCGCGGCCAGCGTCACGACGCTCGCCCAGGTGGCGACCTGGCGCCGCCGCGACCTGCTGGCCCTGCACGGGGTCGGGCCGAAGGCGGTCGCCATCCTGGATGCCGCGCTGGCCGAGCACGGCCTCGCCTTCGCCGACAGCCCCGCTGGCCGCGCCCACCCCTGACCGAGGGAGGGACAGGTGGAACCAGCCTCCGTCCCCGGTGGCCGGTGACCACCGCGTCGGGCTCCGGCAGGAGTCGAAGCGGCAGCCGGGGACGGCTACCCGCCGACGTCTCTGTTTGATCTAATCCGGTGTCCGGAGCGCCTTCGCCGCGACGGGCCCCTCAGGATCAGGAGAGCCAGTCATGACCGTCCCGCAGCGTGTCGCGATCGTCACCGGTGGATCCCAGGGCATCGGTCGCCAGATCGTGAAACGGTTGGCCGCGGACGGCTACGCGGTGGTGCTGAACTACGCCACCAGCAAGGTCGAGGCGGAGCAGACCGTGGCCGAGATCGCCGCCGCCGGTGGAGACGCCGTCGCGGTGCAGGCCGACGTCGCCGACGAGTTCGCGGTGGCCAGACTCTTCGACACCGCCGAGCAGACCTACGGCGGAATCGACGTCGTCGTGAACTCGGCCGGGAACGTGGTCCACGCCCCCATCGTCGAGCTGGACCTCGCGGATCTGGACCGGGTGCACCGGACGAACGTCCGCGGCACCTTCGTGGTCGACCAGCAGGCGGCCCGCCGGGTCCGGCCCGGAGGCGCGATCATCAACATCTCCAGTACGACGCCCAAGCTGTCCCTGCCCACCTACTCCGCCTATGCCGCCAGCAAGGCCGCGGTGGACGCGATCACCCTGATCCTGGCCCGGGAGCTGGGGGAACGCGACATCACCGTGAACGCCGTCGCACCCGGGGCCACCGCCACCGCCCTTTTCCTCGACGGCAAGGACGAGCAGGCCGTCGCCCGGATGGCGGCGATGTCGCCGATGAACCGGCTCGGCGAGCCGGCCGACACCGCCGACGTGGTGGCCTTCCTCGTCAGTCCGGCCGGGCGGTGGATCAACGGCCAGGTGCTGTACGTCAACGGCGGTGCCGCCTGACACTCCGCGTGTCCCTGGGCGGGTCGTCGCGGGACGTGCTAAGCGGGTCAGCGGCTGTGCCATCACCATCACCGCCGGCACCGAGGTCGGTCACTCCGACGGCACGTACAGCCACTGGAACGGCTACAAGGTCGACATCGCCCTGAGCACCTGCATCCAGAACTACATCTCGTCGCACTTCGCCTACGTCGGGTACATCTCCGGCTTCGGCTACCAGTACCGGTCAGCGTCCGGAAACCTGTACACCAAGGAAGGCAGCCACTGGGACATCCTGTATTACACCTGCGGCTGCTGATCCGCCACACGTCGGCCGGCACCGGTCACCGGTGCCGGTCCGGTGCAACTGCGCGGCAGCGCCACCGGGTACGCCGTCCGGACCGGGTGGGTCAGCCTGCGCCGAGACCACGGGCGGAACCTCAGTCGTCGGTCTCGGCCACCGGTTCGCCGCCGACGCAACGCAGCTTCAGTTCGTGCTCACCGGACGGCCCGACGAAGCTCACCTCGACGTCGTCGTCCGGGCCCCGGTCGGCCTCGCCCACCCGGTAGTCCTGCGCCGGCGCCCAGGAGACCAGCCGTACGCCGTCCGGCCCGCACTCGGCCACCGCGCTGCCCCCGGTGGTCGCGAAGACCCGCTGTACGCCCGACCGCGCGGACGCGGTCGGCGGCGGCGCACCGGGGGTGGCGGAAGCTGCCGACGGCTCCGGCGCGGCCAGCGCCCGCTCGACCTCCTCCTGACTGCGCACGCCGCCCGGGGTGCCGGTGATGCTCTCCCCGACCAGGCGGATCGCGGCCACCCCGACCAGGGTGAGCAGCACGGCGGTGACCAACCAGCCGGCGACGGCGAGGAACGGACGGCGCATGCCCCGACTATCCCCGATCGAAGGTTGGCGGAAGCACCGGACGACGATAAGGGAGGGTTAACGACCGGGCCGGCGCCGGTAGGAGGGGATTAGCCTGCCAGGTGTGCCCCGCCTGCTGCTGATCGAGGACGATCTGACCATCCGGACCCCGCTGGTCCGGGCGCTGCGGGACCGGGGGCACGCGGTGGCGGCCGCGTCGACGGCGATGGACGGGCTGCGCGACGCGCTGGAGAACCGGCCCGACCTGGTCGTGCTCGACCTCGGCCTGCCCGACCTCGACGGTCGGGAACTGCTGCGGATGCTGCGCGCGGTCAGCCCGGTGCCGGTGATCGTGGCCACCGCCCGTGACGACGAGACCGAGATCGTCCGGGTCCTCGACGCGGGTGCGGACGACTACGTGGTGAAGCCGTTCACCGCCGCCCAGCTCGACGCTCGGGTCCGGGCGGTGCTGCGCCGCGGCGGCTCGGCAGCCGGGGCGGACGACCCGACGCTGGTCGTGGGCGGGCTGCGGGTCGACCCGCGTGCCCGCCAGGTGACCCTGGACGGCCAGCCGGTCGAGCTGACCCCGCGCGAGTTCGACCTGCTGCACCATCTGGCCGCCCGCCCCGGCGAGGTGGTCACCAAGCGCGAGCTGATGACCGAGGTCTGGCAGATCCCGTACGGCGGTGCGGACAAGACCGTCGACGTGCACCTGTCGTGGCTGCGCCGGAAGCTGGGGGAGAACGCCCAGCAGCCCCGCTACCTGCACACCGTCCGAGGGGTGGGGGTACGGCTGGCTCCTCCGGAGGAGGCCGGGTGAGGGCGCGCCTGGCCCTGCTGGCCGCCGCGGTCAGCGTGCTCACCCTGGTCGCCTTCCTGGTGCCGCTCGCGTTGCTGGTCCGCACCGTCGCCGAGGACCGGGCCACCGTCCGGGCGACCGCCGACGCGCAGAGCCTGGTGCCGGTGGTGGGCACCGCCGATCCGGCGACGATCCGGCTGACCGTCGAGCGGCTCGCCGTCGAGTCCGGCCGACCGGTCAGCGTCTTCCTGCCCGACGGCACGGTGCTCGGCACGCCGGCACCCCGTACCCCGGCGGTGGCCCTGGCGGCGCGCGGCCAGAGCCTCACCGCGGAGTCGGCGGAGGGACGCGAGGTGGTGATCGCGGTGCAGGGCCGGCCGGACGGCACCGGCGTGATCCGGACGGTGGTGCCGGGCGCGGAGCTGACCGCCGGGGTGGGCCGTGCCTGGCTGGTCCTGGCCCTGCTCGGCGGGTTGCTGGTGGTGATCAGTCTGGTGGTGGCCGACCGGCTGGCCCACACCCTGGTCCGACCGATCAGCGAACTCTCCGCCGTGTCGCACCGCCTCGCCAACGCCGATCTCGACGCCCGGGTGACCCCCGCCGGTCCGACCGAGCTGCGCGAGGTGGCCGGTGCCCTCAACCACCTGGCCGGCCGCATCCAGGAGCTGCTCGGCCAGGAACGCGAGCAGGTGGCCGACCTGTCGCACCGGCTCCGGACCCCGCTGACCGCGTTGCGGCTGGAGGCCGAGTCGCTGGGCGACCCGCAGGACGCGGCCCGGATCACCAGCGCCGTCGACGGGCTGGAGCGGGCGGTGACCGGCCTGATCCGCCAGGCCCGGCGGCAGCGGCCGGCGGTCGGCCCGGTGGGGTGCGACGCGGCGGCGGTGGTCGCCGACCGGGTGCAGTTCTGGTCGGTGCTGGCCGAGGACACTGGCCGGACGGTCCACCGCGAGCTGGCGTCCGGGCCGTTGCCGGTCGCGGTGCCCGCCGAGGACCTGGCCGCGGCGGTCGACGCGCTGCTCGGCAACGTGTTCGCGCACACCCCGGACGGCACCCCGTTCACCGTGCGGCTCGCCCCTACGGGCGCGAAGCGCTCCGGGTCGTCCGGGGAGGTGCTGCTCACGGTGGCCGACGAGGGGCCGGGCATGCCGCCGGACACGGTCCGCCGGGGAGCCAGCACGGCCGGCTCGACCGGTCTCGGACTGGACATCGCCCGCCGGGCCGCCGAGGTCGGGGGCGGGCGACTGGAGTTGCGGAGCGGCCGGACCGGCGGAGCCGAGGTGTTGCTCCGGCTCGCGCCACCAGCGGCTCCGTCGGGCACCTGACCCCGGCCGGAGCCTTAACCGGGCCTTAGCGTCGGTACAGCGCGCCGCTATCCCGGTTCGGCCGATCCTCGTAGGCAGAACCCGAGGAAAGGTGCATCGAGATGAAGCACAAGTCCCTGATCACGGGCACCCTGGGGGGTGCGGCGGTGCTGGCGGTGGCCGGAGCGGTGATCGGCACCGCTGCCGCCGCCGACGAGCGGAGCGGTCGTACCACCCTGACCGCGGCGACCACGGCCCCGACGGCCCCCGCCACCCCGAGCGGCACCCCCGCCACCCCCACCGCCCCGGCGGCGACCGGTGTGCCCACCACATCGTCCGGTGGCACCACCACCCCGGCGACCGGGAACGCGGTGGACGAGAAGCGCGCCGGGGAGATCGCGTTGGCCCGCGCCGGAGGCGGCCGGATCGTGGAGGTCGAGGCGGAGGAGGAGCACGGCCGTCAGGTGTGGAGCGTCGAGATCGTGAACGGGGGGACGGAGCACGAGATCGACGTGGACCGGACCAACGGCAGCGTGGTCAAGGCCGAGCAGGAGCCGGTCGACGACGATGACGACCGCGACGACGATGACGATGACGATCGCGACGACGACTGACCGACGCTGACCGGGCCGGTGTGGCGACGAGCCACACCGGTCGACGCGGGCCCCGCTCCCTCGGCGAGCGGGGCCCGTTCTCGTACGTGGGCCCGCGTGGCCGGCGCACGTCGCCCCGCCGCGCCGATCGTTCTCCAGGAGGAAACCCCGGTGCGGCGGGCCGCTGCCATCGTCAGGACAGCGCCGGAGACGTGACCCTTGACAACGTACAACCAAGTGGTTGTATATTGGGGTGGTGACCGACGAGAGCGAGGACCGGGCGGACGCCATGTTCCAGGCGCTCGCCGACCGCACCCGACGTGACATCCTGCGTCGCGTGCTGGCCGGGGAGCACTCCGTCACCGCGCTCGCGGCGAAGTACGACATGAGCTTCGCCGCGGTGCAGAAGCACGTGGCCGTGCTCGAGAAGGCCGGTCTGCTGACCAAGCGACGCAGCGGTCGCGAGCAGCTGGCCAGCGGCGACGTGGCGGCGGTGCGGTCGGTGGCGTCCATGCTCACCGAACTCGAACAGGTCTGGCGTGGCCGCATCGCCCGCATCGATGCACTCATCGCAGCCGATTTCGACCAGGAGGACTGACCCATGCCCGTGACCGACGTCCGGCACGATCTCGACAACCTGACCCTGACCATCACCGCGGACTTCGCCGCCCCCGTGGAGCGGGTCTGGCAGGTCTACGCCGACCCCCGCCAGCTGGAGAAGGTGTGGGGGCCGCCGACCTACCCGGCGACGGTGGTCGACCACGACCTCACGCCCGGTGGCCGGGTGACGTACTACATGACCGGTCCGGAGGGCGACAAGCACGCCGGATACTGGCTGGTCAAGAGCGTGGAGGAGCCTCGGGGCTTCTCCTTCGACGACGGCTTCGCCGACCTGGACTTCAACCCGAACCCGGACCTGCCGGTCTCCGGGAACGTCTACACCTTCACCGAGCACGACGGCGGCACGCGCGCGACCTACGTCTCCACCTACCCCTCGGCCGAGGCCCTGCAGCAGGTGCTGGACATGGGCGTGGTGGAGGGTGCCTCGGGGGCGATCAACCAGATCGACGAACTGCTCGCCTCCTGACCAGTGGCGGACCGGGGCCACGGCGGCCCCGGTCCCACTGACGGTCGGCACCGCCGGTGCGGTCGGGTGTCGACCGACCAGCGCACCTCGTCGGGGTGCCCTCCTCAGGCGAGTTGCTGCTCCGTCGCGCCGAGCAGCGAGTCCGGGTCCTCCTCGTAGAGGTCGTGGTACGGCCACTCGGTCTCGGTGAGCCCCACCGGGCCGGGCGCGATCACCAGCCAGCCCCGCTTCCACTCGCCCCCGTCGCCCGTGGCGCGCCGCTGCGAGGTGAAGATGTGCACCCGCAGCCCGTTCTCGGTCAGCCCGAGCCAGTCGCCGAGCCGGTCCCGGAAGGGGTTGCCCGGGTAGTCGTTCATGGCGAGGTTGACCTCGACCACGCCACCGGACTCCAGCTTCCGGGGCACGTCGCGGAAGAACGTCTCCAGGATCGGCTCACCGGCTTCGAGCAGGTCGACGAACTCGCTGCCCTCCTCGTTCGTCGGCGAGTTGAAGACGATCCGCGAGAACCGCCCCTCGGCCGGCTCGAACATGTCGCCCTCGCGGAAGGTGACGTTCGTCAGGCCGTTGAGGGCGGCGTTGAGGCGGGACAGCGCCACCGCGCGCGGGTTGACGTCCACCCCGAGGACCGACTCGTACCGGTCGGCGAGCACCAGGGAGAGCACCCCGGAGCCGCACCCCATGTCCAGGGCGCGCGCGCCGCCACGCCGGAGCATCAGCCGGATCAGCAGGTCCGCCTCCCAGAGCGGGTCGACGTACCACCGGTGCTGCACATCCTCCTCGACGTCCGGGTCGCTGAGCACCACCACGCCGTGCATCTGGTGGCCGCGCAGCGGCGAGGAGAAGGTGGCACCGTCGTCGACGGCCATGCCGCTGTCGAGCAGCGCCCGCCGGCCCTCCACGCCGATCTCCCCGGTCAGCGCGTCCGGGTCGACCGGGGTGCCGGAGAGCAGGTCGGCGAGGGGGGTCGGCTCGGCTCGGCCGACCACCTTCCGCAGGGCGTCGCCGAGCTGTCGAAGTGCCGCCGCGTCGACGCGCTCCGGCTGGATGGTCGAGCCTCCGACGATCATGCGCTACTCCCGAGAGTTGGTTCCAGGCCGGGGATCAGGGCGGACACCGGCCAGAAGACCTCCTGGCGCAACGGTCCCTCCCAGGCCATGAAGTGGGGATGGTCCACGGAGAGACCGGCCAGTTGCGAGGCGTGACAGCGAAGCATAGCGATCTTCAACCGCATCGTGGAGTCGTCCAGACGGGTGACCCGAGGACTGGTCGCGTCGACGAGGTGGGCCAGGGCGGTGAGGTGCGGCTCCCACCGGTCGGTGGCGGGCCGGTCCCCGTCGGCGGCGTCCCAGCCGGAGCCGAACGCGTACGGGCAGTCGGCGTAGAAGGTGACGGCGCGGCCCGTTCCGGCGGCTGCGGCCAGCACCGCGTCCCGGGTGCCGACGTGGTCCGGGTGGCTGCCGATCCCCAGTGGAGCCCAGACCCGTACGTCGGGCCGGAAGAGCGGGGCCAGCGCCGCGACCACCGCCGCGGACGGGAAGTCGGTCCGGTACGGCGCGTCCGGGACGGGCAGGTGGGTCACCCGGTTGCCGGCGAGCGCGGCGGCGGCACGGTCCTCTGCGGCACGTCCCACAGCGGCGGCGGGGCCGGACTCGAAACCGCAGAGGCGGTCCCACTCGTCGTCGCCATCTTCGGTCGGCGGTCCACCACAGACGGTGACCAGAAGCACGGACCGTCCCCTGCGCAGCACCGAAGCGACCGAGAGGGCGCCGTCGTCGAAATGCGGCGAAACGACGATGTCCGTTATTGTCGGGTGATCCGGGTCAGGCATTCGTCGCCCTTTCGCGCGATTGCGGCGGAAGTAAGACGGGCTCCGTTTCGGGGAAAATGCCGGGCGCGGTTTTGTCTGGGCGGTATTGGCCTGCCCAACGGAGTTCGATCTTAGTTATGCGCCGATAGGGTGTCAAGTATTGTATTGGTGACATTGAGTAGCCGGAATGGGTTGGGTGTGCCCGTCCGCTGATTTTGCGGCCCGGTCGCCAGGGCGTCGATTGCCAGTCGTGCCGTGGTGCTGATGACGGGAAATGACCGGTGGGTCCGGAAACGGCCGTGGCCGGCGGGGTGGCGGTGGGGGGCGGGGCGCTGGCGATAGAGTTGGCCGTGACGACACGGGGGGCGACGGGTGGCAGAGGCGGACGGAACGCGACGGTCGGGGGCTGCCGATCCCGGCACCCTCTACCTGGTGCCCACCCCCATCGGCAATCCCGGTGACATCACCCTCCGGGCGATCGAGGTCCTCGGCCGGGTCGGCGTCGTCGCCTCCGAGGACACCCGGCACACCCGCCGCCTGCTGCAGTCCCTCGAGATCGACACCCGCCTGCTGAGCTACCACGACCACAACGAGGAGTCGCGCAGTCGGCATCTGCTGGGGATGCTCCGCGACGGCACGGACGTCGCGCTTGTCTCCGACGCGGGGACGCCGCTGGTCAACGACCCGGGCTACCGGCTGGTGGCGGCGGCCGTCGAGGCCGACGTGCCGGTCCGCCCGCTGCCCGGCGCGACCGCCTCGGTGACCGCGCTGATCGGTTCCGGCCTACCGAACCACCAGTTCCACTACGTCGGGTTCCTACCTCGGAGGGAGGCGGCGCGGCGGAGCGCGTTGACCGCGCTGCGGTCGACCGTGGCCACCCTGGTCTTCTTCGAGGCACCCCACCGGATCGTGGCGATGCTCGAGGACGTCCGGGCGGTGCTCGGCGACCGACCGGCGGCGCTGGCCCGGAACCTCACCAAGGACGACGAGGAGTTCCTCCGGGGTCCACTGTCCGACCTGATCGCCGGGCTCGACGCGGAGGCGGTGGTCCGAGGGCAGTTCACCGTGGTCGTCGCCGGCGCCCCCGGGGAGCCCGCGGACGAGGACGAGGCGCTGGCCCACCGACTCACCGAGACATTGGTGCGGCACGGCGTCGAGCCCCGGCTCGTCCGGGAGGTGGTCCGGGAGGTGACCGGACTACCCCGCAACTGGGTGTACGAGCAGGTGCGCCTGGCGGCGCAGCAGGGGAGCGCGGGCACCACGGAGCAATCCGCCCGCGCCGGTCGTTCCGGAGCCCGAACCAGCGGATAGAGCCTCCCGATGGGAGCCGCGGCAACGTATTGCTCGCGGGGTTGTCACCACAAGTGATTCCGCTGCTGCATGATGCCGGAGCCGTCGGAAATAAGGGAAGTGTCCGACGCGTCCACGTGACTGACCGGGCAAGTGGCCAATTCCGGACCGCCTCGGTCGTCCGTCAGTCGCCCATGTGGACGGTCTACGATCCCGCTGTTAAAGTCGGTGCCAGGTGTTGCCTCGTATGTTGGGTGGCGATGCGATAGACCGGCAGCGATGCGATCGGCCAGCGGCGAGCAAGCTGGCCGTTGACGTGCACGCGGCCGGGGTCGGCCACGCCACTCGCACCTACCGCGCCACACGCGCGTGGACCCGCGACTGTTGGTTCAGGCCTCCGTGAATGCACCCGAATCTGGGATCTGGTCAGCGGCAACCCGCTTGACAGTTTAGCTAGCATTGATCTAGCCGAATGGCGACCATTCTCGCCGTATTCGGCGGTCGACTGCCTGGCATTTATCCGTCACTCTCAAGAGTTGAGGAAAGGTCATGAAGAACCTTCGATTAGCTTCCCTGGTCAAGCGTGCGTCGCGCAGCAGTGCGCCAGCGGTGCTTGACCCGACGAAGCAGTCCCGGGCACCGCGCGGCACGAAGGTGGAGGTCGACTGGACGGGGATTCAGAACCCCGACTTCGTCGCCCTCGGGCTTGGCGCGACCAGCATGATGTCGTTGCTGTGGTCGGTGGCTCACGGTCGCCAGTGCGTCGGCGTCGAGCTGCGCGGCGACCCGTCCCTGGGTGTGCACTGGAACATCCGTGAGGACTTCTGGCACCACCTGGGCCTGATCGACCAGCTCATGCTGGAGCGGTACGGCGAGGAGGGCATCCCCCGCAAGGGTGACGGCCAGCTCTTCAGGCTCCGCGAGACCTTCCACAGCCCGGTCACGGAGCCCGGCGACGTGTACGCCGACGAGTGCATCGCCGGTGTCGAGGAGGCCCACGTCTCGGGCCTCATCCACTACACCGAGTTCATCGACGACCGCTACGTGGACGGCAAGCCGCAGCGGGTGCTCACCGTCCTCAATCCGTCGAAGCCGCCGGCCGAACACGACCCCGCCAAGATCGGTCGCGACATGGTGACCGTGCTCGACGGCCCGTCGACGTTCCAGGCCGGTGCCTCCGAGGTGCTGGTCATGCTGCGTCGCTACCTGGAGATGATCCAGGACATGGACATCGCCCGCGGTGTCACGCCGCGGGTCCGGCTCTTCCTGTCGCACCGGGTCGCCGTCGGTGACGAGGGCGACGGGGACGGTTTCCTCAAGTGGATGCGCCAGGAGGACGGCTTCGTCAGCCTCCCGGACGGACGTAAGCGCCTCATCATCGAGGAGGTCCAGGAGCTCGACTACCGGGGCCGGTACCGCCGGATCCGCAAGCCCGGCTCGCCACTGATCGACCTGGGCGTCCCCGAGCTGTTCATGATCGCGCAGGGCTTCGACAGCAGCGACGCGGACCGGCTCGGCTTCCGGCAGGAGGAGGTCGAGGTCGACCACCACGACGGCCGCGGCCCGGTGGTGGCCCAGGCGGACTACCTCGCCGGCTTCCTCGAGTTGCACGTCGGTGCCCGGCTCCGCCGCCGGATCGCCTCCGAGTTCGACCGCGAGGGCAACGAGTACTGGGTCCGCCAGATCGCGGTGGGCCACGAGGACGACCCCGAGGTGGGCTGGATCCTCGTCCAGGTGCCGGACTTCAAGACCTTCGACCCGATCCTGGCCGGCCTCGTCCCGCCGGGTACCCCGAAGCGGTCGAAGGAGTACCTCAACGCGTACCAGCAGTTGTTGCGGGAGTACTACCTGGAGCAGGTCTCCCTGATCACCGAGTTGCCCGTGTCGGACCTCGAGCGGGTCCAGAGCCCGTACGGCCCGAAGTTGTTCAGCCTGGTCGAGAAGTGCGGCGCGGACGCCCTGGTCGCCGCGAACGGCGTGGTCGCCGGGGACTCCTTCGGCAACGGCCACTTCATGACCAGCGGTGGCGCGGTCACCGGCATGGTGGGGCACGCCTCCCGCGTGCACCAGTACTGGGAGCGCCGTGACGAGGGGGTCAGCCCGCAGCAGGCGATCCGCGAGCTGGCCGACCAGATCAAGGTGGACACCCTCGGCTGGCTCCAGGTCAGCTCCCAGGAGTTCAGCCAGGCCGTGCCGATCAACTTCGGTGAGGAGCGGATCCGGGAGATCGAGAAGCAGACCGGGCGTTCGTCCGGCGAGCGGGCCACCACGATCGACGCCACGCGCCGGCACCGGCACTCGCTCGTTCCGCTGGATCCGTCCGACTGGCGGCGGCTCGCGGTGCGCAGTGGGCGGCTGCACACCAGCGACCTGCCGCCGATCCTCGAGACCCATCCGGCCGAGCGGCCGATGATGTGCGGCGCCGCCGACGCGGACATGGCCGCCGAGGGTTCCGCGCAGATGCGGGAGCCCGTCGGTATCGGGGCGGGTTCGGCGTCGTGACCGTTCTGCACAGCACCCCCCGAGGCGACTCCTACGGCGCCTCGGGGGAGACGGTCGTCCTGCGCGACACCGCGCACCCGTTGCGGAGCCTGCGGGAGCGTCAGCTCGCGCTGATCGTGCTCTGCGTGGGCATCCTGATCTCCGTGATCGACGGCTCCGCGGTGTACGTCGCCCTGCCGTCCATCCAGGAGGGCCTGGGGTTCTCCCAGGCCAACCTGGCCTGGGTGGTGAACGCCTATCTCATCCCCTTCGGCGGGTTGCTGCTCCTCGCCGGCCGGCTGGGTGACCTGATCGGCACCAAGCGGGTCTTCCTCAGTGGGCTCAGCGTCTTCACTGTCGCCTCGATGGTCTGCGGCCTGGCGACCGATCAGGCGGTGCTGGTCGGTGCCCGGTTCGTGCAGGGCGTCGGTGGTGCGCTGACCACCGCGGTCGTGCTCAGCATGGTCGTGAACATGTTCCCGAAGCCCCGGGAGCAGGCGCGCGCGCTCGGTTTCTACGCCTTCGTGGCGGCCTCGGGGTCCGCGATCGGCCAACTCGCCGGCGCGGCGCTCACCGCGTCGCTGAGCTGGCACTGGATCTTCTTCGTCAACGCCCCGATCGGGCTGGTCACCATCCTGATGGGCGCCCGGCTGCTGGACAACGTCCGGGACGCCAAGGCCGGCAAGGGGATCGACTGGATCGGCGCGGTGGCCCTGGTCGGCTCGCTGATGCTGACGGTCTACACCATCGTGCAGGCCGACAGCGGCGCGGGCCGGACGGCGCTCCTCGGCGGCGTGGCGCTGCTGCTGATGGTCGGATTCGTCCTGTGGCAGCGGCGTACCTCCAATCCGCTGGTTCCGGCGAGCGTCCTCCGGGCCCGCAACGTCGCCTGGTCCAACGTCGTCCTCGCGTTGATGATCGCCGGGCCGACGGCGATGTTCTTCCTCTGCGCGCTCTACCTGCAGAACGTCCTCGGCTTCTCGGTCTACGAGCTGGGCTTCGCGTTCGTGCCGGCCGCACTCGCCATCGGGATCGGCTCGCTGAAGGTCGCTCCGCGGTTGATCCGGAAGAACGACGCCAAGGTGCTGCTCGTCCCGGCCATGGCGCTGATGGCACTCGGCCTGCTGCTGCTCGCCCGGATCCCGGCCGACGGCAGCTACTGGGTCGACGTGCTCCCGGCCATCCTGCTCATCGGGATCGGCTCGGGTCTGGCGACGCCGCCGGTGCTGCGGATCGCCCTCGCCGACGCCACGCTCGATGACAGCGGGATCCGATCCGGTCTGCTGAACACCACCCAGCAGATCGGCTCGGCACTCGGTCTGGCAGTGCTGGCTCCGGTGGCGGCGAACGTCGCCGAGTCGGCGCTGGCCGAGGGCGAGGCGGCCGCGGTGGCCCTCACCGAGGGCTTCCAGATGGCGTTCCTGGTGGGCTTCGGCACGATGGTGGCCGCCATCGTGCTCGCCATCTTCGCCGTGCAGAGCGAGGTGCCGAAGACGGCACCCCAGTCGCTCGACGAGACGACCACCGCGCCGGACCTCCGGAAGGTCGACCAGACCGGTGCGGCGGACCCGGACTTCCTCGCTGTCGGTCTCGGCGGGGCGAACATGATGGCGATGCTGTGGTCGATCGCCATGGGTCGACGGGTGGTCGGCGTCGAGCTGCGGGGCGACCCGTACCTCACCCTGACCCAGTGGAAGGTCAGCGCGGACATCTACCACCATCTGGCGGTCATCGACCGGCTGATGACGGAACGGTACGGCGACGAGGGGATCCCCCGGACCTTCACGGGCGAGCGGTTCCTCCTGCACGAGCTCTTCTACAAGCTGGACCCCGAGGACGGCGCGGAGGCCCGGGCGGACGAGATCCTCTTCGGGTGGGCCGACTCCTGTCTGGGCGGTCACGTCCGGATCGCGGAGGTCGTCGACGACCGGTGGGTGGACGGCAAGCCGCACCGGACGGTCACCGAGATCCGTCCCCCGGCCCCGTCGATGGAGCACGGGCCGGAGACCGTCGGCCGCAGCATGGACGATGTTCTCGCCGAGTCGCCGGCCTTCCAGTGCAACGCCGAGGACCTGCTGATCATGCTTCGGCGGTACCTGGAGGGGATCGAGCGGATGGACCTCGCCGCCGGTCGGGAGCCGCGGTGCCGGATCTTCAGGTACCACCGGGTGGCGCACCCGAGCCGGCCGGCCGGCTGGCGGCGCTGGCTGGGCCGGGACGACGAGACGGTGGAGGACGGCTTCTCCCGGGACGCGGACGGCCGGGTGCGGGTCCGGATCGAGGCGGTCCGGGAGATCGACGAGAAGGGCACCTACCGGCGGATCCGGGTACGGGGCAGCGAGCTGGTCGACCTGGGCACGCCTGGGCTGATCTCGATCGCGGAGGGCGTGGACAGCGTCGACGCCAAGCGGCTCGGCTTCATCCAGGATCTGGTGAGGATCGACCACGGGGACGGTCGTGGCCCGGTCGTGGCGCAGGCCGACTACGTCGTCGGGCTGATCGCCGTCTACGTCGGCGCCACCTCGCGGCAGCGGATCGCCTCGGACTTCGACAAGCAGGGCAACGAGTACTGGATCCGGCAGATGACCCTCGGGCACGACGGATTCAGCGAGAGCGGTTGGACGATCCTGGAGGTGCCGGACTACCGGACCTTCGACCCCGTCCAGGCGGGCATGGTGCCCCCGGGCACCAGCCAGAGTTCGGTCGAGTACTTCGGCGCGCACCGGTACCTGATCCGGGACTACTTCCTCGACCAGGTCTCCCTGCTCACCGAGATCCCGCGCCGGGAGCTCGCCCGTACCCTCATCCTCGCCACTCCCAAGCTGGTCAGCAACGTGGAGAAGATCGGCAGGGACGCGCTGGTGGCGCCGAACTGCGTGGTCGCTGGCGACTCGTTCGGCACCGGCAGCTTCCTGAACAGCGGGGGCTCCATCACCGGCATGGTCGGGCACGCCGCCCGGGTGTACCGGTACTGGCAGGCCCGTGACGAGGGGGTCAGCCACGAGGAGGCGGTCCGGCAGCTCGCGGACAGCATCCGGGAGGACACCCTGGCCTGGCAGCGGGTCAGCGAGGCGGACTTCGCCCAGCCGGGGCACGTCAGGGCGGGCACCGACCCGCAGGACGGGAAGCGACTCGACCCGGTGGCCCGGGAGAAGGTCCTGGAGGCGACGCGGCGGCATCGCCGGGCCGTCGCCAGGATCAGCAACAGGCTGGACGACTTCGGCCGGCTGAACGTCTTCCCGGGGCGGTTGCAGCTCGTCGGTCTGCAGCCGCTGCAGCCCACGCCGCCGGAACTGCGCACGGAGCAGACGGACGGCCCGGTCCGTCTGTGGCCGAACATCACCGATGGGGCGATGCCGGGTACGTCCATGGCGGACGACTCCATGATGTCGATGGCGGGCTCCGACGCGTCGATGGCGACCGACGGGCAGGCCGTCATGGTCGGCTCGGAGGAGCGGGTCGGCGACATGCGGATGTGACCAGGTACGAAGAGGGGCCGTGCCAGCGTGGCACGGCCCCTCTTCGTATGTCCTTCTCGCCGCCGTCAGATCACCGCTGCCGACCCGACCCCGCCACGCTCAGGGTCAGCCCTCGCCCCGGTACACGCAGCCGGAGGTGCAGGTCTCCCGGACCGACACCGCCGACAACGGCAACCGGTCGGCCAACCGGTGCCAGATCCAGCGGGCCAGCACCTCGCTGGTCGGGTTCTCCAGCCCCGGCACATCGTTGAGGTAGTAGTGGTCGAGTTCGTCCCGTACCGGCTCGAACGCCCGCTTGAGGTCGCCGAAGTCCATCACCCAACCGGTGCGGGGGTCGACGTCACCGCTGACGTGCACGGCCACCCGGTACGAGTGGCCGTGCAGCCGGGCGCACTTGTGCCCCTCGGGCACGTTCGGCAGTCGGTGCGCGGCCTCGAAGGTGAACTCCCGGAAGATCTCCATCAGGCGATTCCAATGTACTTGTGGGTCTGCAGGCTCAACCGCCACTGCGGGTGCTCCAGGCAGTACCGCACCGCGGCCTCGGTGTTGGCGGCCCGGTTCGGGCCGTCCATGGGTTGGAGCATGAAGTGCGTGAAGTCGAGGTGCTCGAAGCGTCCCGGCTCCGCCCCCGGCTGCGGGTAGACCAGCTTCAGGTCGTCGCCCCGGGTGAGTACCAGGTCGGCGCCGGCCTTGGGGCTGACGCAGACCCAGTCGAGGCCGGGGGGTGCCGGACGCGTGCCGTTGGTCTCCACCGCGACCTCGAAGCCCGCCTCGTGCAGGGCGGTCACGGCCGCCTCGTCGAGTTGCAGCAGCGGTTCCCCGCCGGTGCACACCACGTACGGGCGGCTGCGCGGGTGGTCCCCGCCCCGCCAGGCGGCGGCGACTGCCGCAGCCAGGTCGGCGGCGGTGGCGAAGCGGCCCCCGCCGGGTCCGTCGGTGCCGACGAAGTCGGTGTCGCAGAACCGGCAGACTGCCCGGTGCCGGTCCTCTTTTCGCCCGGTCCAGAGGTTGCAGCTGGTGAAGCGGCAGAAGACGGCGGGTCGGCCGGCGTGCGTGCCCTCGCCCTGGAGGGTGTAGAAGATCTCCTTGATCCGGTACACGCCGGTCATCCGGTCGGGGACAGGGCGGGGTCGGTGAGCCCGAGTTCGGCGAAGCCGCGCCCGCGCAGCAGGCAGGAGTCGCAGGTACCGCAGGCCCGGCCGTCGACCGGGTCGTAGCAGCTGTGCGTCCAGCCGTAGTCGACGCCGAGTTCCAGGCCTCGGCGGATGGTCTCGGCCTTGGTGAGCTGGATCAGCGGGGTGTGGATCCGCAGCCGCTGCCGTCCTTCGACGCCGGCCCTGGTGGCGAGGTTGGCCATCGTCTCGTACGCGGCGACGTACTCCGGCCGGCAGTCCGGGTAGCCGCTGTAGTCCAGCGCGCTCACCCCGATGAAGATGTCCGAGGCGTCCAGGGTCTCCGCCCAGGCCAGGGCGAACGACAGGAAGATCGTGTTGCGGGCCGGCACGTAGGTGACCGGGATCTCGTCGCCCAGCTCGTCGGCGGAGGCGTGGTGCGGGACGGCGAGCGTGTCGTCGGTCAGTGCCGAGCCACCGAAGACCCGCAGGTCGATGTCGGCGACCACGTGCCGGGTCGCGCCGAGCGCCTTGGCCACCCGGGCGGCGGCCTCCAGCTCGACGGTGTGCCGCTGGCCGTAGCGGAAGCTGAGCGCGTGTGCCTCGTATCCCTCGTGTACCGCCATGGCGAGCACCGTGGCGGAGTCGAGCCCACCGCTGAGCAGCACCACGGCCTTGCGCTTCCCGGTCGGCACGCGCCACACCACCCTTCCACCTCGTCGGCGGGCACGGACGTACCCGGCGGTAAGCCTACTCAGCGTTCAGGCGTACGCCCGGGTCAGGGCGTGGCCCTGCGGCACGCGACACACCGGCGGCGGGCATCCCCGTCGCCGGTGTGTCGCGGCCGTCGCTCAGGACTTGCCGGACGGCACCTCGTGCCCGGTGGGGGCAGAGTCCGCGGCGTCACCCTGCGCGGGCGCGCGCCGGGTGGTGGTCGCCCCGAACGGCACGGTGACGGATGGGATGCCGAACAGGCCCCCCGGCGCCCGGGGCAGCCCCTTGGGCAGCAGCGGCACCGCCATGGCCGTGGTGAGGAGGGCCATCAGCACCATCATGGTGAACATCTCGCCGTCCAGCACCCCCAGGGAGAGACCGATGTTGAGGATCACCAGCTCGGTCAGGCCCCGGGTGTTCATGAGCAGCCCGACCGCGTAGGACTCCTGCCAGTTCATGCCGGACAACCTGGCGGCGAAGCCTGCGGCGACGAGCTTGCCGATGCAGGCGGCGACCATGATGATCGCCAGCTCGCCCAGACCGGTCCAACCGAGGGCGCCGATGTTGACGTTGAGCCCGGTGACGATGAAGAAGATCGGCAGCAGCAGGCGGGTGGCGCTCTCCAGCGGGATGTGCAGGGACTCGGCGAGCAACGCCCGTGGCTCCCGGGGCATCACCAGACCGAAGGCGAAGGCCCCGAAGACCGCGTGGACCCCGATCCACGACGTGGCATAGGCGGAGAGGAACGCCCCGGCGGCGATCAGCGGGACGAGGAAGGGCGAGGCCGTGCCGCCCCGGATGAGCCGGGCGACGAGCCGGCGGAGCAGCGGCCGGACCCCGAATACCATCAGCGCCACGTAGAGCAGGAAGAGCCCGAGGACGGCCACCAGCGTGCCGGTACCGCCACCGCCGGCCCCGAAGATGACCACGATGAAGGCCAGCAGGGTCCAGGCCATCACGTCGTCCAGCGCGGCGGCGGCCAGGGAGAGGGCTCCGACCCGGGTCCGGGCCAGGCCGGTCTCGGTGAGGAGCCGGGCCAGCACCGGGAACGCGGTGATCGACATCGCGATGCCCAGGAACGCGGCGAAATAGCCGAAGGAGACCCTCTCCCCGTCGACCACGTCGTGCCGGTCGTAGAGCAGCGCGGCCGCGCCGATACCGAGCGTGAACGCGAGGGCGATCGCGGAGAGCGATACCGAGGCGACCGACCCGGAGCGGCGCTTGAGCAGTTGACCGTTGAACTCCCAGCCGACCAGGAACATGAAGAGCAGCAGTCCCACCTGGGAGATCATCGAGAGGTGGGGGCGGAGCTCGGCCGGGAAGAGGAAGCCGGTGACGTCTCCGGGCAGCAGCCCGAGGAGGCTCGGTCCGAGCACGATGCCAGCGGTGATCTCACCGATGACCGGGGGTTGCTTGAGCCGACGGAACAGCATGATCAGCAGTGAGCCGACGATCAGCACGATGGCGATGTCGGCGACGACGATGGCGACCTTGAGGTCGGAGTGTACGGAGTTCATCTGGATCCTTGAACTGGTCAGCATGGACGCCGGTCGTGTTGTGGTGGGCTCCGGACACGGACCATCGTCGCGTCTGCCGGGAGAACGCGGGAAGCGGTCCGGGAGAGGGTTCGTCGTTCCGCCGGGAGCACACGAGCACAGGCGTCGTGAAGGAGTAAGGGTCGCTCAGGTGTCGACGTCCCGGTGGTGGCTCTCCGGTCACCGGTCGCGGCGACTCACCCGGTCGGTACCGGGCCCCGCTCCCGCCCCTGGGCATAGACCATCACCAGATGGCCGAAAGGTGGTGCGGAGATGGACGGGCCGGAAATGCGACGCGACGGCGGCAGTGGAGAACGGCGTTTTCGAGACGCGGCACGACGACAGTTCTCGTGATGTCTACCGCCACACCCCCAAACGTGTCCGACGACCGCGGGCGCGACCTCGACACAGCCAAGCCCCGATGCTGGAGGACGTCACCGGAGAACCGGCCGTCAAATCTCCCAGAGGTTGGAGGATCCTTTCGGGACGATAGTCGGCAATGGATGCTCCGTCAAGATGGAAAATCCAGAGCGGAACTGTTGAGCCCTGATCAACCGGCCTCTAAGGTGTCCGGAGAACAACTCACAGCCGCGTGGGGGGACGAATGCGGGCTCTACAGTTCCATGGCGGACACAAGGCTCAGATCATCGACACTCCCCGCCCGGAGGCACCTCCCGGATGGGGCGTCGTCAAGGTGCACTACTGCTGCCTCTGCGGCAGTGACCTCTGGCTCTATCGAGGAAAGTGGCACGGCAACCGGTACCCCATCGTGCCGGGCCACGAGTGGGCCGGCGTGGTGGACTCCGCCCCGAAGGGGTACGAGTCCTGGGTCGGGCGGCCGGTCACCGGCGACCTGATCGTCGGCTGCCAGACCTGCGGGCCCTGCCGGGACGGGCTGCCGGTGATGTGCGAGAACCTGATCGAGATCGGCTTCACGGTCGACGGCGGCTGCGCCTCCTACGTGGCCGTACCGATGACCAACCTCTACCCGCTCCCCGAGGGGATGGACCTCGCCGCGGCGAGCCAGACCGAGCCGCTCGCCGTGGCGCTGCACGCGGTGGACCGGATCAACCTGCGGCCCGCCGAGCGGGTCGCGGTGCTCGGCGCGGGTGGCATCGGCCAGCTCATCCTCCAGTCCGCCAAGGCGACCGGGGCCACGGTCACCCTCGCCACGGATCTGGTCGCCGAGCGACGCAAGATCGCTGAGGAGAGCGGTGCCGCGGTTGCGGTGCACCCCAGTGAGCTGCCCGAGCTCACCAGCTACGCGGACAAGGTGGACGTCGTGTTCGAGGCTTCCGGCGACCCGGAGTCCGTGGTCCGCGCGCTCGACCTGGTCCGCCCCGGCGGTCGGGTCTGCCTGGTCGGCTACCAGGTGGGCGCCGAACACGCGCTGGAGACCGCCCGCCTGCCGCTGTCGTACGCCAGCCTGGTCGGCGTCATGGGGCCCGGCGGCAAGTACCGGGAGGCCGTCGACCTGCTCGCGAACGGCGCGATCGACACCCGGCCGATCCTTACCGACATCGTCACCCTGGACGACTACGGCCCGGCCATCGACCGCGCGATCAACCGGACCGACGGCACCGTCCGGGTCGTCTTCGACCTGCGCGGGGAGTAGCCGCCGTACGAGTCGGAGCGCGGTGCCGCCGTCCGAGCGGCGGCACCGCGTCGCCGGCCACCCGCCGACCGGGGGCGTCCGTCACCGGCCGTTCGCCGGTCGACCTCGGGCGACCGCCGGGACGAAACACGGCCGGCCCGGCAGGAAACGCCGTACCGGCCGGAACAATCGTTGACAGTGGACGGACGGGCCGATGTTCGGCCTTCGGACGGACACGCCGAAACGCATATATTGGCCGATCCTGATTCCGACCATGATGAGTGAGGCTGTCCATGTCTGACACGGCCAAACAGGCGACCGGCGCGGCGCGCCAGCAGCCCGACGCGGCGGGCCCCCGTAAGCCCGGACTCGTGCTGGCACTTCTGGCCGCCTGCGCGTTGATGATCGTCCTCGACTCGACGGTGGTGTACGTCGCGCTGCCGCAGATCCAGCAGAGTCTCGAGATGAGCGCCACCGCACTGGTCTGGGTGGTCAACGCCTACGCGCTGGCCTTCGGCGGCCTGATGCTGCTCGGCGGTCGGGCCGGTGACATCGTCGGCCAGCGGCGGGTGCTCCTCGTCGGGCTGGTGATCTTCGGTGTCGCCTCGCTGCTGTGCGGCCTGGCCCCCTCCCCGGAGGTGCTGATCGCCGCGCGCGCCCTGCAGGGCGTCGGGGCGGCGCTGGTCGCACCGACGTCGCTCTCGCTGATTCCGATCAACTTCACCGACGACGCGGCCCGGAACAAGGCGATCGGCGTCTACACCGGCATCGCCGCCGCCGGCGGTACGCTCGGCCTGATCATCGGTGGGGTGCTCAGCGACGCCGCCTCCTGGCGCTGGGTCTTCTTCATCAACGTCCCCGTGGTCGCGCTGGTGCTCCTGCTCGCGCCGGGTGCGGTCAAGGAGAGCCAGCCGCAGCGCGGCTCGTTCGACGTCGTCGGGGCGGTGACCTCGACCGGCGCGATGGTCGCCCTGGTGTACGCCCTGGTCCGCACCTCGACCGAGGGTTGGGGCGACCCGGTCGTCCTGGTCTGCCTCGCCGTGGCGGCGGTCCTCTTCACCGTCCTGCTCCTGGCCGAGCGGCGGGCCCGGCAGCCGCTGCTGCCGCTGCGGCTCTTCACCGATCGGGTACGGGCCAGCGGCTTCGTCACCCTGCTGTTCTTCCCGGCCGCCTTCGCCGGTTTGTTCTTCTTCCTCACCCAGTACTTCCAGGGGGTGTGGAGCTACTCCGCGCTGCGCACCGGCTTCGCCTTCGTTCCGGCGGCGATCCTGGTCCTGGTCGCCGCGGTGCTGACCGGTCAGTTGGTGCCGAAGCTCGGCCCGAGCGTCGTGGCCGGGATCGGCGCGGTGCTCACCACCGTCGCGATGCTCTGGCTCACCCAGCTCTCCGCCGACGGCGGCTACGCGACCTCGCTGCTCGGTCCGCTGGTGCTCGGCGGCTTCGGCGCCGGACTGATCTACGCCTCGGTCACCGCCTCGATCATGTCGAACGTGGCGCCGGAGGTGACGGGCGCGGCCTCCAGCGTGCTGCAGGCCGTCCAGCAGATCGGTCCGGCGCTCGGCCTGGCCGTGCTGGTCACCGCAGCGGGTACGCCCGCCGACCCGGTCGAGGGGATGCGCCGGGCGTTCTGGGTGGCCGCCGTCATCGCCGCCCTGCCGGCCGTCCTCGCGCTGTTCAACCGCCGGGCACGTACCAGCTGACGTGCCGACGGGGTGGCCGTCCGTCAGGTCCCGGAACCCGGCGGACGGCGCACCGCATCCGGACCGGTCACCCGACCGTTCCCACCGCCGGGACGGGACCCGCCCCGGCACCTGATCCCGGCCGTCCAGAGCGCGGCGACGCGTGACCTGGCGAGTTCCCCGGGCCACCCCCTGACCCCCACACCCCCACGTGGAGAAACGGAGCAGACAGGTGGAGTCGACAGCAGCCCCCACCCAGCCGTCCCTGGTGCTGACCGGGCACCGGGAGGGCGTGATCGGCGCGGTCTTCCACCCCGACGATCACCTGGTCGCCACCAGCGGCGAGGACGGCACCATCCGTCTCTGGGACGCGACCACCGGTGAGCAGGTCGGCGAGACGCTCACCGGGCACACCGACACGATCTGGCTCGTGGCGTTCCACCCCGAGGGTCGCCTGTTGGCCAGCGCCAGCGAGGACCGGACCGCCCGGATCTGGGACGTGACCACCGGCAGGCAGGTCGGGGAGCCCCTCGTCGGACACACGGCCGGGGTCTACGGCGTGGCCTTCCACCCGGACGGGACCCTGCTGGCCACCGGCAGCGCGGACCACACCGTCCGGCTGTGGAAGGTGCCCGGCGGCGAGCCGGTGGGTGAGCCCCTCACCGCGAGCACCGACGAGATCGACGGGGTGGCCTTCCATCCGGACGGCCATCTGGTCGCCTCGACCGGCGACGCGGTGCGCCTCTACGACACCGCGACCGGCCAACCGGTCGGCAACCCGCTCGTCGGGCACACGAAGGGCGCGGTCAGCGTGGCCTTCAGCCCGGACGGGCGATTGTTGGCCAGCGGGTCCGACGACCTGACCGTCCGGATCTGGGACCACGCGGCGGGCGGGTCGGCGGTCGACCCGCTGGTCGGGCACACCGACGCCGTCGACGGGGTCACCTTCCACCCCGGCGGCCGGCTGCTGGTCAGCGCGGGCGAGGACTGCACGGTGCGGGTCTGGGACGTGGCCAGCGGGAAGCAGGTCGGAGAGCTGGAAACCGGACACACCGCTCCGGTGTGGAACATGGGCTTCGACCGCACCGGCTCGCGGATCGCCACCGCCAGCCAGGATGGAACGGCCCGCATCCTGCCCTTCCCGGCGTACCCTGCTGCCGGGTGACGGCCGCCGTTCCCCACCCAACTCAGTTATTGAAAGGGACAACCCCATGACCTGGACCGCCCCTGCCGTCGACCGGAGGCCAGACCCGGCCCTGGGCGACGAGCGTGCCGTACTGGCCGGCTGGCTCGACTACCATCGGGACACCCTGCTGTTCAAGTGCTCGGGCCTGACCGATGCGCAGCTCAAGACCAACAGCATCCCGGTGACCAACCTGACCCTGCTCGGGCTGGTGCGTCACATGACCGAGCTGGAGCGCTGGCTGCGTACGCTCTTCACCGGCGAGACGGCCGAGGACCCGTACTCCACCGAGGAGCGTCCGGACGCCGCCTTCGACGACGTGGCCGCGGCCGACGTGGTGGCCGACTTCGACCTCTTCCGGCAGGAGGTGGAGCTGACCCGCAAGGCGTTCTCGCTGCGCGACCTCGGCGACACCTACGAGGACGAGGGCGAGGTGCTCAACCTCCGGACCACGGTGGTGCACATCCTCGAGGAGTACGCCCGGCACAACGGTCACGCCGACCTGATCCGGCAGACGATCGACGGCGCGACCGGCACCTGACCGACGGAGCCGTTCCGCACCGGCCGCCGCCCGGCCGGTGCGGAACGGGGCCAGCGCCCCCGCCCACGGACGATCGGGACGTCGCACGCCGGCTCGTACGACGAACCTGCGCCGGCGGCCGCGACATTCGTGCGGGGAATTTCCGCCTTCCGAACGGTCTGGGCCGGGTGTGCGCGAAACGCGGCACACCACAGGGACCGTGGAGCCCAATCGTGAATGGTTGCCGGGCCGAGGCCGACAATCGGCGGCCAGCGGCGAAACTACGGAAATCGCCCGGCGTGGTTGCTGACCGTTCATTCTGCTCTCCCCATTTAATTCAGCTGGTCGAGGGCGGCCAGGTGCCGAGCTGGTCGGGCCGGCCGCCGGTTGTCCGCAGCCGCCGACCCCGCTTCGAGCCGGCGCCCGGAGGTGGCCCCGCACGGCGGTTGGCCTGCCCAGCGGTCGCCCGGCCGGCTGGCGTCCGCCCCGGTCGTCGACACCACGTTGAGTGAGGCCGGACAGGCTGCAGTCGCGCTCTCCGGTGTGGCTGGAGCGCCCCGGTTCGACGGTTTGGAAACGTATGACCGGCGGTTACTCCGCCCTGTCCGGGCGATGCGACGGTGCGTTTAACCACGAAGCGTCAAGAGCTTTTCGGCCATACCGAGCATAGTTGCGGTGCTATATGCTGACGATCGCGGTGTCCTTTGGGGATCGCCGGTAGCGACCGCCCGGCAACGGGTCGGGCAGGTCGGACGGCTCGGCACGCAATCCGCGGCACCCCCGGGCAAGATCATCAATCGCCGAGAGAAGGTAGCCAGGACATGGATTCTGCCAACTTGACGAACCGCGGGCTGATCGAGCGGGCCCGGCGGGCGACCGCGGCGGAGAAGTACGACGTCCAGACCCGGTTCTCCTCCATGATCCAGTCGGGGGAGGGCGCGTGGATCACCGACGTCGAGGGCAACCGTATGGTCGACCTCACGGCCTCCAGTGGCACCATCATCCTGGGCCACCGGCACCCTGCGGTCGTCGAGGCGATCATCCGGCAGATCCGGGACTACGGCACGGCGTTCGCCTCGACGCTGTCGGTGCCGCGGGTGGAGTTGGCAGAGCGGCTGTGCGAGCGGTACGCGTGCGCGGAGAAGGTCGTGTTCCACCGGACCGGCACCGAGGGTACGGCCATGGCGGTGCGGATGGCGCGGGCGGCGACCGGTCGCGAGTTGATTCTGAGCTGCGGCTACCACGGGTGGCACGAGTGGCAGTTGGCGTCGGAGACGTTCGGGTATCAGCAGACCTCCGGCGTGGTGGGGTTCGGCTACAACGAGAAGGCTCTGGAGAAGATGCTGGAGGCATTCGGCGACGAGGTCGCCGGGGTGCTCGTCTCGCCGGAGCTGCTCTACTTCGACCTTGACTTCTACCGCCGGATGGCCGCCACGTGCGCCCGGTACGACGTGCCGTTCATGCTGGACGAGGTGTACACCGGGCTCCGGGCGGGGCCGAAGGGCGTGCACGGGTTGGACGTGCCGGCCGACCTGGTGGTGATGAGCAAGGGGCTGGCGAACGGCCACGCGCTGGCGGCCATCATGGGCCGTCGGGATCTGATCGACGCGTACGACGTGGCGGGTATCCAGGGAACCTACACGCGGGAGGTGCCGCCGATGGCGGCGGCGCTGGCGGTGCTGGACGTGTTGGACACGCCCGGCGTCTACGAGCACGCGGAGCGGATGGGCCGCCTGCTGGCGGACGGGATGGGGGAGATCCTGACGGCGGAGGGGATCGCCAACCGGGTGGGTGGCCCGGCGTTGATGTTCGACGTGGTGCTGCCGAACGACGACCTGGGCTGGGAGATCTACCAGGCGGCGCACGAGTACGGGGTGTACTTCGAGGACAGCGGGACGCAGCTGGTGACGACGGCGTTCGACGAGGCCGCGGTGGATCACGTGCTGACGGCGTTCCGGAAGGCGACGCGTCAGGTGATCGCGGATCGCCCGGACATCGCTCCGACCTCGGGTGGCGAGATCACCCAGGAGCGGTGGTTGGACTTCGCGGAGTGGGCGTTCGGCGGGTTGCTGCGGGACGACGAGCGGACCAACGCGATGATCGACGAGACGATCGAGAAGGTCGTCAACCGGGATCGCAGCATCAAGGCCATCCTGATCCCCGACCCCGCCAGCTGACGACCGGCGAGGAGATGGAACCAGGACTTGCGATGGTGGCAGCGGCGCCGATTCCGGTGGCCGGTTGGGGTGACCGGGACGACCCGTGGGAGTGCCTGGGCGAACGCTCGTCCGGCGCGACGGTCTACCGCGTGGGGGAGAAGGCGTCCTTCTACGTGAAGACCACCCTGCCCCGGCACCCCGACGACCCCCGGTTCAACCCGGTCAAGGAGGCCGAGCGGCTCCGGTGGCTGGCCGACCGGGGGCTGCCCGTTCCCGAGGTCGTGGCGCTGGGTGCCAACGACGACCTTCAGTGGGTGGTCACCCGGACGCTGCCCGGGCGGCCGGCCGCCCGGCACTGGCGGCCGGAGGAGCGCTGGCGGGTGATCGAGGTGGTGGCCGACGCCGCGCGGCGGCTGCACGACCTGCCCGTGGCCGAGTGTCCCTTCGAACGGCGGCTGCCCGACCTGATCCACGAGGCGAAGTCGTCGATCGAGCTGGGCGCAATCGACCTGGCGGACGTGGACACCGCGCACGAGGGCTGGACGGCCCAGCAGCTCTGGGACAAGCTGAGCCGGAAGGTGCCTCCGCCCGAGGACGACCTCGTCGTCTGCCACGGCGACCTGTGCCTGGACAACGTGCTGATCGATCCCGACACGCTGGAGCTGGCCGGCATCATCGACGTCGATCGGCTCGGCGTCTCCGACCGGTGGTTCGATCTCGCTCTGGCGCTGTACAACATCGGCGAGGACGACGTCTGGGGCTACGGGCCGGCGCACAGTGAGCACTTCCTCCGGCGGTACGGCTGCCCCACCGTCGACGAGTACAAGCTGGCCTACTTCCAGCTGCTCGACGAGTTCCTCTGAGCTGATCCGGGCGGGTCGTTGCCTTCGGCTGCCGATCCGCCCGCGTGTGGCAGATCTCGGTGTGACGCGGTCCTACCGGATCGGCTGATCGCCGGTGGAGGGCGCGAAACGGCGGTGGCCGGTGGTTCCTCCGGGAACCACCGGCCACCGCCGTTCTGCGAGCCCGCCCGGGGGGTCAGCGCTGGTACGTGCTCGACGCCGCCAGTGCGATGCCGCCCCGGACGTTGAAGTCGACCGTGACCTTGAGGAAGACCGGCTCGAGAGCCGCCACCAGGTCGTCGCGCATCTTCGTCGCCAGGTGCTCGTGGAAGATCCCCTCGTCCCGGAAGGTCTCCAGGTAGAGCTTGAGACTCTTGGTCTCCACTCCCCGGTCACCCGGCCGGTAGTCGATCCGGATGGTCGCCCAGTCCGGCTGCCCGGTGATGGGGCAGCGGCAGGTGAACTCCCGGCAGTCGATGGTGATCTCCTGCGAGCTGTCGGTGATCGGGAATGTTTCGAGGGATCGGTCGGGCGGGGTGTCCGCCCGACCGAGCTTCGTCAGAGCCATGAACCGATCATAGGCTCTTCTTCAGCGCCCCCAGATTTTCCCGGACCTTGACCACGGCATCCAGCATGTCCTGGACGTCCTCCGGCTCCACCGAGAGCAGGGAGTGGTGGATCCAGACCGCCTCGTCGAAGGCCACCCGCTCCGCCACCGGCAGGTGGAACGCGTCCGGGGAGATCTTCTCGCCGTACCGCTCCCGGATCGCCGGCCAGTCGTCGGCGGTGATGTGGAACAGCTCGTCGCGGTGCAGCGGCGGGTAGAAGGTGTTCCCTTCGAACTCCACCCCCTCGGCGAGGATCGCCTCCAGCACCTTGTCCCGGTGCAGCCCGTCCCAGGCCTCGGTGTCGAACCGGAAGAGCAGTTCGTACCGCTGCCGCCGGGTGACCCGCGGGTCCTCGGGCAGCGGGATGAACCCGCCGATCTCGGTCAGCCCCTTGGTCAGCAGCTCCGCCATCGCGGTCCGCTGCCGGTCGAGGTCGTCGTACTGGTCGAGCTGACCGAGCAGGACGGCCGCCTGCATCTCGGTGGCCCGGTGGTTCCAGCCGAAGACCCGGCCCGGGAACTTGTCGTACGGGGCCTCCTTGCGGCCGACGTGCGCCAGGGACATGGCCCGGTGGAACGTCTCCTCGGTGGCGGTGACCAGGAAGCCACCCTCGCCGGAGGTCATGATCTTGCTGGTCTCGAAGCTGTAGCTGCCGGCGTCGCCGATGGTGCCGACGCACCGGCCGCGCCACTCCGCGAAGTGGGCGTGCGCGCAGTCCTCGATCAGCAGCAGGTCGTGCCGGCGGCAGATGTCCAGCAGCGCGTCCATGTCGGCGACCTGGTTGCCCAGGTGCACCACCATGATCGCCCTGGTCCGGTCGGTGATCGCCTCCTCGACCTTCACCGGGTCGATGCACCAGTTGTCGTCGGAGATGTCCGCCAGCACCGGCACGGCGTTGACGTGCACGATGCCGGCGACCGTCCCGATCCAGGTGAAGGCGGTGGTGATCACCTCATCGCCGGCATGGATCCCGAGCGCGCGCAGCGCCATCGAGAGCGTCACCGTGCCGTTGGCCGCCAGGAGGCCGTACTTCGCCCCGAGCTTGCCGGTGAACCGCTCGGCGAACTGCTGGTGCAGGGTGTTCGGGAAGGGGATGCCGCCGAGGTTGCGGGACTCGATGACGCCGCGGAGCCGCTCCACGTCCGCCGGGCCGACGTGCGGCCACTCCGGCCAGGGCCGCTGCCGGACCGGGTCGCCACCGAGAATGGCCAGTTTCTCCGTCATCAGCGGCTACCTGCCCCGGCGAGGGCCCCGAGGGCGATGTCCGGGTCGATCTCGAAGACCGTGCCCTTGTTGGTCATGTCGGTCCACTGCTGCTGGACCTTGTAGCCGATGGGCACCAGGCCCTCGAACGGCAGGTTGTTGTGCTTCACCCAGTAGTTCTCCAATGCGAAGGAGCCGGCCCGCAGGCTCAGTCGGTAGACCGAGTCGTCCGGGGCCACGCGGCTCCGCTCCTGCTCCACGTCCACCTCACGGGCACCCTTGAACCGCTGCATGGTGCGGACCAGGATGTCCCGGTACACCTCCTGCGCCTCCTCGTCGCTGTAGCCGGCGCGACGGGTGAAGTGCAGGTTGTGGTGGAAGCTCTGCTGTTCGTCGTCCTCGATGTGGATGCCGTACTCGTCCGGGCGGAGCTGGATCGGCGAGTTCCGCTCGACGATGAAGTCGGCGATCTGGTACGTCACCGTGTCGTGGTACTCACTGAGGAACTCGTAGAGCTCCTCGGCCTCGTTCCGTTCCTCGGTGGGCAGGCCGACGATGGTCATCAGGAACGGCTTGTAGCCCAGTTCCCGGCTGTCCTGGAGCAGCCGGTGGACGACGTCCATCCGGTTGCCCTTCCGGACCAGGTCGAGCAGGCGCTCGTTCGCCGTCTCCAAACCGAAGCGGAGCGTGCCCTGCGAGTCGCGCATCTTGGTCAGGACGGCCTTGTCGATGTTGCCCTCGAACCGGACGTCCACCTCCCAGAACAGCTCCGGGCGCTTCTTCTCGATGAAGAAGTCGGCGAGCTCGACCAGGCGCTTGGCCGGGAAGACCGCGTCGGCGAAGTCGAAGTGCACGACGTCGGGGAACTGCTCCAGGAAGCTGTCGATGTCCTTCTGGATGTTCTCGGTGCTGCGCTCCCGGTAGCTCCACGGCGCGAAGTTGGTGATCGCGTTGCAGAACGAGCACTTCATGTAGTAGCAGGAACGCGAACCCTGGAGCACCAGGCTGCCCTGGCCCTCCCGGAACGTGGTGTACAGCGACAGGTCGAAGTCGCTGTAGTCCGGGGTCGGGATCTGGTTCATGTCGGCGACCCAGGAGATGTCACCGCTGCGCTCGTAGGTGCCGTCCTCGGTCCGCCAGTGGGTGTTCGGGACGTTCTCCCGGGGCTTCGACATCTCCAGCAGCAGCTTGCGGCCGACCGGCTTGGTGTCGAGCACGCTCTGCTCCGACATCGGCTTGCAACCGCCGGGGATGCCGACCGGACGCTCGCCGCGGGACAGCGCCTCGGCCATCTTCAGCAGCGGCTCCTCGCCCTCCCGGACGACCAGCGCGTCGATCAGGTCGCCCAGCTCGGGGCAGGCCTCCAGACGCGGGATGAGCATGTCCGCGAAGGAGGTCACCCAGGGGCCGCCCCAGCAGATGTAGAGGTCCGGGTTCTCCTGCTTCATCAGGTAGCCCAGGGTCAGCGCGGGGATGACCTGGTTGTAACCCATGATCGAGAAGCCCATCATGCCCAGCTCGGCGGCCTGGCCGGCGACCTTCTCGTGGTAGAAGGCGTGGTAGATGTTCGCGTCCGGGTCCCGGACCAGCTTCGCGACGCGCTCCGGCTCGTCCCGCAGGATCGACAGGAACTCACAGTACGAGAACGGGAACGGCGGGTCCCAGATGGAGAGGCTCTCCGGGGCCACCTGGCACTGCTGCTGCAGTTCCCACTGCTCGAAGTTCGTCTCGGTGAAGTAGTTGCCGGTGATGTGGTTCAGGAAGAACTGCTTGATGAAGGGCTGGGTGAACTCGTGGCTGTTCTCCGGGCCCTGCACCTGCTCGATCTCGACCCGGTTGAGCAGGTACTCGTTGAAGTCCGCGTTCAGGTCCAGGCCACGGGCCGGCATGCCCTTGTCGCGAAGATAGGCCGTGAGCGTCGCCACCGAGATCGGCGGGGTCTCCGCCAACAGCGACGGTGGAAAGGCGACACCGGTGACGATCTTGTTAGTGACGGTCATCTCAGGACTCCTCCATGAGGGATAGGTAGATCGCCTCCAGACGTTCACCGGCCGAGGCCAGCGAGTACTCCCGCTGAGGAATCGGCTCGGCGGCGTCCGCCAGGCGACGGGCCAGGTCCGGATCGTCGAGAACCATCTCGATGGCGTCGGCGAGCTTCGGAGGGTCGAAGGGCGGCACCAGCACGCCGGTCTTCATGTGCTCGACCAGCTTGTGTACGCCGCTGACGTCGTGCGCCACGACCGGGCGCTTCATCATCATGTACTCGAGCACGACGACGCCCAGCTCCTCGTACTGCGAGGGCAGGACGGCGAGCGTCGAGAGCGAGATGATCGACGGGATGTACTCGGGGAGCAGGAAGCCGGTGATGACCAGCTTGTCGGCGACGCCGAGCTGCCGCGCCAGCGCCTCGATGTCACCGCGCTGCGGTCCGTCACCGGCGATCAGGAACCGGCAGTCCCGCCGCTTGGCAATCTCGGCGGCGGCCTTGACGAACCAGTCGACGCCCTTCTCCGAGGAGATCCGGCCCACGTAGAGGACGGTCGGCTTGTCGTCGGTCAGCCCGAACCGCTGCCGCAGTTCCTCCCGGCGCTCCGGCGTGTCGTGCCCGACGAAGTTGTCGGTGACCAGGTGTGCCAACCGGTGCACCCGGTCGTCCGGCACGTGCAGCTCGTCCCGGATGCGCTCGCGGACCTTGTCGCTGAGGGTCAGCACCGCACCGGAGTGCTGGATGACGTACTTCTCCGCCGACTTGGCCACCGGGTCGGCCACCCGCTCGAACACCGTGGTCGGGTGCTGGGTGAGTGACCGGCATGAGTAGATGTGCGACACGATCGGCACGTCGAGGACCTGCGCCGCGGCGTACGCGTACGCCGGGGCCGAGCCGGATCCGTCGCAGTGCGCGTGCACGATCCCGATCTCCCGCTTGAGTTGCTCCTTGTTACGCACCACGTAGAGCAGGCTGGCCTTCGCCCACGCCCCGACCAGGCCGAAGTAACCCTCCAGCTTGGACGGGATCGGCAACACCGGCAGGCGCCGGGCGTGCACGGTGACGTTCGGCGCGATCTGGAGGTCCTTCGGGACGCCGGGTGGGGCCATGGTGAGGACCCGTTGCGGGAAGCCCCGCCGGCCCATCTCCGTCACGATCGCGTGGCCCAACACGTGCATGCCGCCCATCGGGTCGAACCGTGGCTTCCACAGCTTCTGGTGGTCGGCGTAGAGGAAGAACGGTGTCATCGAGAGGACGCCCCGGGGGGCACGGTTGTCAGGCATTCGTCTCCACTTTCCGTCCGTCCGCCGCGCTGCGGTAGGCCGCCTCGAGCGCCTCGACGATCGCGACCGCGTCGTCCGGGGTGTGCTCCATCGGCCGGCCCTCGAGCACCGCGTCCACGACCTGACGGTCCTGGTGCACGTATCCGCTGTTGCGGATCCACTCCCACTCAGGACGCAGCCACCCCTGGTTGGGCTCCCACACCGCGCCGAACTTGGTGTTGGTGTACACCTCGACGCCCATGCCCTGCCAGAGGTCGGCGGTGACCAGACCCTCCGTGCCGATCACCTCGACCGTGAGCTGTTCACCACCGGGGCAGACCCAGGAGACGTCGCACTGACCGATCGCGCCGTCGGCGAACTCGATCAGGACGACGCCCTGGTCCTCGACGTCCCCCGCGGCGCTGAGCTGGCGGGTGCAGGCGGCGACGGACCGGATGGCCGGCTTGCCGAGCATCCAGCGGCACAGCTCCACGGCGTGCCAGCCGAGGTCGGTGAGGGCACCGCCACCGGCGGTCGCCTTCGACCGGAACCAGTCGGTGTCCGGGCCGGACGTCCGGAACGCCACCCGGACGGAGTGGACGGTGCCCAGCGCGTCCCGGTCCGCAGCCAGTTCGCGGGCCCGGACGAACTTCGGCGCGTAGACGAAGTTGCCACCGTGCGCGAGCGTCACCCCGCGTTCGCGGGCTGCGGCGGCCAACTGCCGGGCGTGCCCGGTGGAGAGCACGAGCGGCTTCTCCACCAGGACGTGCCGGCCTGCGGCGATCACCCGCGCCGCGATCGGTTCGTGGGTGGCGGCCGGAGTGGCCACCACCACGAGGCGGACCGCGTCGTCAGCCAGCGCCTCGTCGAGGGTCGCGGTGGCACGTGCGCCGAAGCGGGTGGCGAGTTCCGTGCCGACGCGCTCGTCGCGGTCCACCACCCAGCGCAGATCCACCCGGGGATCGGCGGTGAGGACCTCGGCGTGCACGCCACCCATGAACCCGCCCCCGACGACGGCGACACCCAGACGCTCAACCATCGGCAGCACCCACCGTGTCCGGCACCCGCTCGCCCTGAGCCGCTGCCACCAGCTCGAAGTTCGGCATCTCCGGGCAGGCGATCTCGTTGATGACCTCGCCGACCAGGGCCATCGGGACGGAGACCAGTGGACGGCCGTCCTGCCACAGTGGCTGGCCCAGTCCACCGAGGAGGACCATCGCGCTGCTCTCGGCCGGGTCGCTGAGGTAGCCGCGCTTGTTGTCGAACCGCAACCGGTGCATCACCTCGTCAAGGTCGACCTCCTCGGGGATGGTCACCATCGCGCCCGCCCGGGTCAGCAGCTCCCGGTGCAGTGCGACGGCCCGGTCGTCGAGGTGACCCAGCCGGCGGGACACCTCGGCGGCCACCACCATGCCGAGGCCGATCGCCTGGCCGTGGGAGAGCCCACCGGAGGCGGTGTACTCGATGGCGTGCCCGACCGTGTGGCCGTACTCCAGCACGAGGCCGGCGCGGCACTCGTGCATGTCGTCCTCGGTCACCGAGGCCTTCGCCAGGATGCTCTCCGAGATGATCTGGTACATGGTCTCGTCGTCGTAGCAGCCGTCCTGCCGCAGCGACGTCCGGAGCATCTCGATCATGCTGGGCCGGATGGCCAGCGAGTTCTTGACGACCTCGCAGAGACCGGAGACCGTCTCCCGGAACGGCAGGCTCCGCAGCATGGCGGTGTCGGCCAGGACGGACTCCGGCGCGTAGAACGTGCCGACCAGGTTCTTGCCCACGCTGGCGTTGACCGCCTGCTTGAGGGAGAGGACCGAGTCGGACATCGCGATGAGCGACGTCGGGACGTGGACGAGACGGATCCCGCGGAAGAGCAGTGCGGCCATCAACCCCGCGATGTTGCCGATCACGCCGCCACCGACGGCGACCACCACCGAGGCGCGGTCCGCGCCGAGCTGGAGCGCCGACTCGGCCAGCGTGCTGACGGCCTGGAGATCCTTGTACGGCTCACCGGCTCGGTGGATGAGCAGGTTCGCCGGAACCCGTGGGGAGAGACGTTCGACCAGTTCCGCGCCGAACAGTGGACCGGTGTTGCTGTCGCAGACGATCAGGAGTCGACTGGCCGACATCGCGACCAGGTCCTCCACGATGGCACCGAGACAATCGGTGCCGAGCCGGAACGGATACCGAACCGCGCCCAGGCGTATCTCGACCTCCATACGCTTACCCTTCGTCACGGGTCCTTACAACCCTTGGATGGGGCCCTTCCCAACGGGAGCCCCGGGGTCGGGGCTCCCGATCGCAACTGCCGGGGCCGGGGTCGATGGGGAGCCTCCCCGTCCGGCCCTGGTGGTCAGCCGCGCAGTTCTCGGTGATTCGTGAACACCTTCTCGAAGGCGCGGACGATGTCCTTCATGTCCGACTCGTCGCCCAGCAGCGCCGAGTGGTGGATCGTGACGACCCGTTGACCGGCGTCCTCGGCGACCGGCAGCGAGTGGCCGGTCAGGTCGAGTCCCGGGACGCCGTTGAACCGCGACCGGGTGGCGGGCCGGTAGAGCCGGTTGTGGTTCATCGGGGGGTAGCTGGCGTAGATGGCCGCGCCGGAGAGCTCGGCGGCGACCGCCGGGGCGATCCGCTCGACGCCGATCTGCCCGATCTCGTCGTCGGAGATCCGACCGGCCCACTCGTAGTAGGTGCGCTCGGTGGTGCCGGGCGAGGAGACCTGGGGCTGGATGCCGATCGCGCCGAGACCCTCGTCGAGCAGGGCCGCGTTGGCCCGCCGCCGCTCGTTCTGCTCGTCGAGCAGTTCGAGCTGGCCGAGCAGGAGCGCCGCCTGGAACTCCGACAGGCACCGGTTGCTGCCCATCAGCTCCGCGGTCTGGGCCAGCTCCATCTCCCCGACGGCGGGCTCGTCCGGCGTGTAGGTGCGGCCGTCCGCCCGCAGGTGCTCGGCCCGGCGGGAGAGTACGGGGTCCCCGGTGATGACGGCACCGCCCTCGCCGCTGGTGAGCACCTTGCTGTGCTGCATGCTGAAGGTGCCGAAGGCGCCGAAGGTGCCCACCCGACGGTCGCGGTAGCGCGCGCCGTGCGCCTGCGCGCAGTCCTCGATCAGCGGGATGCCGTGCCGCTCGGCGATCGCGGTCAACGCGTCCAGGTCCGCCACGGCGGAGTAGAGGTGGACCACGACGATGGCTGCGGTCCGCGAAGTGATCGCCCGCTCGACGGCCGCCGGGTCGAGGCAGAGGGTCCGCGGGTCCACGTCGACCGGGACGGGGACCGCGTTGACCCCGGTGACGGTGGATGCGTTGGCGACCCAGGTCAGGCCCGGGATGATAACCTCGTCACCGGCACCGACCCCGCACGCCTCGAGCGCGACCATGAGGCTGGCCGTCCCGCTGGAGGTCGGCACGCAGTGCCCGATCCCGTGGAACTCGGCGAATGCCGCCGCGAATCGTCGCTCGAAGCTCTGCTTCCCCTGGTATGGCCCGCTGATGGCCCAGCGACCGGAATGGAGAACCTCATTCAGTGCGTCGAGGGCGCCGGGCGCAGGAGCGGGCCACAACGGCCACTGCTGCGAACGTATCGGGGAACCACCATTGACAGCAAGAAGGGTCACTTTCACGTCCTTCCCAGGCCAGACTGCGGCAACCGGTAGATCGCGGGCTCGGCCAAGTGTGCCAGACGCAATCACCAGTGTCGACGTGCAAAAACCGGCCAAGCCGGGCTTGCGGGACACGGCGACCAATATGGACGCTGCCCGGTACCGGTCGCGGGTGCTCCAGATTTACCCCGTAATGCCCCAGCAACAACCCACAGTAGACAGACCAATAGCTCTTGGTATGCGGGCCGGTGTATCGGCGGGGAATATTTCCGCTTCGCTACCGGTTCAGGATCCTTCGGAGGACTCGATGACGACATCTACGGGCGACGACCGTATCGACCAGATTCAGCAGGCCATCACCAAGAGCCGGCGCTACCAGACGGTGGCCCCGGCCACCGTGCGTCGCCTGGCCCGGGCCGCCCTGGTCGCCTCGCGGGGGGACGTGCCGGACGCGGTGAAGCGCACGAAGCGCGGGCTGCACGAGATCTACGGCGCCTTTCTGCCGCCCAGTGCGCCTAACTACACAGCGTTGCTGCGGCACCTCGACGCCGCAGTGGAGGCCGGTGACGACGAGGCGGTCCGTTCGTCCCTGTCTCGCGCGATGTCGGTGCACATGTCCACCCGAGAGCGGCTGCCGCACCTCGACGAGTTCTACCGGGAGATCTTCCGTCACGTGCCACGGCCGAACACGTTGCGTGACCTGGCGTGTGGCCTCAACCCGCTGGCCGTGCCCTGGATGGGCCTGTCCGACGAGACCGTCTACGTCGCCTCCGACATCGACGCCCGCCTGATGGACTTCGTGGGCGCTGCCCTGACGAGGCTGGGGGTGGCGCACCGTACGAGCGTGGTCGACCTCCTTGAGGCCCGCCTTGACGAGCCGGCCGACGTCACGCTATTGCTGAAGACGCTCCCCTGTCTGGAGACTCAGCAACGAGGCTCCGGCTGGGAAGTGATTGACATTGTCAACTCGCCGATTATCGTGGTAACCTTCCCGACCAAGTCTCTCGGTCAGCGATCGAAGGGGATGTTTCAGAACTATTCACAGAGTTTTGAGTCCCAGGCTAGCGAACGATCGTGCCGCATTCAGCGACTGGAGATCGGCAACGAGCTGATTTACGTTATTCACAAATAGCTTTTCGCCACTCTTCCGGGAGAATCGGATGGCGTCGTGCGTGTACTTCGGTTGACTCCCTTCTTCCACCACGACTACGTCGACCACTGGCCGGCCGAGTTCGATCCGGTGGGCGGTATGCAGGTGCAGATCCTGGCGTTGTCCCGCAGCCTGGCCAGGGCGGGCGTCGACCAGCTCGTGCTGACCCTGGGCTTTCCCGGCCTGCCGCCGACGAAGCAGATCGAGCCGGGGTTGACCGTCCGCATCGCCCGGATGTCCCTGCCCCAAATCCGCTCCGAGATCACCGGCCTGGTCGGGTTGGGTCAGGCGTGGCTGATCGGAACCATCCGGGAGTGCCTCCGGCTGCGTCGCGGCGACTGGCGGCCCGACCTCGTCCACGTGCACGCCGACGGTCAGATCTGGCCGCTGGTCGCGGGTCGGATCGCCGCCCGGATCCTGGGCGTGCCGTACGTGCTCACCCTGCACTGTTCCCGGCTCTCCGTCTACCAGCCCATGTCGACGGTGGACGCCATGGCACACCGCCTCGTCACGCAGGCGGAACGGCAGGCGCTGCGCTCCGCCACCCGGGTCACCACCCTGACCGCCCGGACCGCCGACGTGGTGAGCGCCGCGACCGGCCTGGACCGGTCCGCCATCGTGGTCAACCCGGACGCGGTCGACATCACCCTGGCGACGGAGGCCGAGACGACGGCGTTCGCCCAGCGGTACGGCCTGACCGGCCGCCGCCCCCTGATCGGGTACATCGGCCGGGTCGCCCACGAGAAAGGCTGGCCGGACCTGCTCCGACTGGCCGAACTCCTGGACGACCTCTCCCCGACCTTCCTCGTCGTCGGGGACGGCCCGCAGCGGGAGCGGATGGAGAAGGAGATCGCCGAGATTGGCCGCGCCCACCAGTTCGTGGTCACCGGCTTCCTGCCGCACGACCAGGTGCCGGCCGCGCTCGCCCTGGTGGACACCCTGGTCATGCCCTCGATCCACGAGGAACTCGGCGGCAGCGCGATCGAAGCGATCATGGCGGGCACCCCGGTTGCCGCCTACGCGGTCGGAGGACTGCGCAGCACCATCGGCTCGGCCTGCCCCGACCTGCTCACCGAGCCCGGCGACGTGCGCGGACTCGCCGAGGTCGTCCGGCGTGTGCTGGCCGACCGGGATGCGGTGGTCGCCCAGATCCACGCCGCGCAGACCACCACCGCCAGCACCTTCGACGTCGCCGCCACCCGGGACCGGATGCTGGACTGCTACCGCGCCGCCCTCACCGGGGCCGGGGCGGCGAGCGGGAAGTGACCGGGCAGCGGAGTATGAACACCGCCCCGGCGAGCCCGGACACCACGCCGGCCGGAGGTCACGTCCTGGTGACCGGTGGAAACCGGGGCCTCGGCCTGGCCACCGCGACCCTCCTGGCCGACGCCGGCTGGTCCGTCCTGCTCGGGTGCCGCGACGACCGGCGGGGTGCGGCGGCCGCCACGGCGCTGCGTCGCCGGGGCGGCCGGGCCGTCCACGTACCCCTGGACGTGACCTCTCCGCCGAGCATCGCGGCCGCGGCCGACCTGGTCGCCGACCACACCGGCGGGCGCCTCGCCGGTCTGGTCAACAACGCCGGGGTCTTCCTCGACGAACGCGACGCCGACCTGGAGAGCGTGACCGCCGAGGCCGTCCACGAGCTGCTCACCGTCAACGCCGTCGGCCCCCTGCTGGTGACCCGGGCCGTGCTCCCCCTGCTGCGGGCGGCGGGCGGGGCCGCCGTGGTCAACGTGACCGCGGACGACGCCGATCCGGCCACCGCCGACGGGGAGGCGACCGGCTACCGGATGTCCAAGGCCGCGCTGAACATCATGACCGTCAACCTGGCCGTCGCCCTGCGCGAACAGGACATCGTCGTCAACGCGGTCGATCCGGGCTGGATCCCCACCGACATGGGCGGCCCGGAGGCACCCGACGACACCTCGGCCGCCGCCCGGCTGGTGGCCTGGGCCGTCACGGCCGCCCGCCGGCACGGGACCACCGGCCAGGTGCTCACCGTCCGGCAACCCCCCGACGCGCTGCGGGCCGAGCCCGTGACCGTCGGCGCACCCCCGCACGGCCAACCCCAGTGACCGGTCGGTCCCGTCGGGACCCCAAGCGGCCGGCCGGCACGCAGACCCAACCCGGGAGGTTCTCATCAGCGTTTCCGCCGACCTCAGTACCGGTCACGAGGACGTCACGGCCCGGCTGCGGTACGGCCCGGAGCCGACCGCCGACGACACCGCCCGTGTCGCCGACGTCTGTGTGATCGGCAGCGGCGCCTCCGGTGCGATCACCGCGTGGGCCCTGCAACGTGCCGGTCTCGACGTCGTGGTCGTCGAACAGGGACCCTTCGTGGATCCCTGGGTGAGCTACGACGACGTCGAGACGATCGCCGAGACCGCCTGGATCCGTCAGGACAGCGGCGTCTGGGAGAAGAGCGGCAACCCCTGGTCCACCTGCAACGTCGGTGGAGGAACGGTCTTCTTCGGCGGCGCGGCCTTCCGCTACCGCCCGGTCGACTTCGACGCCGAGGCCCGGCTGGGCCGCTCCGACCTGCCGCTGCGCTGGCCGTGGACGGTGGAGGAGATCGACCCCTACTACGCGCTGGTGGAGTCGGCGCTCGGCATCGCCGGTGGCGGGCACGACCCGAGCCTGCCGAGCGACCCCGCGTACCCGATGCCGCCGGTCGAGACCACTGCGGAGGGCGCGGTGATCGCGGCCGCGGCCCGGTCCCTCGGCCTGAATCCCTTCCCGACCCCGCTGGCCATCGCCTCCGAGCCCTACCAGGGGCGGCTGGCGTGCGCCGGGAAGCGCCCGTGCATCTCCAACCGGTGCGACCGGGGAGCCAAGGGTGACGCGGTCACCGTCTTCCTCGACCCGGCGCGCAAGGCCGGACTGCGCCTCTTCGCCGGCCTGAAGGCCGTACGGCTGCTCCGCCGGGACGCCACCAGCGTCGACGGGGTCGAGTGCGTCCGGGTGGACAACGGCAACCGGCACGTCATCCGGGCCCGCCACGTGGTCGTCGCCGGCAACGCCATCCAGAGCGCCGCCCTGCTGCTGCGCTCCACCGACGACCTGAGCCCACAGGGCCTGGGCAACGGCCACGACATGGTCGGCCGGGGCCTGTGCTTCAAGATGAGCGGGTACGTCCAGGGCTACCGGCGGACCGACGTGCCGACGACCTCGCGCGAGGACCGGGTCACCGGTCCCGGCCCCTTCTCCACCGCCGCGATCACCGACTACTACACCGCCGACGACGCGCCCGGCGGCCTCGGTGGGCTGATCATCGAGTCCCAACCGGAGGAGTCCCTCCGGCTGCGCCCCGACGAGCAGATCATCCGCCTCGAGTGCCTGGTGCCCGACCAGCCCCGGGCCGACAACCGGGTGACCCTCGGCCGGGGCGTCGACCGGTTCGGCCTGCCGGACGTGGTCATGGACTACTCGCCCCACCCCCGGGACCGGGCCCGCCTGGAGTACCTCCAGCGGCGGGCCGAGGAGATCCTGCGGGCCGCCGGCTGTGAGCTGACCTGGCGCGAATCGTCGTACTTCTGGATGGGCAGCACCCACCTGCACGGCACCTGCCGCGCCGGCACCAACCCCCGGACCTCGGTCACCGACCCGGACGGGCGGGTGCACGGCCTGACCAACCTGATGGTGGTCGACGGCGGCGTCATGCCCTACCCGGGCGGCGTCAACCCCACCCTCACCATCCAGTCCCTCGCCCTGCGGATGGCCCACCAGCTGCTGCGCCGGGAGTTCGGTATCGAACCCGACCTCTCCTCCCCACCTGTCGGAACAGAGTGAATCGAGCGGAGTGCATGACCATCGACATCGGCGCCGGCAAGCTGCTGGCCCAGGAACCCACCTGCCCCCGGGACGCCGACGGACGTCCCCGGGTCTTCATCGAGGGATCGGGCGCGTACCTGACCGACCCGGACGGCCGGCGGTGGATCGACTTCGACAACGCCCGTGGCTCGGTCATCCTCGGTCACGGTGACGAGGAGGTCGCCGAGGCGATCGCCCGCGCCGCCCGGGGCCGCTCCGGGGTGGGCACCGCCTGGAGCCCGGTGCTCGACTCCCTGCTCGGCCAGTTGCAGGAGGTGTGCGGCGGCGACGTGGTCGGTCTCTACCGCACCGGCACCGCCGCCCTGCGCTCGGTGACCTGCGCCGTCCGGGACGCCCGGGAACGGTCGATCATCCTCAGCTCCGGCTACCACGGGTACGACCCGATGTGGCACTGCGACGAGCCCTTCGCCCCCAACCAGCACGGCGTCGTCGAGTTCCTCTTCGACCTCGACGTGCTCGCCGAGTGGCTCAGCCGCCCGGAGCAGGTGGCCGCGGTGGTCGTCTCCCCGGACCACATGCACCTCGGCGAGCGCTGGTACACCGAGTTCACCCGGCTGACGAAGGAGGCGGACGTCCCGGTCATCGCCGACGAGGTCAAGGTCGGCCTCCGCTACCGGGCCGGGCTCTCCACCCACCTGCTCGACCCGGCCGTCTGGATCGTGGCGAAGTGCCTGGCCAACGGCTCCCCGGTCGCGGCGGTGGGCGGGGACGCCCACCTGCTCGCCGCGCTGGAGGACGTTTCGTTCACCTCGTACTTCGAGCCGACCGCGCTCGCCGCCGCGACCACCACCCTGCGGCGGATGGCGACCGGACAGCCGCAGCAGGCCATCCGGGCCGCGGGTGACCGGTTCATCGCCCACACCCGCGCGGCGTTCGTCGGCGCCGGCGTCCCGATCGACCTCGCCGGCAACGGCAACCTCTTCCAGTTCGTCTGCGCCGACGACGAGGTGCAGGACGCCTTCCACGCCGCCGCGGCGGACGAGGGGCTGCTCTTCTTCGAGGGCGACAACCAGACCCCCTCGACGGCGTTCACCGACGAGGTGGTCGAGGACGCGTGCGGACGGATCGACCGGGTGGCCGCCACGCTCGCCGGCCGCTTCACCGGCCGCGAACTCACCGAGGAGTCCTGGTACGCCAGCGCCTGGGGGGCGATGGACGGTCTGGCCGACCGGCCGCGTACCCGGGAGGAGACCACCGCGATCGTCGAGCGCCTCTGGGAGGACTGAGGCACCCCGGCGGTCACCCCTTGTCGATCGCCACCAGGTCCTCCGACGGCAGAGTGGCCCGCGACCAGCGCCAACCCCGGTCGCGGGCCAACTCGGCCAGTTCCTCGACGTGGCGCGGCACGAAGACCGCCGCCCGGCCGTTCATGGCCCGGGTGGGGAACGACACCACCACGTGCCGGCACGCCAGCCGGTCGACCAGCGCCAGCCCCGCGCCGGGCCGGCGTCCCTCCATGCAGTGGTACGTCTTGAGCAGCAGCGCCAGGTCCGCGCTCACCTGGTGACCGTCGGTGAGCACCTCCTCGTGCCGGATCTCGCTCTCCGGGTAGGTCCGGGCCAAAAACGCGTTGCCCAGCGCCACGAACGTCGCGTTGAAGTCGTAGCCCACGTAGCGGGCGTCGCTCACCTCCCGCATCCAGGGCAGGGTGAACGGGTTCAGCGCGCACGCGATGTCGGCCACCGTCTCCGGTGGCGGCACCAGCCCGAACAGGGTCGGGTAGAAGGCGTCCAGGTCGGGCAGGCGCTCGGCGGTGGAGAAGTGCCCGGCCAGCACCTGCCGGCACCACTCCCGCCGGGCCTGCGGGTCGTCGAGATCGGCCCGGTCCAGCGCCCGGCGCAACGCCGCCGGCCGGGCGGTGAGCAGGTGCAGGGCGGCGACCTTGTGCAGCCGGGCCCGGACCAGCCGTTCCAGCTCGGCGGCGTCGCCGGTGGCCCGCCCCTCCCGCCGGACCAGGTCGGCGATGGTCTCCGGGTGGACGTCCCGGTACTTCGCCGCCGAGGTGAGCCGGACGATCACCTTCTCGACAGCCGGCGACACCGTCACCGCTCGCTCACCCCACCCGGGCCGGCTCGCCGAGACCGGGCCGGGCCATCCGTCCCGCCCGGATCATCTCCAGCAGGCGGGTGTAGAAGCGCAGGTTGTGCAGGGTGGCGAGCCGGTCCGCCAGGCCGTCCTTGACCCGGAAGAGGTGGTGCAGGTAACTGCGGCTGTACCGCCGGCAGGTCGGACAGTCGCAGGTGGCGCAGATCGGCTCGTCCTTGCGGGAGTTCTCCTCGTCCAGGATGTAGACGTTCTGGTAGAAGCTCCGGTCCGGGGTCAGCAGCCGGTCGGCGATCTCCGGCACGAACGAGTAGAGCCGGCCGTGCCGCGCGTCCCGGGTCGGGATGGTGCAGTCGAAGACCCAGCGCATGTCCAGCTCGCAGAGGGAGACCAGGTGCTCGGGCCGGCCCACCCCGAGGGCGAACAGCGGCGCGTCCGGCGGGGTGATCCGGGAGAGCAGGGCGAACATCTCCCGCTCCAGCTCACCCTCGGCGCTCAGTGGCCAACCCCCGAAGCCGAACCCCTGCGCCCCGGATTCGACCAGGGCGTCCACACAACGCTGCCGCAGCTCCGGGTCGGTGCCGCCCTGCACCACCCCGACCAGCAGCGGCGGCTCGCCCGACCGCCGCTGCCGGCACTGGAGGTCGTACGCCTTCCGGGCCTGCCGGAACCAGCGGATCGTGCGCTCGGTGGAGGCGAGCTGCTCGGCGGGGGAGTCCTCCGGGCCGGTGCAGTCGTCGAGGGCGACCACCACGTCCGAGCGGAGCCCGAACTGCCACTCGATGACCTTCTCCGGGGTCAGCACGATCTTCTTGGCGGTCGGTGACTCCTGGAAGGTCACCCCGTTGGACCGGATCGCACCCGTCTTGCCCTGCTTCCGGATCAGGGAGAGGACCTGGAACCCGCCGGAGTCCGAGACGATCACGCCGTCCCAGGCCATGAAGCGGTGCAGCCCGCCGGCCCGCCGGATGGTCTGGAGCCCGGGACGCTGCGCCAGGTGCATCGCGTTGACCATCACCGCCTGGATCCCCACCGTCGTCAGGTCCTGGGTGTCGACCGCCCGGACCGAGGCCCGGGTCCCGTCGGGCAGGAAGGTGGGCAGGACGACCGACCCGTGTGCGGTGTCCAGGGAGGGGCCCGCCGGGGCGGTAGAATCCGCGGAGGTCATCAGGTACGCAGCTCCTCGGCAGCGGGCAGACGGATTCTCCAGGATACGTGCCCCGACGGGCCTGGCCTCACGCGCCGCCCGTGCCGACGGTGGCCGGTGCGTCGGCCTTCCGCCGGGACCGCTCGGCCCGTCGGCGGATCTGCTGGTACGCGGCGGTCAGCCCCATCGCCCGGCGTACCTCGGCGAGGGTCTGCCGGACCTCCTGCCGGGTCCGTTCGGTGCCGTCGGCGATCAGCTGGTCGACCAGCCCGCGCTCGGCCGCGAAGCGGGCCCGGCGTTCCCGCATCGGGTCGAGGAACCGGTTGAGCGCCACCGTGAGCCGCTCCTTGACCTCGACGTCACCCACCCGGCCGGCCCGGTAGCGCTCCTTCAGCTCGTCGACCTCGGCCCGGTCCGGGTTGAACACGTCGTGGTAGGCGAAGACCGGGTTCCCCTCCACGGTCCCCGGCACGTCGGCCCGTACCCGCTTCGGATCGGTGTACATCCCCAGCACCTTGCGCCGCACCACCGCCGGCTCGTCGGAGAGTGCGATGGCGTTGCCGAGACTCTTGCTCATCTTGGCGCGGCCGTCCGTGCCGACCAGCACCGGCGTCTCGGCGTGGATCATCTCCGGCACGGGGAGCACCTCGCCGTAGAGGTGGTTGAACCGGCGGGCCACCTCCCGGGTCACCTCGACGTGCGGGGCGTTGTCCCGGCCCACCGGCACGACACCGGCCCGGACGCAGAGGATGTCCGCCGCCTGGAGGACGGGATAGCCGAGCAGTCCGTACGGCATCTCCTCCTTGCCGGCGTCCCGGGCCATCTCCTTCAGCGACGGCACCCGCTCCAACCTCGGCACCGTCACCAGGTTCTGGAAGAGCGTGTTCAGGTCCCCGACCTCGGGGACCGCGGACTGGAGGTAGAACGTGGCCCGGTCCGGCTCGACCCCGGCGGCGAGGATGTCGAGCACCATCTCCCGGGCGTTGCCGGCCACCCGGGAGATGTCCTCGCGGGTGTTCCTGGTGGTGAGCATGTGCAGGTCGGCGATGATGAAGAAGCTCTCGTAGCGCTGGTGCAACCGGACCCGGTTGGCGATGCTGCCCACGTAGTGGCCGAGGTGCAGTCGCCCCGTCGGGCGGTCACCGGTGAGCATCCGTGCAGCGGACATGGTGGTAGGCCTCTCGTGTCGTACGGATGGAGGGTTCGCGTGCGCGCGTCGACGCGGGGCGGAACGCCCCGGTCGGTGTTCAGCAGGGTCGGCTCAGAGAGCCGACTGCCATCGCGCGCCGTCGCGGAACCGCAGCCCGCGGGCACGGAGGACGTCCAGGAGGCGTTCACGCCCATCCCCGGACCTGGTCGCCGGCGTGTGCGGCACGGCATCGCCCGGCAGGTCGACGCTCACGTCGACGCCCACCGGCGGGAAGCTGCTCGCCCGGACCACGGATCCACGGTAACCCGGTGCGCGGGGAGGCGGGGGCCGGGCCGGCGTGACCAGGGCCGGTGTGACTGCGGCGCTGGCATACTCGTCGGCCATGGTGTTGTCCCGTGGATGGTCGTTATTCCTCGTCGGCGTCGGGTTCTGGACCTGGGCGATCTGGCCGAGGTTCGCGGTGGCCATCTGGAACGACCCCCGGGCGTGGTCGTCCGGGACGGTCGGCGAGGGCGACGGCACCGGGTTCCTCTGGATCCATGCGCTACTCATCGCCGCGTCCCTGACCATCGGTACGACGGTCGGCGCGCTGGGTGTCCGGGGTCTGCTCGCCCAGCGGCGTGCCAGGAAACGTGGTGACAACCCTTCTGACCAGGCGGTATAGCCAGACATCGACGATGTGACGCGGGCCGCTACCCCCCCGATTTGACGTTCAAACCCTCGGACGCGTAACTTTCTCTCTGCCAGCGCGGAACGGACGAAACAGGGCAAAGCACCTGGGAGTCCGAAGCCGGGCGGTACGAGGCAGGAGGGGTTCACTCCTCCGGCATCGGGATCCGGGTGGTGCTCCACCGGATCGACCGAGGGGTCGATTTGGCGGGGCGGAACCGGCCGGGTAAGGTTCACGACCGGCAGGGCACCGGGCGAGCGAGCGGGAGACCGCAGCGGCCGGCCTGCCGAATCCGATGAGCAAAGCGCAGCGGTTCGCCGCTGCCTGCGGTCAGCGGAGCCAAACCGTACCAAGCACGACAGACCGGGACACACGGTTTGACACGGCGGAAACGGTGAGGTAACGTAGTAGAAGTGCCCGGCGCGAGAGCGGCGGGAGTGGGAACGGATTGCCCCGGATGGCGCCTGGTGAGGGTTCCGGATGGTGTGTGGTTGTTCTTTGAGAACTCAACAGGGTGCTTGATAAGCCAGTGCCAATTATGATTTATACCCCGGACTGGCTGGGCATGCTTCGGTGTGTCTGGTTGGTTGGGATTCCTTTGGCAACACTTTTGTTGCCGGGACGATTGTTCAACAAGTTTTTGTTGGAGAGTTTGATCCTGGCTCAGGACGAACGCTGGCGGCGTGCTTAACACATGCAAGTCGAGCGGAAAGGCCCTTCGGGGTACTCGAGCGGCGAACGGGTGAGTAACACGTGAGCAACCTGCCCTAGGCTTTGGGATAACCCCGGGAAACCGGGGCTAATACCGAATAGGACCGTCGATCGCATGATCGTTGGTGGAAAGTTTTTCGGCCTGGGATGGGCTCGCGGCCTATCAGCTTGTTGGTGGGGTGATGGCCTACCAAGGCGACGACGGGTAGCCGGCCTGAGAGGGCGACCGGCCACACTGGGACTGAGACACGGCCCAGACTCCTACGGGAGGCAGCAGTGGGGAATATTGCACAATGGGCGGAAGCCTGATGCAGCGACGCCGCGTGAGGGATGACGGCCTTCGGGTTGTAAACCTCTTTCAGCAGGGACGAAGCGTAAGTGACGGTACCTGCAGAAGAAGCGCCGGCCAACTACGTGCCAGCAGCCGCGGTAAGACGTAGGGCGCGAGCGTTGTCCGGATTTATTGGGCGTAAAGAGCTCGTAGGCGGCTTGTCGCGTCGACTGTGAAAACCCGCAGCTCAACTGCGGGCCTGCAGTCGATACGGGCAGGCTAGAGTTCGGTAGGGGAGACTGGAATTCCTGGTGTAGCGGTGAAATGCGCAGATATCAGGAGGAACACCGGTGGCGAAGGCGGGTCTCTGGGCCGATACTGACGCTGAGGAGCGAAAGCGTGGGGAGCGAACAGGATTAGATACCCTGGTAGTCCACGCTGTAAACGTTGGGCGCTAGGTGTGGGGAGCCTCTCCGGTTCTCTGTGCCGCAGCTAACGCATTAAGCGCCCCGCCTGGGGAGTACGGCCGCAAGGCTAAAACTCAAAGGAATTGACGGGGGCCCGCACAAGCGGCGGAGCATGCGGATTAATTCGATGCAACGCGAAGAACCTTACCTGGGTTTGACATGGCCGCAAAACCGGCAGAGATGTCGGGTCCTTCGGGGGCGGTCACAGGTGGTGCATGGCTGTCGTCAGCTCGTGTCGTGAGATGTTGGGTTAAGTCCCGCAACGAGCGCAACCCTCGTTCGATGTTGCCAGCGCGTTATGGCGGGGACTCATCGAAGACTGCCGGGGTCAACTCGGAGGAAGGTGGGGATGACGTCAAGTCATCATGCCCCTTATGTCCAGGGCTTCACGCATGCTACAATGGCCGGTACAATGGGCTGCGATACCGTGAGGTGGAGCGAATCCCAAAAAGCCGGTCTCAGTTCGGATCGGGGTCTGCAACTCGACCCCGTGAAGTCGGAGTCGCTAGTAATCGCAGATCAGCAACGCTGCGGTGAATACGTTCCCGGGCCTTGTACACACCGCCCGTCACGTCACGAAAGTCGGCAACACCCGAAGCCGGTGGCCCAACCCTTGTGGAGGGAGCCGTCGAAGGTGGGGCTGGCGATTGGGACGAAGTCGTAACAAGGTAGCCGTACCGGAAGGTGCGGCTGGATCACCTCCTTTCTAAGGAGCACCTTCCACCGAAGGGTGGTAAGGAGCCCGCGACCTGCGAATGTCGGGTCGGGGTGCTCGATGGCGGAGACACTGGTGAGTTTTTCCCTGGCAACGGCCGGAATCTTCTAGTACGCATCTCTTCGGGGGTGGTGGAACGGGGGTTGTGGTGCGGCTGGGGAGGGGCGGATGGCACCCTGTTGGGTCCTGAAGGAACAACCCGTGGTGGTTGGTTCTTCTAGGCGATTACTGCCAGGCATGACCTGGTCTCGCAAACCGGATCCGTGTGGGTTTAGGTGTGGGATGTGGTGGGTTGTGGGTTGGTCGTTGGTTGAGAATTGCACAGTGGACGCGAGCATCTTTGTGGTCAAGTTGTCAAGGGCGAACGGTGGATGCCTTGGCACCAGGAGCCGATGAAGGACGTGGGAGGCCGCGATAGGCCTGGGGGAGCTGTCAACCAAGCTGTGATCCCAGGGTGTCCGAATGGGGAAACCTGGCATCAGTCATGTGATGTCACCTGCACCTGAACACATAGGGTGTATGGGGGGAACGCGGGGAAGTGAAACATCTCAGTACCCGTAGGAAGAGAAAACAAATAGTGATTCCGTGAGTAGTGGCGAGCGAAAGCGGATTGAGGCTAAACCGGCTGCGTGTGATACCTGTCAGGGGTTGCGTGGTCGGGGTTGTGGGACCCTGCTGAACATGCTGACACGTGTTCGAGGAGTTATAAAGTCAGTGGCTAGCCGAACAGTCTGGAAAGGCTGACCGTAGGCGGTGAGAGTCCGGTAGGTGAAAGTTGCTGACCTTCTGTGGGTGTTCCCGAGTAGCGGCGGACTCCTGAAATCTGCCGTGAATCTGCCAGGACCACCTGGTAAGCCTAAATACTTCCTGGTGACCGATAGCGGACAAGTACCGTGAGGGAATGGTGAAAAGTACCCCGGGAGGGGAGTGAAATAGTACCTGAAACCGTTCGCCTACAATCCGTCGGAGCCTTGCGGGGTGACGGCGTGCCTTTTGAAGAATGAGCCTGCGAGTTAGTGGCATGTGGCGAGGTTAACCCGTGTGGGGGAGCCGTAGCGAAAGCGAGTCTGAATAGGGCGTTTTTAGTCGCATGCTCTAGACCCGAAGCGGAGTGATCTAGCCATGGGCAGGCTGAAGCGCGGGTAAGACCGCGTGGAGGGCCGAACCCACCAACGTTGAAAAGTTGGGGGATGACCTGTGGTTAGGGGTGAAAGGCCAATCAAACTCCGTGATAGCTGGTTCTCCCCGAAATGCATTTAGGTGCAGCGTCGCGTGTTTCTTGCCGGAGGTAGAGCACTGGATGGTCTAGGGGGCCCACAAGCTTACCGAAATCAGCCAAACTCCGAATGCCGGTAAGTGAGAGCGCGGCAGTGAGACTGCGGGGGATAAGCTTCGTAGTCGAGAGGGAAACAGCCCAGATCACCAGCTAAGGCCCCTAAGCGTGTGCTAAGTGGAAAAGGATGTGGGGTCGCATAGACAACCAGGAGGTTGGCTTAGAAGCAGCCACCCTTTAAAGAGTGCGTAATAGCTCACTGGTCAAGTGGTTCCGCGCCGACAATGTAGCGGGGCTCAAGCACACCGCCGAAGCTGTGGCATTCACATTTTTACTTCGCCAGGCCTTGATGTCTGGTGCAGGTGTGTGGATGGGTAGGGGAGCGTCGTGCCGGGGGTGAAGCATCCGAGTGATCGAGGTGTGGACGCGGCACGAGTGAGAATGCAGGCATGAGTAGCGAAAGAAGGGTGAGAAACCCTTCCGCCGGATGACCAAGGGTTCCAGGGCCAGGCTAATCCGCCCTGGGTGAGTCGGGACCTAAGGCGAGGCCGAGAGGCGTAGTCGATGGACAACGGGTTGATATTCCCGTACCCGCGAAAGAGCGTCCCTGATGAACCTCGTTGTGCTAACCACCCGAGCCTGGTGAGGTCTTCGGACTGATCTGGGGGAGCGTGGGAACCTGGCGGGTAGTAGTCAAGCGATGGGGTGACGCAGGAAGGTAGCTGAGCCCGGCCGGTGGTTGTGCCGGGGTAAGCGTGTAGGCCGCACCATAGGCAAATCCGTGGTGCATGGGGCTGAGACGTGATGCCGAGCCGATTCAGGTGAAGTCAGTGATCCTATGCTGCCGAGAAAAGCCTCTAGCGAGTTCTTAGCGGCCCGTACCCCAAACCGACACAGGTGGTCAGGTAGAGAATACCGAGGCGATCGGGCGAACTGTGGTTAAGGAACTCGGCAAATTGCCCCCGTAACTTAGGGAGAAGGGGGGCCGGAGACGTGAAGCCCCGCGCGGGTGGAGCGTTGTATGGCCGCAGAGAGCAGGGGGAAGCGACTGTTTACTAAAAACACAGGTCCATGCGAAGAAGTAATTCGATGTATATGGACTGACGCCTGCCCGGTGCTGGAACGTTAAGGGGACCTGTTAGCTCTTCGGGGCGAAGCGGAGAACTTAAGCGCCAGTAAACGGCGGTGGTAACTATAACCATCCTAAGGTAGCGAAATTCCTTGTCGGGTAAGTTCCGACCTGCACGAATGGCGTAACGACTTCCCCACTGTCTCAACCACAGGCCCGGCGAAATTGCAGTACGAGTAAAGATGCTCGTTACGCGCGGCAGGACGGAAAGACCCCGGGACCTTTACTATAGCTTGACATTGGTATCCGAATTAGCTTGTGTAGGATAGGTGGGAGCCGGTGAAGTCCGTACGCCAGTACGGGTGGAGGCAATCTTGAAATACCACTCTGGTTGATTTGGGTATCTAACTTCGGACCGTTATCCGGTTCAGGGACAGTGTCTGGTGGGTAGTTTAACTGGGGCGGTTGCCTCCTAAAAGGTAACGGAGGCGCCCAAAGGTTCCCTCAGCCTGGTTGGCAATCAGGTGTTGAGTGCAAGTACACAAGGGAGCTTGACTGTGAGACTGACAGGTCGAGCAGGGACGAAAGTCGGGACTAGTGATCCGGCACTTGCGAGTGGAAGCGGTGTCGCTCAACGGATAAAAGGTACCCCGGGGATAACAGGCTGATCTTCCCCAAGAGTCCATATCGACGGGATGGTTTGGCACCTCGATGTCGGCTCGTCGCATCCTGGGGCTGTAGCAGGTCCCAAGGGTTGGGCTGTTCGCCCATTAAAGCGGTACGCGAGCTGGGTTTAGAACGTCGTGAGACAGTTCGGTCCCTATCCGCCGTGCGCGTAGGATACTTGAGAAGGGCTGTCCCTAGTACGAGAGGACCGGGACGGACGAACCTCTGGTGTGCCAGTTGTCCCGCCAGGGGCACGGCTGGTTAGCTACGTTCGGAAGGGATAACCGCTGAAAGCATCTAAGCGGGAAGCTCGCTTCAAGATGAGGTATCCCACCATCTTCGGATGGGTAAGGCCCCCAGCTAGACGACTGGGTTGATAGGCCGGAAATGTAAGCCCGGTAACGGGTTCAGTTGACCGGTACTAATAGGCCGAGGACTTGACTACATACTTTTTGCTTCGCGTCCACTGTGTGATTCACGGCTAACGAACGACCTGGACCGGTTGTTTGATATGTCGATAGTGTTACGGCGGTCATGGCGGAGGGGAAACGCCCGGTTACATTCCGAACCCGGAAGCTAAGCCCTCCAGCGCCGATGGTACTGCACTCGGGAGGGTGTGGGAGAGTAGGACACCGCCGGACTTCTTTCAACGAGGGCCACCCCGATATCGGGGTGGCCCTCGTTGTATTTCTGGGGGAATCAGCCCGATCCTGCGGGGTACCTGCTCTCTGTCCCGACCCGGACCGCCGGATTGGCGGAGGCAGGAGAGTGCGCTCATGAGGATCGGCATCATCGGCTCGGGCCAGATCGGTGGCACCCTGACCCGACGGCTGCAAGACCTGGGCCACGACGTGACGGTGGCGAACTCGCGTGGACCCGAATCGCTGCGGGACCTGGCCGCCGAGACCGGGGCGACGCCGGGCACCGTGGAACAGGCGGCACGGAGCGCGGACCTCGTGGTGGTGGCCGTACCGCTGAAGGCCGTGCCGCAGCTGCCCGCCGCAGCGTTCGAGGGCCGGGTGGTCGTCGACGCCAACAACTACTACCCCCAGCGGGACGGGGACGTCCCGGAGATCGCGGACCTGAGCCTCACCTCGAGCCGGTGGACGGCCGACCGCCTCAAGGGTGCCCGGGTGGTCAAAGCCTTCAACAACATCCAGGCGCGGCACCTGTCGGAGAAGGGCCGCCCGGCCGGCACCCCGGACCGGATCGCCCTGCCGGTGGCCGGGGACGACCCGGAGGCCAAGCGGATCGTGATGGAGGTCGTCGACGCGCTGGGGTTCGACCCGGTGGACGCCGGAACCCTCGACGGGAGCTGGCGGCAGCAGCCGGACACGCCCGTCTACGGCACCGACCTGGATGCCGAGGGCGTACGGCAGGGGCTGGCCGAGGTGCGGCCCTGAGGCGTACCCGTCGCACCCGGGCCCGACGCGTCGAGCCGCGGTGGAACGACGCGGCACCGTACTCCGGAAAGGAATGCGCCCCGCTGGCCAGCTGGCCAGCGGGGCGTCTCGGTGCGGGCGCCGGGGGCGCTACGGCCCGCAGACGAAGCGCGGCTCGGCCTGGTAGGTCCAGGTGAACTTCTCCCGCTTCACGACCTTGCCGTCCTTACGGAAGATCCGGTAGGCGTCCTGGGTGAAGCCGTCGATGCCGTTGGTGGCGATGCAGGACGGGCCGGGCTCCAAGCGGATGATCTTCGGCTTGGTGATGTTCCGCCGGGGGCTGTACTCGGTCTTCACGCTGTCGTAGATCTTGGTGCCCCAGATCGCCACGGTCACCGACCCCGAGGTGTACGAGGTGTCGATCATGACCCCGTGCGGGGTGTTGTTGCGGAACTTGAAGTCGAGGTCCGGGTAGAAGATCGTCGACTCGATGACCGCCGGGTACCGGCTGAACCAGTACGAGTGCGGCTTGTGCTCCACGTCCTCCAGGCCCGCGTAGTAGATGGCGTTGAACAGGGTGGTGGTGAACTGGGACGTCCCGCCGCCGACGCCGGGCACGAGCTTTCCGTTGAGGATGACCGGCGCGTCGTGGTAGCCCTGCTTGTAGCTGCGCTCGCCGGTGTGGCCGTTGAGGGAGAAGGTCTCGCCCGGCTTCACCACCGTCCCGTCGACGTCCTTGGCGATCTGGACGATGTTCTTGCTGCGCGGCGAGGAGAGACCACCGGTGAAATAGGTCGTGAAGCTGGACACCTTCTCCCTGATGCCGAACTGCGTGACCTCCTCGGTGGTCAGGTCGGCGTCGACCGGCTTGAGCACGCCGTTGATCGTGCGCCCGTCGGCCTTCGGCAGGACGGCGAGCAGGTCGCGGCTCAGGGCGGCGTCGTCGAGGCGTCGGCCCGGACGGCTCGGCACGGCCGTCGGCTTCCCTCCGGTCAGCGTCATCGCGGCGTCCCGGGGTTCCACCTCGATGGCGGCCAGCTTGTCGCCCAGGGCGGTCCGGAGCTTCTTGACGTCGAGCTTCGGGGTGAGCTTGCCGGCCTTGTCGGCGGGGAAGCTCAGGCTCCGCGCGATCGCGTTCGCCGGGATGGTCACCGACCCCTTCTCGGTGGTCAGCGTCACCGGTGCGGCGACCGCGGGCGCGGCCAGCTCGGTCACCAGACGGTCGACCTCCTCGGCGGTGGTCGCCGGGTGCTTCTCGACCAGCGCCACGGTCACCGGCTCACCGCTCAGCCAGCCCTCACGTAGCGCCTCGGCGGAGTTCTGCGCGTCGAGGGTGAGGGCGGGCTTCGGGTGGACCTTCTTCGGGGTGGTGCCGCTGTAGGTGATCTTCGGCATGGTCATCCTGCGCCCCTGGGGGCCGACCGCCGTTTCCAGGGTGGCCTCCAACCGGACCGCGTCGACCGTCACCACCGGCTCGACCGTACGGGAGCCGAAGAGGCGGCTGAGCGGGGCGGCCTGGGTCCCGACGGCCGCCTCGACGGTCGCGTCCACGTCCACCGTCAGGCCGACGTCGGCCGGCTTGATCTCGGTGGTCCGGTCGCCGATGCGTACCGGCACCGGGGCGGCGAGTGTCACGGCCCGGCGGTCCAGTTCGGCCCGGAGCGCCCGGGCCGCGTCGGCCCGGCTCATGCCGCCCAGCTCGGTGCCGAGGACCGTGGTCCCGCGCGGGACCTCGCCGGCGTACGCGTAACCGCCCGCGCCCGCACCGACCGCGAGCAGCACGGTCACCACCCCGGCGGTGAGCACGGCCCGTCGCCGGCGTCCTCTCCGGGGCGCGGCCGGGTCCGGTGCGGAACCGGCGGAGTCCGGCCCGGCGGTCCCCCGGGGCGGCTCGGCTTCGGTGGCGGGCCAGGTGACCGCGGTGACCTGGACGGTCGGCCGGTCGTCGGCGGGAGGCAGCTTGTCGCCGTACAGAGTCACAGGCAGAACCTCGATCGGACGTACCACGGGGGGAGCGGGGAACTCCCTGGTGAACAACTACGGTAACCAACGCGGAGGGGCCGCCGGCAGTGCGGCGTCACCACGAAGGTGGGCACGCGTGTCGCCCCGGGTCGTGCCGGTGCGGTCGGTCGTGGCACGGTGACGGGGTGCGGAGCGACGGCGGGTTGGCGTACGGCGGCGGATGGTGGGACCGGGCCGGGACGCGGCGCGACGAACCGGAGTGGCTGGGGTCGCTGCTGACCGCACCGGACACCGGGCTGGTGGCGCTCTGGCGGGACCGTTGTCTGGTGACGGACGGGGATACCCGGCCGGTACGGATCCTGGCCGTGGACGCCGCCGCGCTGCTGGCCGAAGCCGGTGAGGTGGTCTTCCTCGGTCTCGACGACCCGGTCGACGGCGTACCCGGCGTCTCTCCGGTCGACGGCGTACCCGGCGTCTCTCCGGTCGACGGGGTAGTCGACGTCACTCCGGCCAGCGGTGGGCGAGCGATCTTCGCGGTGGACCTCTCCCCGCTGACCGAGGAGCGCGCGTTGGCCCTGGCGGGCGCGGGCGCCTCGGTGGACGTACGGGCGATCGTGGGGACGCTGGACGCGGCGGAGGCGGCTCTCCAGGCGTACGCGAGGGGCCTGCTGTACTGGCACCGGCACCAGCGGTTCTGCGGCGGCTGCGGGGCGGCGACGCTCCCGGCGGCGGGTGGGCACGTGCGGCGCTGTGCCGGTACGGACTGCGGTCGACTGCTCTTCCCCCGGATCGAGCCGGCGGTCATCGTGCTGGTCGAGACACCCGGCCCGCCCGCCCATTGCCTCCTCGCCCGGCACGCCGGCGCGGGGCCGGACGGCTGGTCGACGCTGGCCGGGTTCGTCGAGGTGGGCGAGAGCCTGGAGGACGCGGTGCGTCGGGAACTGGTCGAGGAGGCTGGGGTCCCGGTGGCGGAGATGTCGTACCAGGGTTCCCAAGCCTGGCCCTTCCCGGCTGGGCTGATGGTGGGGTTCCGGGCGGTCGCGGCGTCGGACCGGGTTCGGGCGGACGGGGTGGAGTTGCTGGAGGCCCGGTGGTTCTCCGACGCCCGGCCCGTCTGCCACCCCGACTCCCGGTGACGCCCCCACACCTGATCCCGGTACGGCCCGCCCCACCACTTCCGACGCGTCGCACGGCGACCTGGTCAGCGACATCGTCGGGGGGATCGGAGACCTCACCGGCGACGAAGACCGGGAACAGCCGACCCCGACCCCGACCCCGATCCCGGCCACGGCGACGCCGGGCGTCACCCCCGACCGGTCGCCCACGGCGTCACCCGCCCCGGCCACGACGTCCGCCCCGCCGGCCTGCGTGACTCCCACGCCCGACGAGCCCGAGCAACCCGGGCCGGTCGAGCCGGGCAAGCCGCTGCCCCGGATCGGCGCCGAGCCGGGACAACCCACGGTGGGCACGCCGTCGAAGCTCACCGGCTCGAAGGTGGTGATGACCGGGATCCGGTTCGAGGGGGTCGTCGACCTGAAGACCGTCGACGGCACCCTGCGGGCGTTGAAGTTCAGCATGCGTCGGGCGGTCACCGACGACTTCGCGCTCCAGTCCACCGGCGCCGGTGGACGTCCGCTGCGGTACGTCACCGACCAGCTCACCGTCGACGGCGACGTGGCCTTCTACGCCACTCGGTTCACCGGCCGGATCTCCCTGCTCGGCGGCCCCGGCCTGGTCACCGTCACGCTCACCCCGGACCTGCCCTTTCCGGACGGCATCCCGGTCACCGCGCCACAGCTGATCTTCCAGGACCCGGTGATGGACCTGGCCCTCGTCGACTGTGACGTGCTCACCACCGGCGACAGCCCGCTCCGGCTGACCCTGCCCTGAGTCCAGCGGCGGCCGGGCCGGACGGCTCCGCCCGGTCCGGTCGCCCCTCGCTTCGTCAGAGCCGGGCGAGCGCCCGGCGCAGCGGGTCGAGCCCGAGCGCGCCCAGGTCCAGCGCCTGCCGGTGGAACTCCTTGAGGTCGAAGTCGGCACCCTTGCGGGTCTTCGCCTCGTCCCGGGCCTGGAGCCAGATCCGCTCGCCGACCTTGTACGACGGGGCCTGCCCCGGCCAGCCCAGGTAGCGGTTCAGCTCGAAGCGCAGGTTCTCGTCCGGCACCCGGCAGTGCGCGCGCATGAACTCCCAGCCCAGCTCGGGCGTCCAGCGCTCGCCCGGGTGGAAGCCGAACGGATTGTCCCGGGGGATCTCCAGCTCCAGGTGCATGCCGATGTCGACGATGACCCGGGCCGCCCGGAACGCCTGCGCGTCGAGCATGCCGAGCCGGTCACCCGGATCCTCCAGGTAGCCCAGATCCTCCATCAGGCGCTCGGCGTAGAGGGCCCAGCCCTCGCCGTGCCCGGAGACCCAGCAGAGCAGCCGCTGCCAGCGGTTGAGCAGCTCGGCCCGGACGGCGGTCTGCCCGACCTGGAGGTGATGACCCGGCACGCCCTCGTGGTAGACGGTGGTCACCTCGCGCCAGGTGGAGAAGTCGGTGACGCCCTGCGGCACGGCCCACCACATCCGGCCCGGTCGGGAGAAGTCCTCGCTGGGGCCGGTGTAGTAGATGCCGCCGTCGCTGGTCGGGGCGAGGCAGCACTCGATACGGCGTACCTGCTCGGGGATGTCGAAGTGGGTGCCGTGCAGCTCGCCGACGGCCTTGTCGGCGAGCGCCTGCATCCAGTCCCGGAACGCCTCCTTGCCCTGGATCGTGCGGGCCGGGTCGGCGTCCAGCAGGGCCACCGCCTCGTCGACGGTCGCCCCGGGGCCGACGATCCGGGCCGCCGCCGTCCGCATGTCGGCCTCGAGGCGGGCCAGCTCCTCGAAACCCCAGGCGTACGTCTCGTCCAGGTCGATCTTCGCGCCGAGGAAGTACTGCGAGGCCAGTTCGTAGCGTTCCCGGCCGGCCGCCTGCTTCTCCCGCCCCCGGGGGGCCAGTTCGGTGCGGAGGAACTGACCGAACCCGGCGGTCGCCGCGGTGGCCGCCGCCGCGCCCCGGCGCAGGTCCGCGCCGAGCGTGCCGTCGGCACCGAGCCGCTCGACCAGGCCGTGGAAGAAGTTGTCGCCGCCCGGGTCGGTCCATACGTCGCACTGTTTGGCGACCTCGATCATCTGCGCACGGGAGGAGACGTGGCCGGCGTCGGCCGCCTCGCGCAGCGTGGTCTTGTAACCGTCGAGCGCGCCCGCGAACTGGTGGAGCCGGGCGGCGACGTTCGCCACCGCCTGCTCGCCCTCGGTCGGCATCAGGTCGAAGACCGCGCGGATGTCGTGCAGCCCGCTGGCGATCACGTTGATCGCGCTGGTCTCCTCGCCCGCGTCGTAGCGGGCCAGGGTCAGGCCCAGCCGCTCCTGCATGGCCTCCTTGGCGGTCCGCTCCGCCAGGGTGTCCGGCTCGATGACGTCCAGCTCGGCCAGGGTGCGCCGGTCCAGCTCGGCGCGGGCGGCGTAGCCGTCCGGCGACAGGTCGTCGAGCCGGTCGTCGTGGCCGGCGATGCCGGTGTACGTGGCGCCGGCCGGGTTGAGTTCGGCCCACTCCACCACGTACCGGTTTGCGAGGTCGTCGATTCGTCCCACGGGGGAACCCTACGTGACCGGCTGCCTGAGCTGTCGACCTTCTTTCCGGCGTGCCGAGGTGGCGGTCGGGTCGGCTCTCCGGGCACTCAGGGCAGCAGCTCGGCCGGGTCCAGGGCGATCGGGAACGGCGCGTCGACCGTCAGCCGCTCGCCGCCGACCGCCTTGGCGACCGGGGCGTACCCGCCGGCCGTGTCGAGGGCGAAGAACTCGACCGAGGCACTGCGCAACCGCCGGACGATCTCCACCCGCATGAAGTACGGCACGCCACCCTCGGCGCACCGGCGCGGCTTGTCGACGCAGTCCTGCCGACGGCTGCCCGGCGAGACGAACTCCACCGCCATCGTGCAGAGCGGGGCCGGGACCCAGCGGTCCTCCTCGTCGGTGGCCGGCAGGGTGTGCAGGACCGTGACGTCGGGCTGGATCCACCGCTGCGGGCCGAAGGTGAGGTTCACCTGCCCGTACACGTAGAAGCCGGCGGCCTCGACGGCGGGCGCCAGGAGCCGGGCGAACCTGATCTCGCCGAAACTGTTGCTGCCTACTTCCGCGGGGGTCATGACCAGCCTTCCGTCGATGCACTCGTAGCGCGCCTGGGGCAGCTCCGGGAGCGGGAGGTAACGGTCGGCGAGCGTGGTCGTCCACATTCCGTCGAGATCGACGAGCGGGTCGAACTGCATCGGCATGGCCATCGGTCGCCACCTCCTCGGCTGGTCAACGCCACCACTGTAGGCAGGTTGCGGTGACGCGCGACATGGCGACCGGATATCGCCGGACAATGTCGGGGGGTTGCGGCAGAGTGTCAGGAGTGACACCGGATTCCACCCCTGACCGGGCACCCCTGCGCAGTTGGCTGCCCGGGTTCGTGCTGCTCGCCGCGATCTGGGGCTCCAGTTTCCTGTTCATCAAGATCGGGATCCGGGAGCTGCATCCGGTCTACGTCACCCTGGGGCGGGTCGGCACCGGGGCGCTGACCCTCCTCGTGGTGCTCGCCGTGCTCCGTGACCGGCTTCCCCGCGACCGTCGGCTCTGGCTGCACCTCACGGTGGTGGCCGCGTTCGGTGTGGCGCTCCCGTTCACCCTCTTCGGCTACGGCGAGCAGCGGATCCCGTCGATGCTCGCCGGCATCTGGAACGCCACCACGCCGCTGGTCGTCCTGCCGCTGGCGGTGCTGGTGTTCCGGACCGAGCGGTTGACCGCGCGCCGGGCCGTCGGCCTCGGGCTGGGCTTCGCCGGGGTGCTGGTGGTGCTCGGCGTCTGGCAGGGCGTCGGCGGTGCCACCTTCACCGGGCAGCTGATGTGCTTCGGTGCGGCGGCCTGCTACGGACTGGCCGTCCCGTACCAGAAGCGGTTCGTCGCCGGCCGTGCGGTGTCCGGGCTGGCCCTGTCGGCGGCGCAGCTGCTGCTCGCCACCGTCCAGCTGGCGGTGGTGGCACCGCTGGTGGCCGGGGCGCCGCCCGTGCCCACCGCGCTCTCCTGGGACGTGGTGGCCAGCGTGTTGGCGCTGGGAGCCTTCGGCACTGGGCTGGCCTTCGTGATCAACATGCACAACATCCGGGTGATCGGCGCGAGCGCGGCGTCCACGGTGACCTACCTGATCCCGGTCTTCGCGGTGCTCATCGGCGCGCTGGTCCTCGACGAGACGCCCACCTGGCACCAGCCGGTCGGGGCGCTGGTCGTGCTGCTCGGGGTGGCGGTGTCGCAGGGGTTCCTCCGCTGGCCGGGGCGGCCGGAGACCATGACGGCGCGCGCCGTCCCCACCGTGGCCGCCCGGAACTGATCCCGGCCGCTCCGTCGCGTCCGTCGCCGGTCCGGTGCGCCGGCTGGTCGGGGCGGGCCACCGCGAACCTCCTAGGCGTCGCCGTGGCTCCGTGCCCAGGCGATCAGCTCGTCGGCCGACCGGGTGTTCACCACCCGGTCGACGGTCACCCCGCACCGGGCGGCCCGTTCGCAGCCGAACCGCTGCCAGTCGAGCTGGCCCGGGGCGTGCGCGTCGGTGTTCACCGCGAAGACGCAGCCGGCCTCCAGGGCACGCCGGATCAGGCGTTTCGGCGGGTCCTGCCGTTCCGGCCGTGAGTTGATCTCGACGGCCTTGCCGTGTTCGGCACAGGCGGCGAAGACGGCGTCGGCGTCGAAGTCGCTCTCCGCCCGGGTCCGCGGCCGGTGCGCCCGGTCGCCCGGACCCTTCACTCCGGCCGGACGGGACGACACCATCCGCCCGGTGCAGTGACCGAGGATGTCCAGGTGCGGGTTGGCGACGGCGGTGAGCATCCGCCGGGTCATCCTCGCCCGGTCGTCGTTCAGGCCGCTGTGCACCGAGCCGACCACGACGTCCAGCCGGGCCAGCAGTTCCTCGGACTGGTCGAGCGAGCCGTCGGCGAGGATGTCCACCTCGATCCCGGTGAGGACGCGGAACCCCTCCGGCAGCGCGTCGTTGAGTTGCGCCACGTGGTCGAGTTGACGGCGCAGCCGGTCGGCGGTCAGCCCCCGTGCCACCTTCAGCCGGGGCGAGTGATCGGTCAGCACCAGGTACTCGTGGCCCAGCTCGACCGCGGCGAGGGTCATCTCCTCGATCGGCGACCCGCCGTCGGACCAGTCGGAGTGGGTGTGACAGTCGCCGCGCAACGCCGTACGCAGGTCGGTGGCGGCCGCGTCCAGGTCGGTGCCCTCGGTGGCGGCCAGCCGGCGCAGGTAGACCGGCTCCTCGCCGGCCAGCGACTCGACCACGCAGCGGGCCGTGACGTCACCGACCCCGGTCAGCTCGGTGAGCTTCCCGGTGCGGGCCCGCTCGGTCAGCTCCCCGGTCGGCAGCGCGGCGAGGGTGGTGGCCGCGGAACGGAACGCGCGTACCCGGTAGGTGGCCTCGTTCGCCCGTTCCAGCAGGAACGCGATGCGGCGCAGGTCGGCGACGGGATCCCGGCTCACGTGGTCGAACCTACGCCCCCGTCCCGCGTTCCGCCGCTTCCCCGGCCGACTCGCGGCCAGGATCTTCCGTACGACGCCGGCGGGGGCCGTCGTGGGTTGCGGACCACGACGGCCCCCGCTCGGTGGAGGCGGGTCAGGCGTGGGGAAGCCGGAGGACCGACTGGTTGCCCACGCCGAGGGTGGTCGGGCTGTTGCCGATGGCCGACCAGACCTCCAGCTTGACGGTGCCGTTGCGCAGGTTGCCGTGCGCGCCGGTGGCCGTCAGGAGGCCCTGGTTCTGGGTGTAGTGCTCGTACCCGGGGACCGGGTCGGTGGCGAAGTAGCGGTAGGTCTCCACCCGGTCCCAGGTGCCGTCACCGGTCAGGTCGTACGAGGCGCGCAGTTGCACGCCGTTGCCGACCGCCGAGCCGGCGTCGAGGAAGAGGTCGAAGCTGCCGGTGCCACTCTGGTAGGTGAGGTCGAGGCCGGTCGCGGTGAAGACCAGGGCGTTGTTCGGCCGGCCGTCGTAGTTGCCGTTGGCGGCGGCCACCGTGGCGGTGGCCGAGGTGCCGGCACCCGCGAGACCGCCCCCGGCGAGCAGGTAGCGGATCGGGGAGTCGGGCGCGCCGGTCGGGGTCGGGGTGGCCGTGGGCGTCGCGGTGGGCGTCGTGGTCGGCGTGGGGCTCGGGTCCGCCCCGCCGCCCGCGTTGCCACCGCTCCAGGTGTACGCCCCGGTGGTGGCCGTCTTGCCCGCCGGCACCGCGAGGCTGGTCCCGTTCGAGAACCGGACGGTGATCGGCGACGACGTGATGTTGCTCGCCACGTAGGTGCGGGCACCGTTACGGACGAACACCGCCGCCAGCGGGTGGTCCGCCGTCACCGCCCGGTCGACGTTGCCCAGCGCGGCGAGGTTGCGTACCCAGTGGAAGGTGTGCGCCCGGCTCTCGCCCTCCTCGGGGGTGTAGCCGGGATTGGCGCGGAGCTTGGCCAGGGCCGCGTCCGGGTCGCCGAGGGCGAGGAACTGCCACAGGATGTCCTGCCACACCGTCGGCTCGCCGCCGTTGTTGCGGACCAGTTCCGCGTAGTTCGTCGAGTTGTACGCGGGCCGGTAACCCATGTACAGGTGGCCACCGGTGACCGGCAGCATGTTGATGCCCTGGATCATCTCCGGATCGGCGCTGAACCAGGTGGCGTACGCGCCGCCGTCGCCCCACACCATGCCGACCGTGGAGTGGCCGAACGCGGCGGGGAAGTTCTCGTTGTCCACGTCGAACCAGTACTCGTTGATCGCCGCCGCCTGGGTGGTGTACATCCAGATGCCGGCGTCCCGGACGGCCGCGTCGCCGGTGGCCTGACCCCACTGGATCAGCGCGTTGGCGAAGTTCATGCCCTCCGACGAGGACTCCTGGTTGTTGCCGGAGGCGAACGAGCCGTGCCCGGAGGCCCAGTCGTGGCCGGCGTAGATGTCGAAGTCACGCAGGTACGGGAAGCGGGTGTCGCTGCGCACGTAGTTGTTGGCGTCCCGGATCAGCAGGTCGACCATGCCGCCGTACTGGTCGTCGCGGGCCCAGGTCGGGTCGAACTTGGCCAGCGTTGCGGCGGCGGCTATGTAGTACCCGTAGTGGAAGTGGTGGTCGTTGAGTTCCTGGTCGGATCCGTACGACGCCGGGTAGCCGATCAGCGTGCCCCAGTTCCGGTCGTAGTAGAAGACCCGCTCGGTCTTGCCCGTCGAGGCGGTGAACCAGTCGGTGAGGGTGGAGCGGATGGCGTTCAGCGCGGCGGTGCGGGTCTCCGTGTCGCCGACCAGGTCGGCGATCTCGGCGATCCGGGCGGCCCGGCCGAGGCCCTTGCCGGTCCAGTAGGTGTCGTTGCCGCGCCGGTCCATCGGGTTCGCCCGGACGGCGGCGAGGTGGTTGCGCAGGGTGGTCAGGTCCGTGCCGCTGCCGGTGGCGACGGCGGGCAGTTCGGGCAGCACCCCCTGGAAGCGCATCGAGGTCTGGAACTGGGTGACGCCGGTGAGCACCCTCATCCGGCCCCGGGCCGACGGGTAGGTCTGGGCGATCGGGGTGGACCCGGTCAGCGACTTCCAGTGGTGCGGGTAGAGGCTGACCACGGTGCGGTTGGCGCTGCCCTCGCGGGCGGTGGTGGTGAAGGCGTACGTCGTCCGGACCGTGCTGGTGGCCTGGTCGTACGTGTAGGAGACACGGGTGCCGGTGACGTGGGCGTGCGCGACCTGGCCGTAGGTGGCGGCCAGCGAGGCACGGGCCGTCGAGTCGGAGGTCTGCGGCAGCAGGGCGAGCGAGAAGTAGCCCCGGCCGGCCAGGTTGGACGAGATGCGGGTGCCGCTGACCGTCCAGGTCGCACCGGTCGGGGCGTACGCGACGTAGTCGTGGCCGCGGACGGTGAAGCCGATGGTGCCGCCGCTGTGCGACCAGACGGTGGGGCTGCCGCCGGTCACGTTGACCACCGCGTCACCGCCGCCGGTCTGGAGGTAGGCGAAGGGCAGGCCGTGGCCGATGGTGGCCCGCAGGGTGCGCGCGCCGTCGGTCCAGTACGGGCTGACCGTCCAGTCGGTCCAGCCGTCGACCTTGACGTTCGGTGCGGCGAGCCCGGCGACCCCGACCCGGATGTCCTCCTGATACGGGTACTTGAACTCGCCGACGCCGGTCGCGGTGCCGGTGATGGTGGGGGTGGAGGTGGCCGAGAAGCCGAGGCCGTCTATGAGCGTGTTGAACGAGATCGGGTGTGCGTGCAGCGGCTCGCTGAACGCGCAGTTGGTCTTCTTCCACAGCAGCGACGACCACCAGTCGTTGGTGGGCACCGGGCCGGTGGGGGCGTTGGTGGTGACGAACTGGCGGGGGTTGGTGGACATCTGCCCACAGCCGGCGGGCAGGGGGCCGACCGGATCGGTGGTGTAGCTGCCCCGGCCGACGGTTGCGGCCTCGGCGGGGGTGGTGACGCTGACAGCCAGGCCGCCGACGAGGACGGCCAGGGCTGTCGCGGCGGCCAGCACCAGTGGGCGGTGGGGGACGGGAGGTTTCATCGGGCCTCCATCGCACGCCCGGCGCCGGTTTGGCCGGCTTGTGACGTGCTTGCCAGAAACGGGGGGAAAGCGTGCCGTGAGAGCGCTCTCTCGCTCGGACGGTAGCCGACACGGCAACAGTCGTCAATGTGTCCGTCCGGTTAAAACCTGAGTGGAGGGTCAGTTCGCCGAGGTGGGGGCGGATGGGCAGCCGTGCTTGCGGTGCCAGGCGCGCACCTCGGCGGCGGGCTCCCGGTCCACCCCACGCCGCCAGGCGTCGAGATAGCGCGCCGGCCAGACCACGCCCCGCCGGATCCACCAACCGTCCCGGTCCGGGCAGGGCGGCGAGATGCCGAAGTGCAGGTGACAGACGTTGTTCGCGTTACCCGTCCGTCCCACCAGACCGAGCTGCTGCCCGGCCCGGACGCGGACCCCCGCGTCCACCCCGTCGGCCACCACGCTCAGGTGGGAGCCGTAGTACCGCACGCCGTCGTCGCCGAGCAGCGAGACGGAGAGCCCGCCGTTGTACGGCCCCCTCGGCCCCTTCGGGTCGAAGCGGTCCACCCGGCTCACCTCGAGGATCTCGCCGTCGGTCACCGCGACCACCGGCTCGCCGCAGTCGGCGAAGATGTCCGTGCCCGGGTACGCCGAGTGGGTCGGGTGGTAGCCGACCTTGCGCGACCGTACCGGGAAGACGTACCGCAGGCCGGTGCGCGACGGCGCGGGACGGGCGCTCGGCGACCCGGTCGCCTCCGGCTGCGCCGGCGTGGCGGGCCCGGTCGGCGACCACGACCCGGCCGGCGCGGACGTCGGCGGAGCCGCCCCCGGCCGGGTGGTCGCACACCCGGCCACCAGCAGCGGTACGAGCAGCAGCAGGACCGGCCGCGTGGGCCCACACCCGATCAGTCGCGGCAGCACCCGACCATCCTGACAGACCACTACGGTGGGGGAGGGGCCGCCGGGCCCGGGGAGGAGGAGACGCTGATGACCTGGCAACCCGGACCGCCGCCCCCGCCGGGCGTGGGGTACCCGGTGGGGCGTACCCCGTCGGGCCTCTTTCCCTCCGGACGCCCCGTGCGCCCGACCTACCGCGAGCCGCACCCGATCACTGCGGGTGGCGTCGCCACCGGCGGCGCGGTCACCGCGGCATGGCTGCTCCTCTTCGGCCTGCTCGGCGGGGACCTGCGCGGCTACGCCTGGTGGACGGTGGGCGCCGGCGTGGCGGCCTGGGCCGTCGCCCTGGTGCTGGTCCGCTTCGGTGACCGGGGCGTCGGCACCGGCGTGGCGATCGTCACCGCCGGTGGCTGGAGCATCGCCGCGGCCATGGTGGTGGCGCGCTGGGCCGGCAGCGGGAACTGGCCGCTCTGGTGAGGGGTCGTTCTGGTTGAGCAGTGCGTGGCCGCGCCGCTGCGCACCGAAGCGCGCCTTGACGTATGCGACAGGGCTGGTCCACCCTCGGCGGTATGGCCTGGACCACTCCGCGGCTCGACCCCGACCGCAGCCGCCGTCGCCTGCAGCTCCTCGCGGAACTCGCCGGGGCCAGAGCGGTCCGCCAGCAGGAGCGACCGCAGCGGGTACGCAGGGAGCAGTTGCGCCAGCTCATCGCCATCCGCCGTCGGGTCACCGGCTGACCTGTCGCCCGCCGTCGGGTCGTCGGCTGACAACCGCCGCCCGCCGTCGGGTCGCCGGCTGGACCGGCCCGACTCGACTTTCCCGAGGGATTGACCGCCTCATCGGGGCGTTGACCGGCCGCCCGCCGACGCGACCGGCTACCGTGCACGCGTAACAGGTCGGCACCCGGTGCCGGGTAGTCAGGGGGGACAGTGTCGTACTTCGCCGCGGCCGCGGTACGGGACTCGGACGGCTGGACCGCCGCCGAGGTGAACCTTCGGGGTGTCACGGATCTCGACGAGGTGGCCGAGCGCCTCCGGGACGTCGAGCCCGACGCCGGCCTGTCCCTGCTCTTCGTCGAGGCCGACGACGCGTACCTGGTGGTGCTGCGCCTGGACGAGGGGGAGGACCTGAGGGTCTTCGGCTCCGACTCGGCGTACGCCGAGGAGTCCCGGCTCGGGTCGGTGCTGGTCGGCGACCTCAAGGCACCCGACCTGGACGACGTCGGCGACGTACGGCGGACGGCCGGCGGTGGCGCGGAGACCGACCAGCCGGCGGTCGACCCCGAGGCCGATCCGGTCGGGGACGCCGACCTCCTCGCCGACCTGGGTATCCCCGCGCAGCGGTTGATCGCCCTCTGCACCCGGGAGGGCATGCTCCCCGCCGACGTCACCGCCGAGGTGTGCCAGGTGCTCGGCTGCTTCGACGAGGTCGAGGAGCTGCGCGAGGTGTGAACGGGTCACCTCCTGACGCCGGTGGGCCACCTCTCCCCGGCGACTCCCCGAGTCCCGCCGACTCCCTGCGTGCGGGCGACCCCCTGCCTGGCTCGGCCGGTGGGCCAGCCGATGTCACCGATCCCGCGCTGGAGACCGTCCGGCCGGGCCAGCCCACCCCCGGGTACGTCGGTCGGATCGGACCGGGGCCGGAGGAGGGGCTGGCGGACCCGGGCGGGGTCGGCCGGCGGCAGCGGCACGAGCTGTGGATGCGCCGCGCCCTGACGGTCGCCGTCACCGGCCCGGACACCCCGACCGCGACTCCCGCCGGCCCGGACGACGTTCCGGTCGGTGCGGTGCTCTACGGGCCGGACGGGGCCGAGGTGGCCGTCGGGCGCAACGAGCGGGAACTGACCGGCGACCCGACCGCGCACGCCGAGGTGCTGGCCCTGCGTCGGGGGGCGCAGCGGCTCGGGCGCTGGCGACTGGACGGCTGCACGCTGGTGGTGACCCTGGAACCCTGCACGATGTGCGCGGGCGCGCTGGTGCTGGCCCGGGTGTCGACGGTGGTGTTCGGGGCCTGGGAGCCGAAGACCGGGGCGGCCGGCTCGCTCTGGGACGTGCTGCGCGACCGCCGGCTCAACCACCGTCCCGAGGTGTACGGCGGCGTCCTCGAGACGGAGTCCGCCGCCCTGCTGCGCGCCTTCTTCCGCTGAGGGGGGCGCGCTGCGTCGCGTGGTAGCAGGGCACCCTTGTTACCGGATTCTGGGTAGGAAGGGCCCCCTGCAACCACACGAGGCAGTCAGGCGACGATCGTGTCCAGGGCGATCTCGACCATCTGGGAGAAGGTCTGCTCCCGCTCGGCGGAGCTGGTCTTCTCGCCGGTCTTGATGTGGTCGCTGACGGTCAGCACGGTGAGGGCGCGGGCCTTGAACCGGGCGGCGATGGTGTAGAGCGCCGCCGACTCCATCTCCACCGCCAGGACGCCGTAGTCGGCGAGCCGGTCGTAGAGGTCCGGTCGGTCGGTGTAGAAGGCGTCCGCCGCCAGCACCGGCCCGACCCGCATCGGTACGCCACGCCGCTCGGCGTTCTCGACCGAGGCACGCAGCAGCCCGAAGTCGGCGACCGGGGCGTAGTCGATCAGCCCGTCGAAGCGGACCCGGTTCATGTTCGAGTCGGTGGCCGACCCGTTCGCGGCGATCACGTCCCGCAGCTTCAGGTCCTCGCTGAGCGCGCCGCAGGAGCCGATCCGGATCAGCGACCGGACGCCGTACTCGTTGATCAGTTCGTGGGCGTAGATCGAGGCCGACGGCATGCCCATGCCGGAGCCCTGGACAGACACCTTGACGCCGTTCCAGCGGCCGGTGAAGCCCAGCATGCCCCGGACCGTCGAGTAGCACGTGGCGTCCTCGAGGTAGGTCTCCGCGATCCACTTGGCCCGCAGCGGGTCGCCCGGCAGCAGGACCCGTTCGGCGATCTCTCCCGGCTTCGCGCCGATGTGCACACTCATGACAGGGATCCTGCCAGGCCGTCCGGGGGCATGCCGGTTCGGCGTCCGGGCCGCTGGTCCTGTACCCTTCTCGGCGGTGGCGTGTCCGAGTGGCCTAAGGAGCACGCCTCGAAAGCGTGTGAGGGTTTACGCCCTCCGCGGGTTCAAATCCCGCCGCCACCGCTCGTGAACAGCGAGAACGCCCGGTCGGTCCGCGAGGATCGCACCGGGCGTTCCGCTTGTGGTCTCAGTTCTGGTCTCAGTTGGCGTTCTGGCCGGTGCCGTTCGCCTCCGTTCGGCCCGGTGCGTCGCCCTGGTCGTCACGCTCGGTCGGGCCGTCCCAGAGCAGACCGCCGACCCGCTTCGCGATGTCTCGGCGTACCTGTCCGGTGAGGTGCTGATAGCGGGTTGCCATCGCCGAGTTCGACCAGCCCATGATGCCCATCACCGCCCGTTCCGCGACGCCGAGGATCAGCAGCACCGTGGCGGCGGTGTGCCGGGCGTCGTGTAGTCGGCCGTCGCGCAGCCCGGCCAGATTGAGCAGCCGCTTCCACTCGTCGTAGTCGGTGCGCGGGTTGACTGGTTCGCCGGTCGGGGTGGCGAATAGCCATCCTCCGTCGGTCCAGAGCTGGGCGGCGGTGGCGCGTTCCTCCTCCTGCTCCCGGCGGTGCCGCCGGAGCAGCTCCACCAGTTCGTCGGGCAGGCCGATGGTTCGGCGACCGGCGCGCGACTTGGTCTCCGCAGTCTCGGCGCGGGTCGGCTGCCGATCGGGGCAGTGCCCTCCGAACTTCCGTCCGCAGGGCTCGGTGCACCCGTGCCGCCACCGGGGGCGTTGTCGGCCGCGCCGAACGACCAGCGCTCCGGCGTCGAGGTCGACATCGGCCCACTTGAGCCCGAGCGCTTCGCCCTGGCGCAGACCGAGGGCCAGGGCCACCGCCCACCGCGCGCTGTTCCGTCGCCCTCGGGTCGCGGCGAGCAGGCGGCGCACCTCTTCGACGGTGTACGGCTCGATCTCGTCGTCATTGAGGCGGGGCGGCTTAGCCAGCGTCGCCGGATTACGCGACAGGTGGCCGCGCCGTACCGCCTCGTTGAGCGCCGTACGGATGGTCCGGTGCGCCTGGTGGGCGGTAGCCGCTGCGCTTCCCTTCTCCTGCATCCGGACGTAGAAGCGTTCCAGGTGCTCCGGCTCCAGGCGGTCGAGCCGGTGCGCGCCGATACCGGGGACGAGGTGCCGGTACACGGCCACCCGGTAGCCGGCGATGGTGTTCTCTCGCACTGACGGCGCGGCGATGTTCTCGACCCAGTGGGTCAGCCAGGTCTTGACCGTCCAGCGCTGGCCCGGCTTCCGGACGGTGCCGTTGTCGCGCTCCCGTTCAAGCTGGCGAACCTTCTTGGTGACCACCGCTTCGGTCTTGCCACGGACGTGCCGCCGGTCCGGCTTGCCGTCGTCCTGGACGCCGACGGTGACCCGGCCGTGCCAGCTTCCGTCACTGCCCTTGTAGATGCTGGAAGCGCCGTTGGGTTTGCGTGCCAAGGTTGCTGATCTCCTCAGGCGGCCGGGGTGAGGGGCTGGTCGAGCAGGCTGCTCACGTAGTCGTCGAGGCAGCGGACGGGGACACGCCGGAGGCGGCCGATAGTGACGGTGCGGATGTCGCCGTTCTTGATGAGGGCGTACATGGTGGTGCGGCCGATGCCGAGTCGGTGGGCGGCTTCCTCGATGGTCAGCACGAGTCGGTGATCGGCGGTGGTCACGGCTTCCTCCCGGTGGCGCTGAGTTGGCGGATGGCGGGTTGGGCAGGGGTATCCGTCCCATCCGTCCCAAGCTCGTTTTTCCTGCTCAGGGCCGGGACGGATTGGTGTGCTGGGACGCTTCGATCCGTCCCAGGGGCGGTGTCGGTGCGGGTGGCCGGGACGGTTTGATCCGTCCCAGGGGTGCAATGCGTCCCAGGGCTGACCTGCGGAAACGAGGTTGGGACGCTTGGGACGGTTGGGGGTGCCGTCGGCGGTGGGCAGTAGCGGGTCCAGGCGTCGGTGAAGGCGTCTCGGGTGTAGCCCTTGGCCTGGCCGACGGGGAAGCGGACGTTGCCGGAGGTGATTCCGAACTCGCGGAGCAGGTCGCCGAGCTTCTTGCCGGTGAGCCCTGCCGGGCCGGAGCCGGCCCAGGGCGCTTCGTCGTCGTCGTTGAGCACCTTGAGAAGTTGGGTGGTGGCGACGGCGGGCGGGTCGCCGAGGGCAGTGAACGCGGTACGGATGTCAGCGAGCAGCCGGATACGGGTCGACACGTTCGCCGACTCGTCGGCTTCAGCGGTGAGGATCGTGACGGCGTGCCGGGCACGTGCCGGCCAGGTTCCCCCGGCCAGGTCGGCGACGGCCACCAGGGGTTCCCACGTGTCGGCGGCGCGGTCCTCGACCGGCATGGGTGGTTCCGCGGCTTCGAGGGTGGCGAGGTTCGCGCCGAGCCATCCGGCGAGTTGCTGAGCGACGGCGCGCAGGGCGGGGCCGTCGCGGCGGTGCCGGTACGGGGCGACGGTCTCCCCCGGTGCCCGGCGGCGCATCCGGATCACGACGGCGCGGTCTTCGATAGTGTCGGGCATCGCGCCGATGCCGGCGAGTGCCGCCATGGCGAAGGTGGGGATCTTCTCCAGCTTCTGCGTGCCGGCGTCCCACCGGATGGCGGGTCGGTTGCGTTGGTGTCCGGCGTTGAGCAGGCCGCGTAGGTCTTCGTTGGCGTCGGCGTTCTTGCCGCCGAAGATGGTGTCGGCTTCGTCTACGAGCAGGGTGGGTGGGTGGCCGGTGCCGATGGCCCGGTAGACGGCGGCGGGTGAGGCGTTGACAGTGATCAGCGGGTCGTGGCAGCAGCCTTCGACCACGTCGAGCAGGCGGGATTTCCCGCACCGCTTTTCGGGTGCCCGGATCACGAGACGGGGCGCGTGCGCCCACGCGGCTTGGGCGTGGGTCGCGGCGATCCACAGCGCGACGGCGTCGACGGCTTCGGGTGAGGGCAGGATGACGTACTTGGTGAGGCAGTCGTGCAGGGCGTCGAGGATGGTTGCGCCGTTGTGGGGCTGGCCGGTGGTGTTGGTCGGTGGGTTCATGCGGCGAGTCCTTCGGCGCGGAAGCCACCACGAATGGCGGCACGGATGTCCCGGTCGGTTTGCTCCGCCCGACGTCCGGCGGTGATGAGGGCGGTTATGGCGTCGTCGTGGCTGATCGCGTCGGCGGCGACCATGCGGGCCACGCCACGGGCCGCGCCGTAGAGGGTCGTGCGGCGGCTGCCCTCGGGGGCGTCAGCGACCGCTTGCAGGTGCGAGGCAAGAAGCCGATCAGGATGGGAGATGCCCCCCACCGGGCGGGTGCTGGTCGGTTCGTGTGGCGTGGCCGGGGTCGGTGCCGGCGGGGCCGGTCGGCAGGCGTCAAGCAGCGCGGGGGGCATCTCCTCCATCGCCCTGCCCGGTGCCCACCGGTAGGGGCGGCCGGTGCGCGGGTGCACTGACGGCGGGAGCACGACGTACCCGCCATCGGCCTTCACGTCGATGCCGGGGCCGAGCCCTTGGCCGGGCTTGCCCTGGCTGCACTGCACCGTGCCGCCGGGATGCTGGTAGTACAGGTGCAGACCACCGGACCCGGTCGCCACGTACGTGGTGCGCGGTAGCAGGCCACGGCCGATCAGGTCGTTCATGGTGTCGCGCCCGCCGTGGGCGGGGTCGACGTCGACCACCACCGTGCCGGAGGCGGCACCGGTGCGTAGGGCAAGTTGCCCGGTGGGCACGGCGTCGAGGATCGCGGCGATTCGGTCGGGGTTGGTGGTGGCGGCGTAGAAGCCGTGGCAGGTCAGGCAGGGGCAGGCTTCCCGGTCGTGGGCGGGGTCGGCGTCAGCGCAGGACGTGCAGTTGGCGACGGGTCGCTTGGACCGGCCGAGCATGAATACCGGCCACCTTCGGGCGGCGTAGTCGAGGGCGGCGGCGAGCAGTGGAGACGGGTCGGGCATGGGGCTCCTGTCCGGTGCGTGGATGGGGAGCGGGTTGGGTTCGGGTCGGCCGGCGAGCGCGGCCGGGGTGTGGTCGGGGCAGCGGGGGCCTTGGATGTAGCGGCGGACCCGGTCGGGGTTGTGGCAGTAGCGCCGGTCAACGCCGATCCAGTGCCCGCACCGGGTGCCAGGCGGAGTCATCGGCCGGGTCGCTCCTTCCCGGTGTGGCGGGCGGTGGCCAGCGCCGGGCGGCGGCAGGCCACCAGGGGGTGAGCGCGCGGAGCGCGCCGCTCTGCTCTTCGGGTCAGCGGCGGTGGGTGATCAGCGCCCACACGACGAAGCCGGCGACGGCGATCACGAGGGTGGCGGTGCCGGCGAGTCCGGTGAGGTCGCGGAGAAGCCAGCCGGTGACGCGGGCGCGGGCTAGGGCGGCGTCGGCGTGCCACGCGACGCGCTCGAAGCGACGGCCGAGCGGTATACCGAGGGTGATGCCGAGGATGGTGCCAAGGGCGAGCGTGATCAGGGCGATGGTGGCGGTGTTCACGGGTTGGCTCCGTTCCGGGGCAGGGTCGGGTGGCCGTGGATTCCACGTGGATTCCACGGCGGGTTTGTCTAGGTGGGGGCCGTGGAATCGGTGTGGATTCCACGTGGATTCCACGGCCCCCAAAGGACGCTGGTTAGGCGGTGCGGAGGATGCGGTAGCGGCCGTTGCGGTTGACGGCCATCAGCAGGGGTTGGTTACCGGCGGTGAGTTCGGCGAGGGCCTTGGAGAGCCACTTGGCGGTGTAGCCGGTCGCGGCGAGCACGTCGCCCAGGTCGGCCGGTCGTACCTCGGTCTGTCCCTGGTCGGCGAGCGCGGTGATGTGCTCCCGCAGGATCGTGCGGGCCTGTTCGGGGCTGGTCGGCTTGGGCAGGGCGAGGGTGAACCGGCGCGGCGTCGGGGTGGTGTCGAGTTCCTTGGAGGGGTCGACGTCGTCGGGCGGGTCGGTGGGGTTGACGCCGGGGCGGGTAGCCATCGCGGGTACCTCCTGCTCTGCGTCGCCCTCGGCGGCCGGCGCAGGGCGGGGGCCGGGTGAGGGCTTGGCGGTGTCGGTGGGCATGACGGGGGCCAGGGCCTTGGCCGTGACGGGGTCGAGCTGCTGCCGCACGGTGGCCCAGCCGGCGACGGCGGCGGCCAGGTCGCCGCGGTGGGCGAGTTCCGACCGGCAGGGGATCGGCCACCGGGCGGTGGGGATGCCGGGCGACTCGATGTACAGGTAGCCCGGCTTGGCGCTACCCCAGGACTCGGGTGCCGCTCCGGCGTCGACCGTCTCGGCGGACAGGGCAAGGGTCGGGTCGTCGCGGCTGTCGATGCCGAAGCAGACGTTTGTGGCGAACTGCGAACGCAGTGACGTTGGCGCGCGGTCGTGCGTCCACCGCTGCTGCGACAGGACGAGGGAGATGCCGGCCGAGCGGGCGCGTTCGGCGACCTGCACGAGAGCCGGATGGCCGGACCAGGCGGCGGATTCCTCCACCCACACCATTAGGTGCGACAGCGAACAGCCCGGCATCCACTCCGTCAGGTCTTCCCGACCCAATGCCTCGGTGCGGGCGGGGATGACCTTCTCGGCGAGGACGTCGAAGAACGCCTCAGCGTGTTCGTCCTCGGTGACCAGCAGGGCAAGGCCGTCCTTGACCGGCTTGACGGTCTGGTCGCGCTTGACGGTGTCGACCACCACCAGCGCGCCGTCGGAGCGGGTCAGGTAGTCGGTCATCACGACCAAGGCCCATTCGGTCTTGCCGGATCCGGTCATGCCGGTCGCGCGGACGTGGGTGGCGGGGCGGACGCCGGGCCGGCCGGTCAACCACAGCGCGACCTGCTCTCCGTCCTCGGCGATCCCGAACCGCAACGGGGCGTCCCCCACGGAACGGCCGGGGGCGGACGGGCCGGCCCACTCGATGGTGTCGCGGAGCTGGTCGACCGGCACCACCTCGATCCGCCCGGTGCGGACGCTGTCGGGGTCGCGGTGGACCCGCACCGCCGACGGGGCGACGTCGAGGGCGGAGGCGATCGATTCGCGGGAGCCTTCCACCTCCGACAGCGTCTCGCCGGGCGGCATCGTGATGGTGGCTTTGACCTTCGCGCCGTCGACCTTCGGCCGTCCGATCCGGGCGTCCCGCAGGGCGGCGACGGCCTCGGCGAGTCCGCCCCCGGTGGTGGCGGTGGTGGGCTGTTCGTCGGGGTTGGCCTTGGCCATCAGCCGCATGACCGCGACCGCGACGGACGCGGCGACGGTGCCGCCGGCCCACAGGTCCAGCCAGGGGCGTTCCCAGGGTGCGCCGATGGTGGCGCCCAACGCCCACGCCGACCCTCCGGCGGTGAGCAGGGTCGCGACCCGCTGCCGGATCACCCCACGGGCACGGCCAGCCGCCCACGTGAGCGCGGTCAGCCCACCACCAGCGGCGGTGATGCCGGCAGCGGCCCACGGGTTCGACCCCCACCAGTGGTGCGACGCGGCGGCAGCCGGCCAGGCGAGCGCGCACCCGGCGGGGCAGACGATGTAGGGCAGGGCGGCCGAGCGGAGGTCGACGCTGTAGGACATCGGCGGTAGACCGCCGTTGCGGGGCATTCGGTTGGAGCGGGGCCGCTTCATCGGCCACCCCCATCGGTGAACCGGAAGTCAGCCTTCCGGGGCCGGTGGCCGACGGCCTCCAGTTCGGGGAGGTAGACGGCCTCGAAGCGGGTCGACGCCGTGACGATGTACTGCGACGCGACAACGAGGGCGTCGGAGGCGTGGGTGATGGGCTTGGCGACCTGGCGGGCACGCGCCCTACCGGTCAACCCACCGATGACCACCCCGCCGGACACGGCACGCAGCCGGGCGTCCAACTCGGAAGCGGTCACGCCCAACTCGACGGCGGCGGCGTGCAGGATGCGGCGGGTCTCGTTGAACCAGTGCGAAAGCGCGACGTTGTCGGTGAGGGCGTCGGCACCGGTGAAGATGCCACGCTGATCGTGGTTGCCTGCCATGCTGATGGTTCTCCTTCACGGGAGGGCCGGGCGCGGGTCGTTTCCTAGGCGCAGCCGCGCCCGGCGCAAAGCGGTGGGTGGGCCGGTCGGCCCCCGCACCCATCGGCCCGGTGAGCGGGTCGACGGGCACGGCCGGGGAACCGGTCAACCGAGGATCAGCGCGAGCAGCGCGGTGGCGGCGGTGCCCACCAGCCCGACTAGCAGCAGGTCGACGGCGGCGCGGACCCGCCGGTACTTGGCGAGGGTGGCGGCGGACAGCCACACCAGCTCGTGCGCCCGGTACGCGGCCAGGTCGAGCGGTCGCATGGTGGCGTCGGTCATCAGGTCACCCGGTGCGGCGGTGGCGTAGCGGACCAGCCCGTGATTGCCGCCGAGCGACGGCCGCACCGCGCAGGCCAGCAGCCCGACCGCCACGCCGATCACGGCGACAGTCACCGCGCCGACGGCCAGGGCGGGACCGGGTAGACCAGCACGGGCGAGCACGGCCAGGCCGACGGTGAGGGCGGTGCCGGCGATGGTGAGCAGGGTGGAGGCTTTCGCGTCCACGCGGACGAGTTCGGCGCGGACGGTGGTCAACTCTGTCGTCAGGAACGTGGTGTCTGGCACCATCGAAGGTCTCGCCTTCCTATTGCTGGTGGGTGGAGGGCCGGCGGCACGGCGCGGGTTTCCAGGCCATAGGGCCGTGCCGCCGGGCAGAGCTACTGATCGGCGTGCGCCAGGTGCGCGAGGGCCGCGCCCATGCCGAGCACGGCCACCGGTAGGCACGCCACGAGGGTCGTGATCCACCACGGGGCCGCGGTGACCCCGGCAGCGATTAGCAGGTGATAGGCGACCTGTCCGAGTGCGCCGATCGCGAGGGAACCGAGGGCGGACCACTTGGCGAACCGGGCCGCCCGGACCGGGACCCGTCCGGACAGCCACACGTAGAGGGCGAACGCCCCGTACGTCTCCACGCCGATCGGGAGGGTGATGGCGGTGTCGATGACCCACCCAGACCCGATACCGGGCAGCAGGTTCACCTTCCCGAACCCGGTCAGCTTCCCGAGCCCGACCCAGCCGCCCCAGATCGCGACGAACGCCGGCAGGGCGAGCAGGATCACGGGCCACACCACCGCCCGGCGGGACGGCTTCGGACCGATCTTCGTGACCGGGCCTTCGACCGGCGTGACCTGCTCCGACGGCTCGACCGGGGCGACAGCCACCACCGGCGCGACGGCCTCCGGGGTGGGGGGCGGGTCCGGTGCGGGCTGCTCGGTCCGGTCGACGGTGGCCGGGTCCGCCTCGGTGGTGTCGACGGTCGGGGCGGGGTCGACCGGGAACAGCGTCGGACGGTCGGCGAGACTGCCCCGGACCACCAGAGCGGCATGCATCCGGTCCGACCGGGCCTGCTGGTCGCGTTCCTCGCGCAGCAGGGTCAGCAGTTCGTTGGCCTTCTCCGACCCGATCCGGAACCGCTTCATCAACCGGTTCCGCGACGGCAGACCACCCAACTCGTGGGTGAGCTTGCGGGCTGCCGGCAGCAGGTCTTCCACCGGCTGCGGGTAACGGGTGCCGTTGATCGTGGGAGCGGTCATCAGGCCACCGCCAGACCGGTCAGCGCGGTCACCGTCGCCTGGTCCATCGGCGGCAGGTCGACGGGCTCGACGGCGTCGGCGTAGATCTCCCAGCCGTGCCACGTCGGGTAGGCGTTCATCGACCGAACCGAGCGGCCCTCGTGGTCGGTGCGCTCCCGCTCGGCGACGAGCAGGTCGGGCGTGTTCAGGCCGGCGGCGTCGAGCCAGGCACGCAGTTCCGCGACCGTGGCGAACGTGAAGGCCATGGAACTGCCGTCGCTATGCACACGGATAGCGGTCGGGGCGGCGAGTAACAGCAGCTCAGCCATCACCGCGCGGTAGCTCTTGCGGTCGGTCATCGCAGGGTCTCCTTCATCCTCGGTGCGGGCTTGTTCAGGGCGTGGCCGATGGCGAACGGGGCGAGCATCACGGCCGGGCCGCCGAGCAGGATCAGCAGCAACAACAGCAGGGTCATGGGGTGTCTCCGTAGGCGCAGAGGGTGCACTCGCCGAGCGAGCGCGGGATCACGTACGGGCGCACCGTGCGGCACGTCGGGCACGTCTTACGGGCCGTCAGCGCCGCGCGGACGGCGCCCAGTTGGGCGGGGGTGGCGGTGCGCTTGGGGCGGGCCAGGTCGACCCGGTACAGGTAGGCGGTCCGGGTGCCGCCGATGCCGCGCCAGAGGATCTGCGCGGCCACTGGTTGACCACCGGGGCGTAGGCCGGTGGCGCGGAGTTGGCGGCGGGTGGCGTAGCCGGGTGGTGCGCCGTGCCACCAGTAGGTGGGGATGCCGTACCGCGACCCGTCCGGGTCGTGGTAGGCGGCGCGAATGCGGGACATCAGGCCGCGTGACGCGACGTGACCGGGGTGTGCCGGCCGAGGTCGGCGGCGGTGCGGGTGACGCGGGCGGCGGCGCGGCGGACGCGTCGCCAGTCCAGCGGGGATGGGCCGCCGTGGTCGACGGCGTTGAGCAGGGTGATCTCGGCGTCGAGCAGGTCCAGCTCGGCCGCGATCAGCGGCCATTCGACCTCGATCGCCGCCAGGTCGGCGGCGGTCGGCTCGATGGCGAAGGGAACAAGGCGCTTCCGCAAGGGAACCTCCGGGGTGAGTGGATGTAGAAGGGATTTCCTCGGGTGCGGCCGAAACTGCCGCCCGAGGTGGTGCTGTAGATGCGCGTGAATCGCCGCTCGGCGATCGACGCGCGTTGGTTCCAGTCGCTGTGGAGTTGAGAACGAACGACCTGATCCGGCGTCCCATGGGCGTGCGGCAACGACGTGCCACCGTTCCCCGGGCCATCCGGCCGGCTACAACTTGGCGTTGTATTCGGACGCTACAGCGTGACGTTGTACTCGCGCAAGCACCCTTACCGCGTAGGCTTGTACTGATGACCGCTGCTGATCTCCCCACCGACTGGTGGACCACCGAGCACGTACGGACCTACCTGGCGTCGGTAGGTGCCCCGATCAGCCGCGCGACCTGGGCTTCCTACGTGTCGCGCGGCCAGGCTCCCGCGCCCGACCGGATGTTCGGCCGGTCGCCGGCGTGGCAGCCGCAGACCATCCGGAAGTGGCAGGCCGAGAGGCCGCGCCGAGGCACCCCCGCCAGTTAGGTCGGATCATCTGGTGCCTCCTGTCCTCGGCTCAGGTCTGCGGCGGCACCTTGCTCGCCTGCCAATGAGACTGCCCGTGAATCGGCGTTACGGGCAGGTCCTACGCACGGACACGAAGGACACGGGGCATGTCCACTGAGGTCCCCCGGCAGTTCAAGCCCAATCTCGTGCTGGTCAACCGCCGGAAGGCGGCCGGCTGGGAGTCACGGAAGCGCGCGGCGCGGGAGCTGCACCGCCTCGGCCTACAGCAGGGCATCCGGGAGACGCCGACCGTCGAGGCCATCGAGAAAGCGATGTACCGGCACGAGACCGGGCGGGTGGCCGTCACCGACGCGATCTACCGGCAGCTCTACTGCCTGGCGTACGACGCGAAGCCACATGACCTGTTCGGGGAGCTGACCAGCGGAACCGAGGAACGCCCACACTTCTCCGTGCGGTCACACAAGTTCGTGCCGGCGTTCGTCGGTGCTGAAGGCGCAGCCCTGATCCAGGACAACGCCGGATGCACCCCGGCCGAGGATCAGTGGTACACCTGCTCCTCCGCTCCCGTCGAGCACCCGGAGGGCGAATGCACCCTCTACGTCTGGCCGTGCGGGTCGGTCGTCTTCCACCTGGTCGAGACCATGCAGTTGTCGACCATCGCGTCTCTCGCGTTCTGGCGAAAGGTGTCGTACGGCGACAACATCAAGTGGGCAGCCGACTATCTCGCCCGTTTCGTGTCCAGCATCGACGAAACCGCGCTGTACGTCTTCGGGGCACACTGGCTGACCGAGCCAGCCTGGCCGGTCGAGCTGGTCGAGCCCGCGTTACGCATCATGGCGACGCCCTCGGTGCTGCTACACCGTGACCGCCCGATGGACGATGAGCACCTGGCCCACGCCGAGCTGATCGAGCAGTCGCTACTCTCCGAGGCATACGACCACGGCGGCATCGAATCCTTCGGCGTACGCGGCATCTCGTCGGGATACGCCTCATGGTCTGGCGTCGTGTATCACCCGATCGCGGCAGGGCGGTCCCTGATGGAGCCCGAGCTTGTCGCTTGCGAACTCGCGGTGCAATCCATGTGGGCCTTCACCGATGCAATAACCCGTCAGATCGAGCAGGGCTCGGATCCAGAGGTGCCCCCGGAGTATGGTTGGCGATACCTGCGGGGCGTCCGCTCGCGGTTGACGACTTCTCGACCACGAGAAACCGGCCAACATCAAGCGATGCGTCGAGCGATCTTGAGAACAAGCGACCTCATGCCAGCACTAGAGCAAGCCATTGAAACCCTCCGCGAGACGGGACGAGGTTGAGGTAATGACGGCGGATCGACCGGTCCTGGTAGTAACCGACATGCAGAATGGATTCGTTCGAGAGCAGTCGGCGCATGTCGTACCTATTGTTGTGGACCTCGTCCACCGCTGGCAGGCTGCCGGTGGTGACACTCTATTTACTCGGTATTTGAACTATCCAGACAGCCCGTTCGAACGTTTCTTCGGATGGCGACGCCTGCAGTCACCGCCCGAAACTGACATCATTTCAGAACTGCAGTGCTACGCCGAACGCGGAGCCGTACTCGACAAGACCATCTACAGCCCGTTCACGATAGACGGCATCAAAATGTTCGAGCAGCGAGGCTGGAAGGAATTCTATTTCTGTGGCATCGCAACAGAGAGTTGCGTGCTAAAGGGTGCGGTCGACGCCTTTGAGCGGAACCTTACCCCATGGCTTATAGCCGATGCATCAGCCAGTCATGCTGGGCCAGCGGCACACGATGCGGGCCTACTGGTTGCACGTCGGTTCATCGGCCCCAACCAGGTAATCGGACTGAGCGAAATCCCTTGCACGCTGGTCGGCGAGCATTAGCGCTGACTGAGGACCACCATCAACACCATTCCCGCCACCAAACCCCACAGAAAGGCCCAGAAGGTTGGTTTCCAGTTTACGACAATTTGCGCCGGAGGTGGAGACACCACTCCCTTGATGCGGTCCGCCTGTGCCATGATTTCACTAATTCTCGCGTCGAGTTGATCGAATACTTCATGGTCACGGTACGAGCCGAGCCCCTTCTGCAGGCCGTCAGACGCTTCCTGCAGGCTAGCTACCACGGTTTCCACTCTTGAGGTCACCTGACTTAGGCCCTGAGTGCCAGTGTCGGCAGCCGTGCCTAGGTCTTTAGCCGCTTCTAGGAACATCCAGGCAACGTCTTCATTGATCTTCCGGCTCGCGTCAGAGAGCATGTAAGCGACGTCCTCGTTGATGTTACGCGCCGCGACTTCAAGCGCGTACACCACTTCGGGAGAAACCACCCCGTCCCGCAATGCCTTCTGAAGCAAAGCAGCTAACGCAGGCGCCTCTTTTGAAAGCCTCCTTAAAACCTCCTTTGTCGTGTCATCGAGGTGCTGAATGATATTTCCATGCATATCTCGCCCGACGAAAATGCCGTCACGCTCATTCCGCTGCACAACAAATGCGGACGCTTCACTCTCGTCGGGCGGGAATTCGGATATCGTCATTACTTTCGGTCGAACTCGCCAATATTGCCACTCATGTCGCGGCCAATAAATATGCCCGACCCTTCATTTCTTTGCACCCCAATGACCATTGCCCCCGATTCGCTGGATCGAGAGGCCAGGTCATTGATGACTTGAAGAGCCTCGGGATGTTCCGCTACATGAGAAGCCAAAAGAATTGCCCATCGCGCCTTGACGTCCGCTTCGTTCGCTTGGCCTCGTGAAAGCGCAATAGCGTCGCTCTCCACAGAGCGCAGGGAAAGAGACTGCTCTTCCTTGCTCCCGGCCTTGAAGATCTTTCCCACCCAACCGCGCACGGCGTCGACCTGGCCGTTCAGCGAGTAGGCGACGAGGCTTCCAGCCGCGCCGGTGATGATCTCGGCCATCCCTGGGTCAAGCACTAGGACTCTCCTCGTCCGCCACTGACAAGCTCACTGTTCTCCACAAGGGAGGCTGCTTGACTCTAGGCGAGTGCTATGACACCTAGAGCGCTACCGGCGCTGTCCGATCAAGGACAGCCGGGCCTGACCACTTCGTCTCGGCGAGAAAGCGTGCCGGGAGCGCTCGGTAGATGGGTGGTCTCAGTCGTGGTCTCATTCGTCGGCGTACGGGGCCGTTCGCGAGGGGCCGCAGGGGAGGAGAAGCCCTGGTCACGTACGGGGGTGGCGGTAGCTGTACACCGGATCGCAGACCTCGAAAGCGTGTGAGGGTTTACGCCCTCCGCGGGTTCAAATCCCGCCGCCACCGCTCGTGAACAGCGCGAACGCCCGGTCGGTCCGCGAGGATCGCACCGGGCGTTCCGCTTCCCGTTTCAGTGCCGGTCTCGGTCGGGTTCCAGGTCGGTGTCGGGCACCTGCACCTGTCCCGTCACCGCGAAACCGAGCCGCTGGTAGAACCGCACGTTCTGCGCCGACGACGTCTCCAGCACGGTCGGCAGGCGAGCGCGGTCCGCCTCCGCCAGGCCGGGCCGCAACACCCGGCCGCCCAGCCCCCGTCCCTGGTCGGCCCGGCGTACGCCGACGGTGGCCAGCAGGACGGCCGGCTCGGCCGACCGCAGCGGCGCGCAGGTGGCGTCGGCGGCGAGCATCGCCGGGTGTCGGTCACCGGCCAGCTCGGCGCCCCGGGCCGCCACACCGGCCCAGACCTCGTCCGGGACGGGCCGGTCCGGTCGCAGCCAGACCGCCACTGCGGCCGGTCGGCCGTCGGACCCCAGCGCCGCCCAGACGTCACCGTAGGGCAGTCCGACCGCGTCGACGGTCTGGGCGAACATCGCCTCCAGCCGCTCCCGGTGCCGGTCCGCCGCCACCGTCCAGGCCGTCCAGGGGTAGTCGTCGAAGGCGTCGGCGAGCACGGCAGCCGCCTCGGCGGTCAGCTCCGGCCCGATTCGGCGTACCTCGAACTCCATACCGTCCTCCCGTGCTCGTCGACCAGTGGCCCGGCTCGCGGTGCGCGATCATCGCACGTCGTCCGGGGCTACGCCCGGGAATTCGAGGTCGCTCCGGTGAGAAGGGATGGTGATGCCGCCTCGGGCGCGCCGCCCGGCGGCTCGACCGCCACGTCGCCTCCGCCGGCCGGGAGCGGCGGTCGGCTTCGGTGGTCTTCGATGTTGCCTTCGGTATCCATCGATGCGATCTTTGTGTCCAGCCGACCGGTGCTACCGGCTGTCACTGTCGAGGCACGCTCCGAGAGGGGTACGACACCGATGACCGTCGCCGACCCGGAGGCCGGTATCCGCCTCCGTCACCCGTTCCATGTCGACGCCGACGGAGTGAACCGGCCGCCCGGCCCGGACAAGCACCCCAACTACGGGCGGTTCGCGGCCACCGGCTCCGGGGGGGGGCGGGTGGTCCGGCAGGTCTGCGGCGAGTCCGTCCCGGCCCTGCTGATCTGCCGGTACGCGGACGTGCGGGAGGTGCTGCGGCGGCAGGACGTCTTCTCCCGGTCCGCTGCCAGGGCGGCCGATCCGGTCGACGTGACCGGGACGATGCTCGGGATGGACGGGGTCGAGCACGCCCGGGTCCGGGGCACGGTCAAGGACCTCTTCACCCGCCCGGCGGTGGCCGGGCTGCGCGGCCGGATCGAGGCCGAGGCGGCTGCCCAGCTCGCCACCCTGCGGGGCCGGGACGGGCGGGCCGACCTGCTCCGGGACTTCGCCATCCCGTTCACCCTGCACGTCGTATGCGATCTGCTCGGCCTCCCGCAGCAGGGCCGGGCGCAGTTCCGCCGCTGGGGTGACATGTTCCTGGCCGACAGCGATCTGACCCGCGACGAGGCTGCCCGCGCTGCCGAGGAGATGGGCGGATACCTGTGGGGGCAGATCGAGCGACGCCGGGGCTGCCCGGCCGGCGACCTGCTGACGCGGATCGCCGAGACCGCCGCCGACCAGCCGGTGGACGTCCAGATCAAGCTGCCGGTCTCGCTGGTGGTGGGGGGCTGGGAGACCGCCGCCAGCTCCATCGCCACCTTCCTGTACGTGCTCCGGACGCGTCCGTACCAGGGGTACGCCTCCGGCTGGGAGTACCTCTTCGACCATCCCGGGAAGCTGGATTCCGCGATCACCGAGCTGGAACGGCTGCACTCCACCACGAACGCCGACGACATGCCGCGCCGGGCGCTGGCCGACGTGGAGCTGCCCAGCGGTGCGCGGCTCACCGCAGGGGACGTCGTGATCCCCTCGCACGACGCCGCCAACCGGGATCCACGGGTCTTCCCGGACCCGGAGCGGATGGACTTCGACCGCGACCCCAATCCGCACCTCTCCTTCGGGTACGGCCCGCACTTCTGCGTCGGAGCGCACCTGGGTGCGTTGGAGGTGCGGACCGCGATCGGGTTGCTCCTGCGCGAACTGCCCAATCTGCGGCTCGCGGTACCCGCCGACGAGGTGCGCTGGAAGGCGGGGCACGCGATCCTCGGGCCGGAGGAGCTGCCGATCGAGTGGTGACGGGAGGCGGGGTTCAGCAGGGGCCGTGCCCCTCGTCGAAGAGACGCTGCGCGTAGTCGGCGTAACCGGCGATCGTCTTGCGGACCGTCCGTCCGTCGTGGAGGAAGAGGTACGCGCGGTCGCCCCGCTGGGCGAGCAGTCCGTCGAAGCGGTACGTCCCCTCTGGAGCGTCGAGGCGGGTCAGCGACGGGAAGCGGGAGCGCAGGTCGCCGACCGGCGTCCCGACGGTGACCCCCTCCGGGGTGCGGACCGGCGCGCTGACCCAGAGCAGCACCAGCCGGTCGTCCCGGAAGACCGGGCTGGCCGTCTCCTGTCCGACCAGCGCCGGACCGCAGGATTCGGGCGTCTCCTGGAGCATGCCCCGCTCCACCAGCTCCCGCTGGCTGTCGCCGAACTCGACTCCGGCGAGCCCGTGCAGGTCGACCACCTCGTCGGTGACCGGCTCCACCGGTCTCGCCGGGCCTACCGTCTCTTGTGGATGGACGCCGCTGCCGGCGACCGAGGCTGCGGCCAGCAACGCCGCGATGAACAAGAATTGCCGAAAAGTCATGAAATCCCCCAGTCCCCAACGGCCTCGGGTCGCCAAGGTTGCTGGTCTGCGGCGTTTTGCCGGTGTTCCCACTCTTCGGCCAGCTCATCCCAGTAGTCGGCGGACAGGCGGCGCCGCCCGTGCGCCAACCAGCCCTCGGTGCTCCCCTCCAGATGCAGGCCCAGCTCGGCGAAGGGGTCGATCCAGCGTCCCGGCTCCACACCGATGCGGACCAGTGCGGCGTTGATCGGCCACTCGGCGCGGGGGCGGTCGAGGGCGGCGTCGAACCACGGCCCCCAGGCCACGGCGCCGTCCAGCCACACCACCGCCGCCTGGTGCCCGGCCCCGCCGGAGAACTCCGCCTCCAGGTACGCGACCGGGCCCTGCCGTGACCAGCGGGCGAACACCTCGATGAGCGCGGCCGAGAGGACCAGGTGGAACGGCCGCTGTGGGCCCGGCTCCTCGACGGCGAAGTCGGGCAGCGCCCCCGTCAGCTCCTCCACCAGTTGCGGGGTGACCGGCAGCAGGGCGAAGTCCTGCCGCAGCGCGGCCAGGACGGCGTGGTCGAGTTCGGCGGTCTGCTCCGCCAGCAGCTCGACGTCGGCCACGATCGCCCTGAGCTGGTAGCTCATGGGGTACGGCGAACGGCCGGCCCGGAGGCGTCGATGATCACGGCGTCAGTAAACCGCATCCGGGCGTACCCGGTGACCCAGCGTGAGGTCGGCGGAGCGGGAGGGTTGCTCCGGAGTCCCTGTCGAGCTGCCCCATTCGTGCTACCGGCGGGCGGGCCGGACACCAGGCCCGCCGGGCCGGGAGCCGGGATCAGGCGGCGAGGGCGCGGTCGTCGGCGTCGAAGTCCGCCGCAGCGTCCGTCGGCGGATGGTCCAGGTGCCAGCGCACCGAGCGGGCCACCGCCGCCACTGGATCCATCGGCCGCCAGCCCAGCAGCCGGCCGGCCTTGCCGCTGTCGACCAGCACGTGCTGGGCCAGCCGCCGGGTCAACCACAGGTCGTCCGGCACCTGCTCGTCGGGCACCCGGACCAGCTGGGCCTCGTGCCCGGCCGCGTCCAGGATCAACCGCAACCAGCCCCGCACCGGGTACGTCACCGGCTCGCCCAGGTTGAACAGCTCACCCCGGGCGGCCTCCGGCCGGTCGAGAGCGGCGAGCACCGCGTCGGCCGCGTCGTCCACGTGCAGGCGGGTGATCAGGGCGTCGCCCGCGCCGACCGGTATCCGGACACGCCCCGCCCGGACCCGCCGCAGCACGAGCTCCTCCCGCCGTTGCTGGTCGTGCCGGCCGTAGACCATGCCGAGCCGGAGCACGGTGCCACCCCGGGCCAGGTACGCCGGCTCGACGTCGAGCTTGTCGTAGTCGTCCAGCCCGGAACCCTGCCCCCGGTACGGGAACCGCCCCCGGCGCAGCGGCGCCTCCTCGGTGACCGGTGCCGGCAGCGGCGTGTCGTCGTCGGCGAGGAGCAGTTCCCAGGCCCGGTAGACGTCGACGCTGGAGAGCAGCACCAGCGGCACGTCGGGCAGGTGCGGCAGGACCGACTCGGCGTCCGCGCGGGTCAGCGCGTACGAGTCGACCACGGCGTCCGGCGCGAACCGGCGTACCCGGTCGGCGACCTCGGCGAACTCGCGCCGGTCGACGTGCAGGTGCCCGCAGTCGGGGAGGTCGTCGGGCTCGGTGCGGCCCCGGTGGACCACCACGACCTCGTCGCCCCGCCCGACCAGGCGCTCGACCACCCGCCGCCCGATGAACTCCGTACCGCCCAGCACCAGGACCCGCATACGGCCAGCCGATCACGCGGGCCGGGGGCGTGTCCGCCGCTTCGCGTACGGCAGAACACGACCCCGACGCCGTCCGGATGCCGCGCGACATCGGCTGCGCTGGGCGGCCCCCCAGTCCACCTGTGCCACGTTCCTCGACCCGGAGCCACGAGAAGGGGTCGTTGATCCACTGGAGCGGGTACGGGTTCGGGGAGGTCTGGCCGGATTAGCGGCGCATGTAATTTGTTGGATCAGACATAAAGTCGTAGGTCGATGTTGCTATATTGTCGGCGGCGGAAATCAGGAAGTGGACGTGATCCATTCCAGGGCGATTCCGCCATCCCAGAATATGGGCACGGCATATGCGCTCCCCGGGCGCCCTTTCCCCTTCCGGCACCGCAGCACCCGGCACATACCGTGTTCCAGCGAACGAAAGGTCAGACACGTGCGGGAGTACTACGACGTCGTGATCATGGGCGGTGGCCCGGCCGGGTCCACCCTCGGTGCCCTGCTCGCCCAGCGCACCGATCTGCGAATTGCGATCTTCGACAGGGAGGTGTTTCCCCGCGAGCACATCGGTGAGTCCTTTGCCCATCCCGTTGTTCCGGCGCTTCAGGAGAGCGGTGCGCTGGCCAAGGTTCTCGCCAGCCCGTGCTGGGTGAAGAAGTTCGGTGGCATTTTCTCCTGGGACCCGGGCCGGCCCAGCATCGCCCGCTTCGACGATGTGCTGTTCGAGCGGGACGGGGTGCACCGGTGGACGATGCATGTCGACCGGGCGGAGTTCGACCACATCCTGCTGGACCACGTGGCGGATGTGGGTGTGGACGTGTTCCAGGGTGTGGCGGTGACGGCGTACGAGCCGGACGGGCGCGGGGGCCTGGTGCGGCTGGGCGACGACCGGACGGTGCGTGCGGGTTGTTTCGTGGACGCGTCGGGGCGGCAGAGCAACGTGTCGGCGGCCCGCAACAAGCGCGGTTGGCTGTCGAACTTCAAGAACATCGCGATCTGGCAGCACTTCACCAACTGCGGTCAGACCCAGAACCTCGTCGCGGACTGGAACATATTCACCGCGGACAACCTCTCCCCGATCGGTTGCTTCGCCTTCCGTGACGGCTGGTGCTGGTACATCCCGGTTCCGAAGGTCATCGATGGCCGGCGGGTCCTGACCCATTCGATCGGCATCGTGACGAACCCGGCCGTGCTCCGGGAACCGGGTCGTGACTTCACCGACCAGGAGACCTTCCTGGAAACGGTGCGCCAGGTGCCGTACCTGAAGGAGTTGATCGGTGATGCGGTGCCGGTCGCCGGCAACATGTTGACCGCCACCAACTACTCCCGGGTCAGCGAGGAGTTCACCGACTACGACGAGCGGCACCTGCTTGTCGGCGACGCCGCGTTCTTCGTCGACCCGCTGTTCTCCTCGGGGGTCGCGGTGGCCCTGACCCAGGCGGCGACCGCCGCCCTGCTGTTGCAGAAGACGACCGACGGCAGTCTCGACGAGGACGATCAGCGTCAACTGTGGCAGGACTACAACGCCAAGTGGCACGGCACCGCTGAGACGTTCGCGTTGATGATCGACCAGTGGTACCACGCGATCGCGAAGAACAACCCGGGCAGCATCTACTGGAACACCCGCGGCACGGGCATCGACCTCGGCATCCGCGAGCAGACCTTCGACGCTCTGCTCAACACGGCGTTCCAGCCGGCGTTGCTGGAGGTCATGACGCACGGCAGTCGGAAGATCGAGGACCTGGACGCGGCCGGCCCGTACCTGGCGGCGAGTGCTCTCGCCGAGCCGGCGGGCCTGACCGATGACGCGGTCGTCGCGCTGGCCCCCACTGCGGCGATCCGCGACAGTGTCACGTTCGTGGTGCCGGGCTTCAAGGCCACCAACCCACCGGCGAACGTTCAACTCCCGCCCGCGATCCTCGACGGGATGACGGACTACTGGCGAAATCCGATCACCAACGCCGCCTCGGTGCCGTCGCCACTGCGGGACACGATCCCGTGCCGGCGGATCTACTCCACCGACGATCCCCACGGCGTCACCATCGACGCCGATCCCCGCCGGGACGGCGTGGACGAACTGTGGAACCTGCTGAGCGGCGGCCCCGTCAAGTACGGCGAGATCGCACCCCGCCTCAGCCCGCCGCAGACGCGACTGGTGAAGCGGATGTGCGTGACCGGCTTCCTCCAGGTCAATCCGGCGACCCGACCACCGACGGCCCCGCCGCAGTCAAGCTGATCGCCGAGAACGACTCGCTGCTGCCCGAACGAGAGGACCATCCCCTCGACGAGGCCCACACGCAGGCGCTCGCCGAACGCCTGGCCCACTGTGCCAGCGTCGGCTTGCTCGACGCCGACGATCCTCGACTTGCCGCTGACCACCTCCACGCTCTCACTACGCTCCGGGTGCTCCACGAGCCCATCCGGCGGCGCGCGGACGCCGAGCACGTTCAGTGGATCATGACCGTGACCGGTCCTCGCCCTGACGTGGACTCGTCTCGTAGGCCGTCGACCAGGCACCCGGACGGGGGCGGATGGCGGCTCGTCGCGTGGCACCTGAGACGGAGGCGACCCCGAAGACGGTCGAAGGCCGGTCCCCGGTGGGGCCGGCCTTCGCGTGCGTGCTGCTCAGAGCGGAGGATACGAGATTCGAACTTGTTTATGGCCCCAGGTCAGAGCCTTGCGACCTGGCTGACCAGGGGTTTCGGCGGGGTGGACGGGGGTTCGCGGGGGTCAAGCGGGGACCGGTTCCCCTACGTTCCCCCTAAAGTCGACCTTGCGCATTGCGGCCTCCACTGCCGCCACAACGCCCTCGTCGACCTCCGGTAGGAGGTGGCCGTACCGCTGGTCGGTGAATCCGATGTCCTTGTGGCCGATCCGCCGGCTGATCGCCGACAGCGGCACGTTCGCCGCGATGAGCCACGCTACGTGCGTGTGCCTCAGGTCGTGCAGTCGCAGTCCGGGGAACCCGGCGGCCTCGCGCACGAACCACCAAATCTCGTAGAACTCCTTGCGGCGGATGAGTCCACCCTTCGGGCCCGTGAACACGCGGTCGTCGGACCTCTTACCGTCGAGCAGGGGGCGCAGCACCTCGGCGATGTCGTGCTGAAAGGTCACGTGCCGCTTGCCGCGTTTGGTCTTCGGTGTCTGGTCGATGGGCCGGCCGCTGACCTCGACCGTCTGGAGCCGGACGTGCAGGCGGTTCCGCACCAGGTCGATGTCCCGCTTCCGCAACCCCATCGCTTCGCTCCAGCGCAGGCCGGTCGCCATGAACAGGAGGATCAGCGGGCGCCAATGCTCCGGAGTCGCCTGGATGACGCGATCGGCTTCCTCCGGCGTGAGGAACAGCATCTCGTCCCGGTCGTCGTCCTCCTCAGGCAGCAGCGTGTGTTCGCACGGGTTGTGGCGGATGTACTTGTGCGTGATGGCGGCGGCCATGATCACGTACAGCTGACCGTGGGCATTACGCACCGTCTTGTTTGCCAGTGGCCGCGGCTTCTTGACCCGGGTGCGCCCGTCGAGCAGGTCGTTTGTCCAACGCTGCACGATGAGTGGCTGTTCCGAAAGCTCGCCCAGGCGCAGGTGCCCGAGCATCGACACGATGTACCGGTTGATCACGCCTTCGATGCTGTTCCGGCTGGTCTCCTTGAGGGCGCGCCTGTAGGCCGGCCACCAGGTGGCCACCCAGTCAGCCAGGGTGAGTTCCCCGCCGCGTGGCACCAGAGCGTCGCCGCGCAGCGCGTCTGCCTTCATGATCGTCATGGCGTTCTGGGCGGCGCTCTTCGTCTCGTACCCGCTGGCGAGGGTGATCTTCTCGCCGGCGAGGAGCTCGCGGATCCGCCAGGTACGCCCGTTCTTCTCGATCCACATGGAATCTCCCCAGGGCATGGGTGGGTGAGCCGCGGCCGGGGCCTGCGGCGGTGAAAGGGGTTGGTGCTACGCGCTGCGGCGCGCCTGCTCGATGCGGTAACCCAGCTCCCGCATCCGGCGCTGCTTATCGCGCTCGCGCTGCTCCACGATTAGCCGCTCGTCGGCGGCACGCATCTCCTCCAGCTGCTGGAGGATCTCCGCCTTGATCTCGTCGTCTAGCTCCGACTCCAGGACCTGGCGCTGTTCCTCGTCGATCTCTTCGTCTGAGGGCCTGTACGGCATCTGCTCGACGGCATAGAACCCGACGCGAATGAGCAGTTCCATCTGGTCCCGGCCGTACGCCTCGGCAACGGCACGGACGTTGGCTTCCTTGACGTCCACGTCCCGGCGCAGCCAGGTGTCGACGGTGCGCACGCTCACACCGACCTTGGCCGCGAATCGGGTCTTGGCGCCGTGAGTCTTCCGATGGAGTTCGGCCTCTTCGGCGAGGAGCTCGCGGACCACCTCCACCCAAGCCTGTCGGTTGACCTCGCCCGTCGCCACGACGTGATCGTAGCGGGAACGCGTTTCCTTGCGTAGCTGCCAGCCGGGCCGCAGTGTGCGGGGTTCAAGAAGATCAATCTTGCCTGCTTGTTGGCGTCTCTTCGCCCGTGCGGCCTGTCGTGAGGTCAGTCCTCGTTGTGCCATGTCGGACAGAGTAACCGGAAACGCGTTGCCGGATCAGTCGTCCGAACGGGTGAGTTGTCGGCAACGCACTTCCGGAGTAACGTCCCTGGACGTGAAAACGGAAACACGTTTACGGAATCACTTGGCGATACCGGAAACGCGTCACCACTGCTACGTCAAGCCGGTGCCCTTCCGGCTTGCCCTCCTCACGCTGGTCGGCCGCGACAAGGGGCCGGCAGCCGGCCGACTGCTCGGCATGGAGGGCAAGACCATTGATCGGGCCCTCGACGGGGGAGTGGTTTCCGAGGCGCTGATGGCGAACGCCTTGGCCGCGTTTGACTTGAACGCCGACAAGCTCGCCCGCGTCGGGCTGGCGGTCAGCTTCGACCAGTTTTTCAAGTGGGCCGCGCCGGCCGACGACACCGAGGCCGCAGCGTGAGCAGCCGCGACCTGGAGGTGTTCACCTTCGCCGAGCTGGCCGCGCTGTGGAAGACCGGTGAGGACTGGCTCCGCAAAGGCGTCTCCGCCCGGACGTTCCCGCACCACCGCATCGCCAACGAGATCCGCTTCACCCACGAAGACGCTGCCGAGATCCTGGCCAGCCGCGCGGTGAAGCCGGCAAGTGTCCCCACCCCCGACGAGGTCGCCGCGAGGCGCGCCGAAGTCGGCCGATCCAAAGGAGTTGCAGCATGACCGGACCCGAGACCGGCGGCCCCCCGACCAAGTCGGGGATCGACCTCACCCTGCGCGTCCCCGGCCAGCAGGTGGCCGAGCGCATCCGCCTGGAGGCGACGGCGTGGAGCGCCGGCGCCAACAGCACCTCAGCCGCTCCCCTGTCGGCCGAGAAGCGGTCGGACAACTACCAGCGGCAGAACGATCGGCGCGGGCTGACCGCCGCCCAGCGGCGACGGGACGCGAAAAAGCAGCGGCGCGCAGCGTTCCGCCTGGCCATCGCCGAATGACCCACCTTGTGCAGCTGTGCCGGGTCGCGTCTGCGGCCCGGCCCGGCCGGCGGGTGATCGCCCTCGTGGTGCTCGGCCTCTTGGCCTCGAGCACCAGCAGCAGCAAGAAGGCCACGGCCGCTGTCACGGCCGTGGCCCGGAATCCCGACCAGGCCCAACCTCCACGAAGGGACCACAGCGAGATGACCAACCCTACCGCCGCCCCCGGGGCGGCCGAGACTCCGGCCACCCGGCCGGAGACGGGGGCGGCACCCGTCGACGTCGCCGCCCCCGTCCAGACGACTCCGGCCCGCCGGGACTCTGACCCCACCTCGGGGCCCAGCGTCGCTACGACCGGCGGGCCGGAGCGCCTCACCCTGCCGACCTGTGGTGGCCCCGCCACGTTGCGGGTGGAGATCCGCGACGAGGCGTCCAGCACAGTGGCCGCCGCGGTGATGGTGTGCAGCGGGGACCTCGACGGTGTGCTGGACGCGATCCAGGCCGCCGGGCGGGAGTCGGAGACGTGGGCGGGCGTCGACCCGCCGGGCGTGTGCGGGTTGTGGGTGGACGGTTCCGCGGTCCCGGCGGCCACGCCGTCCGGGATGCCGGGCCCGCTGCCGGCGGCCGCGCCGGTGCCGGTCGCCGGCCAGATGGTGGCGCAGCCGGCCCGGGTGCGGATGAGCCGGGCGCGGGTGCTGCGGTTGATCTCGGACCTGACCGCCGCCGTCGACCGGCCGGCGCTGCCCGCCCCCGAGAGCGTGCGGTTCTTGGCTGGGACCGAGACGGTCGTGATCACGTGCCGCACGGTGGCCGAGGCCGCCGGGTGGGCGGACGAGGTCGGCGCGGCCGCGACGGCCGTCGAGCAGCAGACGATCGTCGACGGCCAGCAGACGCACCTCTACAGCGCGTGTGCGCTGTGGCGGGGTAGCCGTCTGGTCGTCACCGCGTCGGTGCCGCTGCGGGCGGTGGGAGCGGCGGCATGAGGGCCGGGATCGTGCAGGGCGTGGCCCTGGCCGCGCCGGAGGTGGCCGGGTTGCTGCTGGTGGCCCTGGCCCCGGCGGGGATCTGGTGGTGGGCGCACCGGCCCGACCGGGGCTGGCCGCGCCGTACCCGGCTCGGCGGCCCGACGTCCACGAGGCCCTCGCTGCCGGTGGGGCCTGTGCTGACCGTGGCCGCCGGCGTGGTGCTCATCGTGTCCGCGCTCGCCGCCGCGTGGCCGGGCGACGCCGGACCCCGTACCTGGTCGCTGATCGTCGTGCTGGTCCTCGCGTGGCTGGGCGCGGCCGCGGTCTGCGTCGCTGTGTCCGATCGCCGGGCCCGCACGGCCCGACACCGAGCGCAGCGCGCCGCGTCCACCCCACTGCATCGGCGCGGTCGCGCCGTCGACCACCTCATCATCCCGGAGGCCCACCGATGATCGACGTCAGCACCTACGTGGTCAGCGTCCTGGTCGCTCTGTCCGGCGGCGGGCTGTTCGCCGCCGTGATGGTCGCTCTCGCTGCCCGTACCCGGCAGCTCGACGAGCGGGACCAGTCGGCCCAGGCGTACCGGGCCCTGGCCGCGCTCGCGCACCGTATGGTTTCGCCGGACCGTCGGGAGGCGTTACGGGCCGGCGCGGCCGGGATCTGGACGGCGTGGCAGCCGGACAGCCCGCCGGCGATCGACCCGCCGCCGGAGCGAGCGTCGGCGTATGTTCACCGGTTGCTCGACGTGCTGGCCGGCGGGCCGCTGGACCTCTCCGGCGTGTGGGTGCCCGCCGATGTGCGGGGCCGGCTCCGGTCCGCCCTCGCCGGCCCGGACGCCGTCCCGCCGACGTGGAAACGGACGGCGACACGGCCGGGTGCCGGCGATGGCTGAGCCGACCCCGGTGTGGTGCATCGACTGCGACCGCGAGCTTCACACCCCGGAGTCCCGCGCGCGCCGGGTCGGTGCAGGCTGCTGGCGTAAGCGCAAGGCGGCCGCCCGCGCCGCCGCCGTCCAGGCCGTGTCGGCCACCCTGCCCGGCATGTCCGGGCGGGGTGGCCGCCCCGGGCCCGGACAGGAACCGATCGACGGCCTCGGTGCCCTCGTCGACGGGTCGGTCCGGTGATCCGCCGCCGGCATCCGCTGGTGCCGGACCCGGACCTCGGACGCGACCACGCCGGCCGGGCGACCTGCCGCACCTGCCGCATGGTCGGCAGGGCCGGCGACGCCCGCCACTCGGACCCGGCCGCCCCGCCCCGGCCGCTGCCGGACGCGCTGGTGGAGGCCGCGCGGGAGCGTGACGCCGCGATCTTGGGCGAGCGGGACCACGGGGAGGACGCGTGGTGACCGGCACCGGGGCCGACTGGCCCGGTCGGGTTCTGCGCCGGCCGCCGGTCCCGGCCGCCGACCCGCCCACCCTCGTCCAGCCGGCCGCCGGCCGGCACCGCGCCGGCGACGACGCCCACCGCGACCCGGGCGGCTGGTGGTGGCCAGCCGGCTGGCGACCGGCCACCCCCGTTGACGCCCCGACCCTGCGCCTCGACCCGGCGGCCGTCGCGCGCACCAGAGGGGAGAACCGGTGAACGCCGTGGTGGAGATCCGCTCGACGGTGCCGGTCGCGCGGGCCCGCGCCGACCGGATCCGGCAGGGCTTGCAGGACTGGCTGGAGACGGTCCAGGAAATCGCGCTCGCGTGGGAGCGCGGCGATTGGGAGGTCCTCGGCTACGCGTCGTGGGAGGCGTACGTCGACGAGGAGATCGGCGCGCGGCTGAGGCTGACCGAGGTCCACCGCCGCCAGGCCGTCACCGCGCTGCGGCTGGTCGGCATGTCCACCCGCGCGATCGGCACCGCCCTCGGGATCAGCCACTCCACCGCCGCCCGGGACGTCGCGTCTGTCTCAGCTGAGACAGACGCGCTCCCCGCTACGGTCATGTCGCTGGACGGCCGCCAGCGGCCAGCAACCCGCCCGACCCCGGCCGTCGAGCCCGACCGCTGGTCGTGGCAGTGCTTTGGCTGCGGAAAGTGGTTCGAGGGCACGAAGAACACCTGCCCGCGCTGTGGTGGTTCCGGCACCAACCGGCGGCCCATCGCAGAGCCAGCCGACGAGTGCGACACCCACCCCAACGTCGACGACCAGGACGAGCTGGCCGGCCTCGGCGAGCAGTACGAGACCGACCCGGCGGCGCGCATCGCGGCGGTCGCCGAGGTTGCGCCGGAGTTCGTGCGTCGTGTCGACGCGGTCCTCCCGGCGGGCCCGGCCGACGACGACGAGGTGTGGATCGCGATCGCGCGCCGGGGAATTGAGGCGCACGACCCGCCGCCCGGTGCCGAGTTCACCGTGTGCCGCAGGTCGACGCGTAACGGTCTGATCGTGACCGCCCGGCAGGCCCGGGAGCGGCACGACGCGAAGTGGTGCCCCCGGTGCTGGCCCGCCGCGCCCGTGGCCGCCGTCGACGTCCCCGCCGCCCCTGCACTGCCTTCCCCGCCGGTGCCCGCCGTCGTCGTCGACGTCGTCGACGAGCCCCGCGTGTCCGCTCCGTCGCCGACTTCCCCCGGCGACGGGGCGGACGCCCCCACCGTCGACCGTCCGCAGCTGACGCTGACGCAGATCGCCCGCCTCCGGGCCGCCCTCCGGCACGCCCAGCAGTGGTGCGTCGAGCCGCGCGAGTACGAGCTGCCGTTCGCCCCGCCGCCCGGGGTGGCCCCGCTGGCCCGGGCCGAGCTGGTCGCCGTGCAGTGGCACCGCGACGGCTACCTCAGCGTCCGCTACCTCTCCGACGGCGGCCGCTACGACGTGCACAGCGTGGAGCTCTACGTCGCCGGCGTCGACCAGGCCCTCGACGTGCTGTGCGCGCTCGGCCTGCTGCCGGCGGACCTGTCGACCCTGTACGCCGCCGGCGTCCGGGCCGGGCTCCGCGCCGGCGACGCGCTCGACGGCCAGCTCGTCGAGGACGGGCCACGGTGACGCGATGCAGCCCGGAGTGTGGATCGGCGCGAGCATCCTGCTCGGCCGGCCGGTGCCCGTCGACGAGCGGTACCCGCACATCTGCGGGATCACCCTCACCGGTCGGGCCACCGGCCGCAAGCGGGTCCGGCTACAGCCGCGTGACTGCGCTGCCTGCGCCACCCTGCGCGCCACCCGGGGTGACCCGTCATGACGCGGCAGGACCTGCTCGACGCCCTGCTGACCGAGCGATACGGCCCTCCTCCCTTGCCGCCGGCCGAGCCGCCCCACCCGGTCGAGCAGGCCCTGGCGAAGCGGGCAGCGCTGGAGGACGACGCTGCGCGCCGGATCCGGCGACGCCGGCGGCACCTGGCCCTGCTCGACGCCGGCGATCAGGAAGAGCCGGCGGCGTGACGCACAACCCGAACAGCACGATCGGAGACACCCTCATGCAGACCACCCTCGGCCCCGAACACGTCGAGCTGCTCGTAGCGATCAGGCAGGGCCGCGTGCACAGCGACCCCCGCTACACCCGGCCGGACTTCGAGAAGCTGCCCGACCCGCCGTTCGGCCTGCGCCGCGCCGGCCGGCGGCTCGGTCCGCTCATGGCGGCCCGCCTGGTTCGGCTCGCCGAGGACGCCGACGACCGGGACGGCGTGCGCCTCTACCAGCTGACCGAACGCGGCGAGGAGGTGCTGGCCGAGGCCCTCCGCCAGGAGGCAGCTGCGAACGCGGACGACACCACGGCGGTCATCGGCGCTGGCGTTCCGGCCGGCTCGGCGGGTGCGTGATGCAGCGCGGCTACCGGGGCAGGCCGAAGTGGGAGACCGACGTCGCTGTTCGCGAGGTCCGCACCCCGGAGGAGGCCGTCGAGCGGGCCCGCAAGGGCCGCGCGCTCGTCGACGCCGCCCTCGCCGGGCAGGCCCCGCCCGAGGTCACCGAGAAGCCGGCGGCCCGGGTCGCCGGCTACGAGATGGTGGCCTGCTGCGTCTGCTACACGCCCGTCTGGGGCCTGCCGGGCTCACGGTGCGACACCTGCCCGCCCGACGCTCCACCAGACATGTCGTTCGCCCGCTGACCTGCAAACAGCCCCTACACGCCCGCCCGGCGCGGCCACCGGAACCGGTGGCCGCGCCTCGCCATACCGGGAGAGCCATAGATGTTGATCATTAGTTGTCGTGTCCCGAAAGGACGCCGCTAATGCCTTGGGGGCGCATCGACGACCGGCTGGCCATGTCCGTCAAGGTCCGTGGCCTGGCCGACCCCGGTGCTACCGGGCTGCGGGCGAAGAAGCAGCGCGCCGAGGCGCTCGGCGTGTGGACCCAGCTGCTGTCGTGGGTGTCCGGCGAACGGTCCGACGGGTTCCTCACCGCCGACATCCTCGACCTGTTCGGCTGGGACGAGGCCAACGAGCGGCTCATGCGCGCCCGGTACGGCCGGGCGCCGCTGCTGCACCGCCGCGACGACGGCGAGCGGTGCGAGTGCATGAACGGCCGGACGTGGGTCGACGACTGGGATTACTTGATCCACGACTACCTCGACCGCAACCCGTCCCGGTCGGAGAACGACGTCCACAAGGCCAAGGCCAAGGAGCTGAAGAACTCCGCCCTGAAGGCGGCCGTCCGGGCCCGCGACCGCGACGTGTGCCGCTACTGCGGCAACTTCTGCCCCTTCTCCGACCGGGTCTCCGACGCCGGCCTCACTTACGACCACGTCGACCCCGAGATCGCCGACGGCCTGTCCAACCTCGTAGTGGCCTGCCGCGGCTGCAACCGCCGCAAGTCCAAGCGCACCCCCGAGGCCGCCGGCATGGTGCTGCGTCCCGCGCCCGGCGAGCAGCCACCCGCATCCGGACCAACGTCAGACCTGAGTCCGGACCTAGGTCCGGACTCAGGTCCCGACCCAGGTCCGCACTCAGGTCCCGATCCAGGTCCCCCACCCACCGAAACGCCTGCCACCAGCGGCAACAGCGCACCCGTCTGCCTTCCGACCAGCGCCGTCACCAGCGTCCCGACTCAGGTCGCGTCGTCTCCCGGGACGGGACGGGGCGGGTCGGGCACCGCTCCCTCACTAGGTCCCCCACGCCCCGGACCACCTACCGCCCACCGCATCGGACCCCCGACCACACCCCGAGGCCCCCTGCACGGATCCCCGTACCTCCGCACCTCCCGGCCCCTTCCCGAACACCACGCCGGACATCCACCGCAGCCCGACCCCGAGCACCAGGACCGCACGGAGCACCCATGACCAGACGTCCCTCCCCGCCCGCAACCTGCTCCACCTGTGCCTGGTGCACCCGCCCGGACCCGACCGGCGGAAACGTCTGCCAGCCCTGCTATGCCCCCGTCCACCGAGCAGTGCGGGACATGGCACGCGACGCCACCGAGCCGGTCGTCAACATCGCCCGGCAGGCTCGCTACGGCGACCGGGACGGCCCTCGCTCGACCGAGCCGCCTATCCCGGTCGACCTGGACGCCTCGGCCGCCGCGTGGGCCGCCGCGCACGTCGTGGTGACCTGGATGGACCACATCGCCCGCACCCGGGGCGTCCCGCTGCCGACGCGGCAGCCCCGCCCGGTCGGGCCGCTGTGCGCCGGTGCCGGGTGGGCCGCTGCGCCGGGCCGGTGCGGTCACCCGTCGTGCGACGCGATCCGCCACGACCGTCCGGAGCACCCGGTGGCGGCCGCCGCCCGGTTCGTCGCCGCGCACCTCGGCTGGCTGCGCCGGACCCCGGACGCCACCGCCGCCGGCGAAGAGCTGCTCGGCGCGGCGGCCGCCATGGCCCGGCTGATCGAGAACCCGGCCGACCGGTGGTTCGCTGGTGTCTGCGCCGAGCCCCTCGCCGACGACCCGGCGCAGCACTGCACCACCGACCTGTACGCCTGGCCCGGCGTGACGTGGGTCCGCTGCCCCGGCTGCCAGACCACCCACCAGACCGGACCCCGCATCCGCTGGCTGCTCGACGAGGCCCGCGACGTCCGGGGCACGGCCACCCAGCTGGCCCACGCCGCCGTCCGTCTCGGCCGGCACTGCACCGCCGGACAACTGCGTGCACTGGTCCAGCGCGGCCGGCTGCGGGTGGCCACCGTGCCGGTGGTGCCGTTCGGCGCGGAAGGCCCGGCGGCCGCCGACGTCGACGAGTGGCGTCGGCCGCGATACCGGTTCGGTGACGTCCTGGACCTGCTCGACCAGATCGCCGAACAGAAGCGCGTCGACGAGGCCGATCGGGCACGCCGAGCAGCGGAGAGAGCGAAGAGGATCGAGGTCGGAGAGGTCGAGGTCACCCCGGCTTGATCACGCTGTGAGCAGGGCGTACGCTCCACTGCCAGTAGGACCAGTGCGTCCACAGGATGACAGACCAGCAGCCCCGCACCGACCCAGTTGGTGCGGGGCTGCTGCGTACTCCTGGACAGGGCGGCCACCTCCCGGTGGGCGCCTGGTGGGCGAGCCCAAGGGACAGACCATCGCGTCTGCACCGACGAGCCAACCGCCCTGTCCAGGCCAGCCCGCAGCCCATGGGGAGCGTGCACGTGGTCGCCCGGTCAGCAGGCCGCAAGGGCCGACGCCATCGCAGAGCGAAGGTCGACCTGCAGGCAGCCACCACCACGTGCTGGTTGTGTGGCCATGGTGGTGCGTACGAGCTGGACCACGACCCACCTCGCAAGGTGCTGCTGCGTCTGGGCCTGGACCCGGACGACCCTCGCTTCCACAAGGCGGCGCACGGTTCGTCGTGTCGGTGCCCGACGTGTGGCCAGTGCTGCAACCAGGTCAAGGGCGACCGGGCGGCGCGGCGGTCCCGGATGGTGCGCGACTGGAACTGACCACCCGCCCCCGGGGGTGAAGTCCGTGGGGGGACACGCGGGAGGTCCCAGGGCCGGCAGCCCCCTTTTTCTCTCCCCGAAAGGGCGTGACCTGCGGAAATGGTCAAGGCGACACAGGATCAGACGCCCGTGATCGGTGCGTCGATCAACGCGGTGATACGCGATCGGATCCGGGATCTGCGGGATCGGTCCGGCATGGGCCGGGACGAGCTGGCCGAGCGGGCACGGCAGTACGGGGCGCCGGAGTCGTTCACCGCGAACGTGGTCGGCTTCTTGGAACGTGGCCGCCGGGGCCTGACGTTGGAAGAGCTGCTCGCGCTCGCCGGCGCGCTTGAGGTGACGCCGCTGGAGCTGCTCGGCGACCAGGCCGCCGTGCTGGTCGGCGAGGGCCAGGTGGAAGCGCCGGTCTGTCCGAGCTGCGGCGGTGAGGCGGGCCAGCTGGAGAAGACGGTCCGCGCCGACGTCGACCAGCTCGGCGAGCTGGGTCCGTTGGAGGAGACGCTGACGAAGACGGCGGTGCGGCTGGCTGCCGAGATCGACCGGCTCAGCGGAGAGGGCATTAAGGAGCTGCCGAAGCTGACCCGGGAGCTGCGCTCGGCCGTCGAGCAGATCCTGAACGGGCGGCGCGCGGTGGACCCGGACGACGAGGAAGACGACCTTGACGATCTCGGCACCCCCGATTGATCGTGAGTACGCCGATCGGGTCCGCGAGGTCTACGGGCTGACCTGCCTGCCCCGGTGGGGCACCCGTCGCAACTTCGACCGGCCGACCCTGGGTGGGAAGGCCGCCAAGGTCGCGAAGGCGCTCGGTACGCCGTACATGCCGTGGCAGCGGTACACCGCTGACATTGGCCTGGAGATCGATCTCGACAGCGGCCTGTTGGCGTACCGGGGTGTGGACCTGACGGTGCCGCGCCAGTCTGGGAAGACCACCACGGTGCTGTCGATCGCGGTGCACCGGGGCAACGCGTGGCCGAGGCAGCGGATCCTCTACGGCGCGCAGACCGGCACCGCAGCCAGGGAGAAATGGGAGGACGAGCACCTCCCGATCTTGGAAGAGGCCCGGTCGCTGCGGGGCAAGTACCGGGTCCGCAAGGCCAACGGCCGTGAGGCCATCATCTGGACGAAGACCCGGTCGCTGCACACCCTGACGACGAACAAGGAGCAGTCCGGCCACGGCAAGACCTTGGACCTGGCGCTGCTCGACGAGTACTTCGCCCAGGTGGACTACCGGCTGGACCAGTCCACCGGGCCGGCGATGATCACCCGGCCGAACGCGCAGAAGTGGCGGCTGTCGACGGCCGGCACGAGCCGGTCGGTGCCGTTCAACGCGATGCGCAAACGCGGGCGGGCCGCTGTCGAGCAGGGCCGGCAGAGCAAGATCGCCTATCTGGACTGGTGCGCGCTGCCGGGCATGGACCGGACCGACCCGGCCGTGTGGCGCACGTGCATGCCGGCGCTGTGCCCGGCCCCGGTGCGCGGGTTCTGCCGCTGCTCGAAGGAGTGGCGGCACACGGTCACCGACGACGCGATCTTCGGCGAGCTGGAGTCCATGGCCGCCGACCTGTCGGAGTTCGACCGCGCGTACCTGAACATCGCCCGGGAGGACGGCGAGGTCGACCGGGACCCGCTGGTGCCCACCCCGGAGGAGTGGGAGCTGCTCGGCGACGCCGAGAGCATCGGCGGGGACGTCGTGGCCATCGGCATCGACATCACCCCGAAGCGCGACCACGCGGCGATCGTCGCGTGCGGCTTCGACGCGTTCGGCTTGCCCCGGATCGTGGTTCTGGAGCACGGCGAGGGCACCGAGTGGCTCCGGGAAAGCATCGAGAAGTGGCACGCGAAGCTGAAGCCGGTCGCGTGGGTGCTCGACGAGAAGTCACCGGCCGCGACGCTGGTCCTGCCGATGGACCGCCTCGGGATCCACCGGATGAAGGAACGCCGCGAGGACTGGCAACGCGGTCACCTGTGGATCCCGACCGTCCCGCAGTACGGGGCCGCGTGCGGGGACTTCGTCGACATCGTCCGCCAGGGCCAACTGGTGCACCTGGAACAGCCGGAGCTGGCCGTCGCGGTCGACGGCGCGGCGAGCCGGCCGCTGGGCGACGGACTGTGGGCGTGGGCCCGGAAGATCGCCTCGGCGGACATCTCCCCGCTGGTCGCCGCGTCGCTGGCCCTGGCCGCGCTGCTGCGCTATCAGGACCTGGCCACCCCGCAGACCGTGGTGGCCGCCGCTCGTACCGCGCCGAACCCGGCCGGGGACATGTACCGCCCGACCGGGCGCCTGGGCATCTGAGGAGGACCCGATGCGGATCACGGTGAGCATCCCGAGCGTGCAGGCCCCCACGCTGGTGTCGAACCTGCTGGGCGTGGCCGGCCTACTCGGCCTGATCGTGTCCGTCGGGGCGCTGGCCGGCTCGTGGTGGTGGTCGACGCTGACCGGTTCGCTTGTCGCGATCGGGCTGGCGTACGTGACGCACGCCCACACGCAGGCCGAGGCGGCCCGCCAGGCCGGCGAGCAGGCCGGTGAGGCCGTTCCGCTGCGTGTGGCGGGTTCGGCATGAGGTCGTGGTTGTTCCCGCCCCTCGCACCAGTGCGGGCGGCGGAGGCGACGTCGCAGCAGGTGATGGCGACCGGGGCGGCCGGCGCGGCGTTCTCTGTCGACCCGGTCGACGGGGAGCGCGGGTGGCGGCCGGCCGGCACGGGCGGGCACCGGGAGGTGCCGTGGTGGACCACCGAGCGGGCCCGGATCCACTCGGTGGCGTCGTACCGCTCCAACCCGATGGCCCGCGCGATCATCGACACGTACACGGCGTTCTGCGTCGGCGACTCGGGTGTCAGCTATCAGGCCAACAGTCCCGAGGTCGCCGTGGTGGTCGACCAGTTCTGGAACGACCCACGCGTGCAGCTCTTCGCGTTGCAGGACCGGATGCTGCGCGACCACATGCTCATGGGCGAGACGGCCCTGCAGATGCTCGTCGGTCCGCTGTCCGGGGTCACCCGGATCTCCCCGACCCCGGTCAGCCAGATCACCGACGTACGGCTCGCCGGCGGGAACCCGCTCTGGCCGGCGGAGCTCGTCTTCGGCGGCGGTGCCGGCGGAGGCCTGGCGCTGCCGGTCGTGGCGGTCAACGACTTGACCGGTCTGCGCGAGGGCAAGGTCATGTGGTGGCGGTCCTGGATGGCGTTGATGGACGACCTGCGCGGTGACCCGTTCCTCACCCCGATCCTGGACCACCTTGGCTCATACGACCAGGTGATCTCCAACCTGATCGACCGGACCGCCCTGGCCCGGTACCTCGTCTGGGACGTCACCGTCGAGGGCGACCAGACTGCCGTCGACGACTTCGTGAAGGCCCGGGGCGGGACACACGTCCCGCCGTCCGGGTCGGTCGAGGTCCACAACAAGTCCGTCAGCTGGGAGGCGAAGACCGCCCCGACCGGGGCGGACGAGGACTCCATCGCCGGCAAGAACGTGCTGACCCTCGTCGCCGGCGGCGCGGGCCTGGCGAAGACCTGGTTGGCCGAGCCGGACGGCGCGAACCGCGCCACCAGCTTGACGATGGCCGAGCCGGTGCGCCGCCGTGTCGGCGGGGTGCAGAAGCTGTGGCTCGGCTACCAGACCGAGTTGCTGCGCTTCGTCGTCGACCAGGCGGTGGCCGCGCGTCGGCTGCCGCAGATGGTCACCGCCCGCGACCCGCGCACCGGCCGGGAGTTCGCGATCCCGGCCGCGCAGTCGGTCACCGTCACCGGCCCGTCCATCAGCGCCTCCGACGCGGAGTTCACCGCCAAGATTCTCCTGAATTTGAGCACGGGCTTGGAGAAGCTCGTGCAGTCCGGGGTGCTGTCCAAGGAGGCCGCCCGGATCGCCGCGCGCAAGGCGTGGGAGGACTACATGGGCGTGCCGTACACGGCCGACCTGGACTCCCCGACCGCCGACCCGGGCGACGTCGCCACCGCCGTGGAGGAGAGCTGGCGCAGCACCGAGCGGGACAACTGGAACCCGCAGGATCACCCCCGCGACGATCGGGGCCGGTTCGCCGGGAAGTTCGGCGGGTTCGCCGCAGGCCTGGCCGACCGGCTGAAGCTGTCCGGCCGGATCTCCCTCGGCCTGGGCGAGTGGCTGATGGCCAGCGACCGGGCCCGGGGCATCGACCGGTCCGACGACATGCTCTTCGCAGTGATCGGTGGACCCGGCGGCCCGCGGCTGCGCCTCGGAGTGGTCTCGCCGGATGACGTCACCCGGTGGCGCGCCGGCGACGACGGCCGCACCGCCGAGTTCGGCCCCAACGGCTGGGACCGGCTCTACAACACCCTCGACGACGTCGACGACCGCGCGTCCCGGGGCGAACAGGTGTCGGGCATGGTGCTCGGTGAGGACTGGGGCGACGTCACGTACCGCGTCGACGACGACAACCGGTGGCGGCTGGCCCTCACCGTCCGCCCCAAGGGCGCGACCACCGACTGGTCGGCGTGGGTTGACTCGAAGGGCGGCGGCATCGTCTTCGAGCGGCCGCAGCTGCGCACGATGCTCACCCAGCTCCGGTCGCTGTGGACGGCCGCACGTCACCGCGGCGACCGGGAAGCGCGGGGCCGGCGCCGCGCCTATGACCCGGACCAGCCGCGCGACGACGACGGGAAGTGGACATCGGGGTACCAGGGGCGGCGACGCGGTCCCGACCCTGATGCGGGTCCGGCCGCCGCCACGCCTTCCGCCCAGCAGCTGATGGCCACCGCCGCTGGCGGCGACTACGACGCGTTGCAGAAGCAGTGGGCCACGGTCCTGGACGGCACGTACGCCGGTATCCGGGTCCGTACCAGCGGGGCCAGCGTCTTCCAGTGGAAGCCGGAAGGGTCCACCAGCCCGGTGGACGTGGCGGTGGGCAACGCCGACCTGATCAACGCCGACGGCGACAAGATCGGCACGGTCACCCGGGCCATCTCCCCGGACGGCGACGGCCAGCTGTACGCCGTGCACGCGTACCTGCAGATCGACGATCCGGACATGCAGGGCGGCGGGTTTGCCCGAGCCTTCAACGCTCACCTCGAACGGTGGTACCGGGAGGCCGGCATCGACCGGATTGAGCTGGAGGCCAACATCGACGTCGGCGGGTACGCCTGGGCCCGCTCCGGATACGACTTCAAGACCTCCACGGTCGCCATGAAGATCATGGGTCGGCTGGAGGACTATGTCGGCCGGGCCGAGCGGGGAGAGCTGGACATCCCCGCCGACCGCGTCGACGAGCAGATCGAGGCCGCCGAGGCCCTGCTGGAACGGACCCGCACCAGCGCGTTCGGCAGCGTCGACTACCCATCGGCGTACGAGGTGTCGCAGTTGGGTCGATGGCCCGGCGCGGGCCGTGAGGACGCGTGGATCGGGAAAGCTACGCTGCTGGGATCGAGCTGGGAGGCAGTGAAGCCGCTGTGAGCATGGACCCGGAGCGCCGCCGCCGTCTGGTCGCCCTCGGCGACTGGCACCGCGAGTGGGCCGACAAGCAGGACACCGCCGCCGCCTTCGACCCCTCGGGTCGACCGCCCGGCAGTGACTACAACCAGCACCACGTCGACGTCGACGCCACTGGCCCGGCGCAGGACGAATACCACACCAAGGCCCGCAAGATCATGGGCATCGACTCGTAGCACCCGCGCTCACCGCGCACCCACCGAACGCCTCTCGGCATTGCCGAGGGGCGTTCGTGCGTCCAGAGCACCAACCGAACTGGAGGACCCCATGTCCCTGACCCGCGAGCAGGCCGCGCAGGCCCTCGGCATGAAGACCCGCGAGGTCGTCGACGTTGTCCGCGACGGCGACGGCTACGTGGTGACCACCCACGACGGACAGCGCACGCCGGTGGCGCGGACCGGCGAGGTCGCCCGCCGGAGCCGGGTGAACGGAAACGACCGGACCACCCCCGCCGCCGGTACGCCGGTGACCCCGACCCCGACCCCGCCGCCGGCCGGTCCGGACTCGGCCGGGGCGGTGCCTGACGGCAGCGCCGCCGAGGTGATGACGTGGGTGGGCGTCGACGTCGACCGGGCCATCGTGGCCCTGGCCGTCGAGGAGGCCCGGGACAAGCCGCGATCCGGGCTGGTCGGCGACCTGCAGAAGGTCGTCCGCTCCGGCAGCGGGGAGTGACCGTCGCCGTCCGGGTCACCGAGGCGGCCCCGCCGGTGCCGGGCGGCTCGTGCATGGTCTGCCTCGACCTGGCCGACGACGTGGCCGCCGGCCTGGCGGTGCCGGGCGGGCTCCCCGCCGCCGAGCTGCACGTCACCCTCGCCTACCTCGGCAAGGCCCTCACCGACGCGCAGCGCGACCAGGTCGCCGCCATCACCGGTGAGGTCGCGGCCGCGCACCCGCCGCTGACCGGGCAGGTGGGTGGGCTCGGCCAGTTCCCGCCGGGTGATGACGGTGTGCCGGTGTGGTCGCCGGTCGACGTGCCGGGCCTGGCCGAGCTGCGTCACGACCTGGTCGCCCGACTGGCGGCCGCCGGCTTGCCGGTCAGCGGCGACCGGGGCTTCACCCCGCACATGACCCTGACCTACCTCGCCGACGGGGACACCCCGCCGGCACCGGTACCACCGACGACCGTGCGGTTCGACGCACTCACCTGGACGCACGGACCGGCCTGGACGGCGGTCCCGTTCGCCGCCCCGGCGGCGGACTCGAGGACGGAGAAACCAGCAGTGACCGAGAGCACCCACCGCGACCGGGTGCCCGGCCGAGTGATCGAGGCCAAGGGCGTCAACTCCGCCGGCGGCCGAGTCTTCCGGGTCCGGATCATCCGCGCCGGCGAAAGCAAGAACCGGCGCCGCTACCCGCACCAGGTGCTGGCGGCCGCCGCCCAGCTCTACGAGGGCGCCAAGGCGTACGACCACCACCGCACCGAGGACGAGCTGCGCAGCTCGACGATCGCCGGGCTGGTCGGCTCGTACCGCAACGTCGCGGTCGAGAGCGACGGCCTGTACGGCGATCTGCATTTGCTGCCCTCGGCGACGCACGCCGCCGAGGCCCTCGACGCCGCCCTGGCCGCGCAGGAGACCGGCCTGGAGCCCCTCGTCGGGATCAGCCACGACGTCCTCGCGACCTGGTCCACGCCGACCGGCGAGGGCGAGCAGCGCATGGAGGAAGCGACCTCCATCGTCCGCGTTTTCTCGGCGGACGTCGTCGCCGACCCGGCCGCCGGGGGCATGGCTACCCGGATGGTCGCCGGCGGCACCGACCGCACCACCGACACCCCGGGCGCACCGCCCGGTGGAGAGAGCAGGGAGTCCGACGTGACCGCACCACTGGATTCGGCCGCCGTGCTGGCCGCCCTCAAGGGCGCCAGCAGCGAGCAGCTCGCCGAGGTCGGCCTGGCCTGGGCCGGCCCGGCCGACACCACCGCCGGCACCGGTGCCGGCGGCACCACCGACACCGGCGGGACCGCGCCGGCCGCGGCCCCGCCGGCGAGCGGGGCGACGGAGAGCGTGCAGCGCAGCCTGGAAGCCGGCCAGCCGAAGACCAGCTTCCTGGGCCAGCTGATGATCCGGCACAAGGTCGAGGCCGCCGGCCTGCCGATCGCCGTGGTCGAGTCCGTGACCATGGCACTGCCCGAGCAGATCACCGAGAGCGTCGTCGACGCGCAGATCACCTCTATCAAGGCCGGTCTCGCCGTGGTCGAGCGCGCCGGCCTGGTGGGCACGGCCAGCATCGGCCCCGCCCAGGTCACCAAGGAGTCGGCCGAGAAGCGGGCCGCCGCGCTCGACAAGTTCTGGGACGGCGACTACACCGAGGGCTACAAGTCCCTCAAGGAGGCGTGGGCCGACATCACCGGCTACCGGCCGCAGGCATGGGGCGAGGACGTCAACCGGCGGATCCTGCGGGAGTGCTTCGGCGCCGGCTTCGACAGCGCGGTCCGGGGCAGCGAGTCGATGACGTCGGGGTCGTGGTCGCAGGTCCTGGGTGACAGCATCACCCGCCGGATGATCCGGCTGTACCGGCAGCCGGGCCTGCAGTCCTGGCGGAAGGTCGTCTCCGACATCGTCCCGGTCTCCGACTTCCGCGACCAGAAGCGCGTGCGGATCGGCGGGTACGGCACCCTGCCCGTGGTGAACGAGGGCGCCCCGTACCAGCCGCTGCAGTCCCCCGGGGACGAGGAGGCCGTCTACAAGGTGATCAAGCGGGGTGGGACCGACGACCTGACCCTGGAGATGATCGCCAACGACGACATCGGCGCGATCCGCAACATCCCCCGGCTGCTCGGCCTGGCCGCCGCCATCACGCTGTACCGGTTCGTGTGGGACCTGCTGCTGACCAACGTGGTCTGCACGTACGACTCCACCGCGCTGTTCCACACCAACCACGGCAACACCGACAACCCGCTGTCGCTCGGCTCCACCGGCCTGTCGACCGCCCGCCGGAAGATGCGCAAGCAGGCCGCCTACGGGGACACGACAAACATCCTGTCGATCACCCCGCAGCTGCTGATCGTCCCGCCGGAGCTGGAGGAGACCGCGTTCCAGCTCACCACCAGCGCGGTGGCGGTCACGTCCAACAGCGACGCGACGATCCCGAACATGCACCGGGGCCTGGACTTCGAGGTCCTGGACCACTGGGCGGACTCCAACGACTGGATCGCGGCCGCCGACCCGGCGATGGTCCCGATGATCGAGATGGGTTTCTACCAGGGCCGGCAGGAGCCGGAGCTGTTCACGCAGGCCGACCCGTCCACCGGAACGATGTTCAACGCGGACAAGTACACGTACAAGATTCGCCACACCTACTCCGGCACCCCGCTGGACCACCGCGGTTTCTACCGCGGCGCCAACGCCTGACCCCGCCCCGACGAGACGAACGGAGAACGACGTGGGTATCGAGTACCGCGAGCTGCGCGGCGACATGACGGTCAGCGCGCCGATCCCGCCCACGCTGGCCGGCACGGCCGTCGAGGTGCCGATCATCCGGTTGCCGTACGGGGCGCAGATCACCGGCGTCCTGTGGGTGCCCGGCGCGGCGATCACCGCCAACGGCTCCAACTTCTTCACCCTGACCGTCCGCAACCGGCAGGCCGGCGCGGGCACGGTGGTGGTGGCCACCCGGGCGTACAGCGCCGGCAACGGCGCGGCCAACACCCCGGAGACGCTGACCGTGTCCAGCACGGCGGCGGACCTGCAGCCGGCCGCCGGGGACGTGCTGACCGTGCACGTCACGCACACCGGCACCGGCCTGGCCGTCCCGGCCGGCCTGGTCCAGGTCACCTACCGGATCCGCTGATGGTCTCCGCCAGCGCGGTGGCCCTCACCGGCGACGACCAGCAGATCGCCACGGGACCGGCGATCTACCGGGGGTACGCGGTGCGCGCCACCACCGCGGCGGTGGTCCGGATCTGGGACGGCACCGAGGCCTCCGGCACGCTGCTCGATGTCGTCGCCCTGGACGTCGACGCCACCGCCGCCGGCTGGTACGGCGGCGGTGGCATCCGGGCCGGCACCGGCGTGCACGTCGAGGTCGTGTCCGGCACTGTCGAGGGGTCGGTGCGGATCGGATGAGCCTCATCCGGGTCGCCCGCACCGCCGCCGCGCCGCTCACCCATCTGTTCGGTGCCGGCGAGGAGCCGCTCGTCCCCGACGGCGAGGTGAGCGTCTCGGGTGCCGGACCGACCGGCGTGGTGTTCGCCGGCACCGCCACCCCCGACAACGGCGCGTACACCTACCAGATGCCCGGCCAGTCGCTGCTGCAGAGCATCGACGTGACCTGGACGGCCACCGTCGGCGGGACGACGGTCGTCGAGCACGACCAGGTCGAGATCGTCGGCGGGTTCCTGTTCACCTTGCGGCAGGCCCGCGACTCGGACGCGACCCTGCGGGACACGGTCAAGTACCCGACCACCGACCTGGTGCGCGTGCGCACCGAGGTCGAGCAGGAATGCGAGTGGATCTGCGACCAGGCGTGGGTGCCCCGGTACCGGCGGGTGGTGCTCGACGGCACCGGCACCCCCGACCTGGTCCTGCCCTCCGGCGGTGACCAGTGGCGGGCCGGGGTGCACATGCGCGGGGTCCGGGCCGTGCGGGCGGCGTCGATCGCGGCCCGGGTCGGGCAGGACCCGGTGCCGCTGACGCCCACCCAGCTGCAGGCCCTGGCGGTCCGCCCGGACGGGTCGCTGCGCCGCGTCGACGGGGCGGTGTGGACCGCCGGTGACGGCAACGTGGTCCTGGACTACGAGTACGGTGCCGACGCCCCGCCGGCCGACCTCGTCCGGGCCGCGCTCACCCGGCTCCGGGACCGGCTGAACTTCGACAAGAAGCAGGTCCCCGACCGGGCGGTGTCCTTCACCATCCAGGACCTGGGCACCTACCGCTTGAGCCTGCCGGACGCGTACCGGACCGGTCTGCCGGAGGTCGACGCCGCGTACGCCCGGTACTCCCGGCGGGTGTCCGACAGCACCGGCCCGGGTGGCCGGGCCGCGCCGGCGAGCCGGACCCTGGACTACAACCCGCAGTACCACTCGATCTTTCACGGTGGCCGCCGGTGAACCCCGAGGGGCTGCGCTGCAAGCGGGCGCTGTTCGACCGGCTGACCGCGCAGGCCGGGCCGGGTCTGCCGCTGGCCGGGGTGCAGGTGGCGTACGCCTGGCCCGGCGGCACCGCCCAGCGGGAGATGGTCTACGGCGGCGGGGTCCGGTTCACCCGCACCTCCGCCGGTCACAGCGGCACGGGGGAGCTGTGGCTGGAGACCGCCACGATCGGCCTCTACATCCGGGTGCGGACCCCGGGCGCGACGGTCGAGGAGACCGACGCCCGGGTGCAGGAGATCGCCGGAGCGGTCGAAGACCTGCTCGCCGCCGATCCGGAGCTGGCCGACGGCTTCACGTACTCGCAGATGTCCGGAGGCACCGCCGACTACGCCACCGACGACGAGGCCTCGGTCAGCGTCCTGGCGTACCAGGTGGCGTGTCAGTACTACCTCGACTGATCGGAAGGATCTTCTGTGGCAACCGTAGGAACGGGTGTCATCACCCGCGCGGCGTCGACGAGCGATCTGTCGCCGAACGCCGCCAGCGCGTCGGGGGACAAGTTCACCGCCGGCCACGACGTGTGGCTGTTTCTGGAGAACACCTCGGGTGCGCCGATCACCGTCACCGTGACCACCCCCGGCACCGTGCGCGGGCAGGCCATCGCCGACCTGACCATCAGCGTCCCGGCCGGCGGGTACGCCGTGCGCGGGCCCTGGCCGGCCGACACGTTCGGCGACGCCGGCGGGCTGGTGTCGTTGACCTACTCGACGCACACCGGCCTGTCCTTCGGCGCGTGGAAGGTCGGTGCGTGATGGCTCGCGCGAAGCTGACCGGCCCGCAGCCGGCCACCGACGAGCAGCACACCCCGCCGGCGGAGCCGGCCGTCGACGAGCAGCCGACCCCGACCGAGCCGCCGGCGGCTGCGCCGGTGGCCACCGAGCCGGGCTGCACGCACCCGCAGTGCGTGCTGGAGCACCCGCACGCCGGGCCGGCAGTCCTCGACACCCCGGCGGCCGTCGACGTCGACCAGGACCAGGCGCTGCGGCGGGTCGTCGACGCGCGGGCCGAGCTGGACGCCGCCACCGCGGCGGTGCTGCCCGCCGCCGGGTACGTCATCGCCACCGCCGCCCTGCACGTGCCCGGCGGTGCGCGGGCCCACGTGACCGGCGACCGGGTGCCGGTGGGCAACGTCGCCCGCAACGGGTGGGAGCACCTCGTGCGGCCGCCGGAGCCGGGCGAGTAGTGGCCTCGTCGGTCGAGGTCGTCGACGTCCACGTCGACCGGCACGAGGCCGCTCTGCTCGGTGACACCCCGGCCGCCGCTGACCTGGTCACCGACGTAGCCGAGGGCGTGGCGATGGACGCCCGCGCGCACGCGCTACGCCGCACCGGCCGGGGCGCGGCGTCGATCCAACCGTGGCCGGGCCGCGACGGACGCGGCCCGTACACCGACGTGTCCTGGGATCAAGATCACTTCTACATGTCGTTCCACGAGTTCGGCACGAGCATCCATCCGGCGCGGCCGGCGCTGGGGCCGGCGCTGGACCGCTACGTGCACCTGTGAGGAGAACAAGACCATGGTGAGTCCGAACAAGGGCCAGCTCGCGCTGGGCCCTGGGATCCTGCGAGAGGCCCCACTGGGCTCGCTGGAGCCCAGCGACCTGAGCACGCCGTGGGATCCGGCGTGGAACACGATGGGTTATACCAAGGACGGCTCGAAGATCAGCTACGAGCTGGACACCGGTGCGGTCGAGGTGGCCGAGGAGATCGACCCGATCCACATCGCCATCAATTCGAGGAAGTTGAAGGTCGCGTTCGCGCTGATGCAGCTCACCGCGACGAACCTGCGCACGGCGTGGAACGGCGGCACGATCACCGCCGGCACCGGCATCGTCATCTACGAGCCGCCGGAGCCGGGCGAGGAGGTCCGCCGGATGTTGGGCTTCGAGTCCAGCGACGGCACGGAGCGGTGGGTGTTTCGGGAGTGCCTGCAGGGCGGCAACGTCGAACTGGAGCGCAAGCGCGGTAGCGACGCCGCCAACATCGGCAACGAGTTCATGCTGGCCAAGCCGGCACCGACCATTCGCCCGTTCGCGGTGATCCTCGCGGCGCCGGCGAGGGCATGATGGGGCGCACCTACGTCAGCGCGGCCAAGCGGGCCGCCGCCACCCCGCCGCCGGCCGGGACGCTGGGCGAGGTTCTCGCCTGGGTCGACGGGCACACCGGTCGGGCCCGGCAGCTGCTCGCGCAGCTCGACGCGACGCCGGTCAACAGCGGCGACCAGGCGGCCGTGGCCGCCCGCAAGGAGCTGGTCGACGCCTTGCTCGCCGTCTTCCCGTCCTTCACTCTCGACGGTGAGACGTTCCGGGTGCTGGGCGAGCTGCAGCTGCTCGACCTGTGCGAGCTCATGCGCCTGAACAAGCGCGGGGTGAAGACCGTCGACCCGGTGGCCGTCGCCGCCCTGGCGGACTTCTTTCAGGGCGCGCTCGGTGCCGACGAGTACGAGCGGTTCCGCTCGTACTGCCGGGAACACGCGGTCGACCCGGATGTTCTCAGCGACATCATGGAGGGGGTCGCGGAGGACCTCACCGAGGTCCCTACGTCACGGCCCTCTCACTCTGTGGGTGGGCCGTCGAGTGCTGGCCATGGATCGAAGGTCGACTCGCCCTCGGCGCCGGCGCCGATGTCCTCGGACGGGTTCCAGGATTTTCTGCAGCGGCGTACCGAACCGGACCCGGGCCCACTGGGCATCTCGATGAGGGACCCGCAGCCGCCCCGGGAGTTCGTCTACTTCGGCTGACCGCGCGGGACGGTTTGCCGCTGCTGTACGGGCTGTGCGACGAGTGGACCGCCCGCCGGCACCTGCTCGCCGCGCTCAGCGGCGAACCGGACCCGCTCAACGACGCGCTCGACGTCGACCAGGACCACGACGGCGAGTCCGTCGACGAGCCGGCGGCGGCCGGCGGACCGTCTCCGGGGCGGCTCGCGGAGATCGCGGCGCTGTCGGCCGCGTGCGGCTGACCGGGAGCACACACAACTTCATAGGGGGTGTCCGTGGCGCGCACCATCGGGGAGGGCCTGGTCCGGGTCCGCCCGGACACCTCGCAGTTCGGCCCGGACGCGGAGCGGAGCATGGTCTCCGCCCTGCAGCGCACCGTGTCCCGGCTGGAGAGCGTGCTCAACCGGCTGGAGCCGATCGCGGCACGGGCCGGGCAGGCCGCCGGCCGCCGGTTCGCCTCCGGCGTCGACCGGGAGACGTCGCGGCTACGGCCGCTGCTGAACGGGCTGTTCCGGGTGTCCGGGGCGGCCGTGCTCGGCGGCGGCATGGCCTACGTAGCCGCGCAGGCCATCGCGTTGACCTCGGCGATCATCCCGGCGATCGGCACCATCCTCGGCCTGCCCGGGGCGGCGGTCACCGCGGCGGCCGGGCTCGGCGTGCTGGCGATCGCCACCCGAGGCCTCGGCGACGCACTCACCCAGGAGTCCGCCCGGGGCGGCGGCGCCGCGCAGGCTGGGGCGCGGGCGGTCGAGGCCGCCACCCGGGCGTACGAGGCCGCGCAGAAGCGCGTCGTGGCGGCTCAGCGCGACGCCACCCGCGCCGCCCGGGACCTGATCGAAGTACGGGAGGAAGAGGCCGAGCGGATCCGGCGCAACGCCCTCGATGTCGAGGGCGCCGCCCTGGCGGAGGAGGCTGCGGCCCGCCGCGTGAAGCAGGCGGAGACCGAGCTGGCGGCAGCCAAGGCCAAGAGCAAGCCAGACGCGGCCGAGATCGACGAGGCCGCGTTCGCCCTGAAAGAAGCCAACCACGCGCTCAAGGAGGCCAAGGCCCGGCACGAGGAACTCGCCGCAGAGCAGGCCGAGTCGGCGCGGGTCGGGGTCGAGGGCTCCGAGGCGGTGCAGGACGCCCTGGAGCGCCAGCGCGAGGCCGAGGCCGCCGTAGCCGAGGCCAAGAAGGAAGCCGCGGCCGCGCAGAAGGAGATCGCCCGCGCTGGCGAGTCCGCCGGTGGCGGCGGTGGCGTGTCCAAGGCGGCCGAGGCCTACGCCAAGCTCGCCCCGTCAGCGCAGGCCGTGGTCCGGGTGATCCGGGAGCTGCGGCCGGCGTGGGACCGGATGGCCCGGTCGGTGCAGCAACGGGTGTGGGCCGGCGTCGCCGGCGACGTCCGAGGCCTGTCCGACCGGTACCTGCCGGTCCTGACCAACCGTCTCGGCGACGTCGGCGGGGCGTGGAACACCGCGATCCGACAGAGCGCCAAGCTGGCCATGTCCAAGGGGTTCGTCCGCGACGTCGACACCACCCTGGGCAACGCCGCGGCGACGTCGGACCGGCTGGCGCGCGCGGTCGCGCCGGTCGTCTCCGGACTACGGCACATCGGGGTGGTCGGCTCGTCCGTGCTGCCCGGTCTCGCCGGCGACGCCCAGAACCTGGCCGAGCGGTTCGAGGCGTGGACCGCCCGCGCCCGCGAGTCCGGCCAGCTCGAACGCTGGCTACGCGGTGGCCTGGACGTGCTGCGGCAGCTCGGCACGATCGCCCTCAACGTCGGCGGCATCATCACCGCGATCTTCCGGGCCGGTGGTGCCGAGGCCGGCGGGGACATGCTCTCCGGCCTGGAAGCCGGCACCGCCCGACTACGCGCGTTCCTCAACAGCGCGGAGGGGCAGGAGCGGATCTCCACCGTCCTGAACGCCGTGCGCGACGTCGTCGAGGGCGTGGTGGCGTCGCTGCCCGCTCTCGTGTCCGGTGCGGAGACCCTCGCCCCGGCGCTGTCGCAGGCAGCCGGCGAGGGCGGCAGCTTCCGCGACACCCTGGCAGTCGGCGGCACCGTCGTCGGGTTCCTCGCTGACCACCTGGACACGCTGATCACGTTGCTGCCGTGGCTGGCTGCCGGGTTCGTGTTGGTCAAGGGCGCGCAGACCGCCGCGAACCTGGCAGCGGTGGCGATGGTCCCGATCAAGATCGCGGAGGTCGCCGCGAACTGGGGCCTGCGCGCCAGCATGAACGCGCACACCGCCGCGCTGGTGCAGAACACGGCAGTGACCCGGGCGGCCGCCGGCGCGCAGGCCGCCGAGACCGCCGCCACCAACGGGGGGATCATCGCCAAGGGTCGGGCGGTCGTGGCCACCACGGCGCAGCGGGTCGCCGCGGTTGCCGCGAACGTGGCCACCAAGGCCTGGGCCGCCGGTCAGTGGCTGCTCAACGCGGCCATGTCCGCGAACCCGCTGGGGCTCGTGCTGATCGCGATCGTCGCCCTCATCGCCGGGATCGTGCTGCTGTGGCGCAACAGCGAGACGTTCCGCACGATCGTCACCGCCGCGTTCAACGCGGTCTGGTCGGCGATCAAGTTCGTGTGGGACTGGGCGTCGGCGAACTGGCCGTTGCTGCTGGCGATCCTGACCGGCCCGATCGGCCTCGCGGTGCTGTTCATCGTCAAGCACTGGGACCAGATCAAGGCCTCGGCGGCCGCCATGTGGCGGTCGATCAGCGACGGCGCGACCAGCGCGAAAGACTGGATCGTCGGCAAATTCACCGCCGTCGTCTCGTTCTTCGACGGCCTGCCAGGCAAGATCGCCGCGAAGGCCCGGGGCCTGTTCGACGGCCCCGTCTCGGCGGCACGCGGCGGCATCAACATGATCATCGACGCCTGGAACCGGCTCGACTTCGGCATGTCGGTCCAGGTGCCCGACTGGGTGCCCGGGATCGGTGGGAAGGGCTTCTCCATCCCCGACCTGTTCCCGGACGTCCCGCGGCTGGCTGCGGGCGGTGTGGCGCGGGCCCGGCCGGGCGGGATCCTCGCCAACATCGCCGAGGGCGGCGAGGACGAGGCCGTCGCGCCGCTGTCCGCGCTCGCCGCGATGATCACCGCCGCCGTACGCGAGGCCGGCGGTGGTGGCCGTGGTGTCAACGTCGAAAAGCTCGAGGTCAAGGCGTTCACCGATCGGTTCTCGCTGCGTCAGGTCCAGGAGGAACTCGCCATGCACGGAGCACATTGATGGCGCTCAGCGAGGGCCAGGTGCAGCTGCGCGACCTGGTGATCGGACCGGGCACCCCGTACCGGTTCGTCAAGGGCAGCCACTTCAACCCCTTCAAACGCGACGTCCGGGCCGACCAGGGTGGTGCGCGGGCCTGGTCGGCCGGGTCGTGGTCCGGGGCGGAGTGGGCCGAGCAGGTGGCCATCGCCATGCGCCTGGTCGTGCTCGCCCGAGGCCCGGCCGAGTACGTCACCCTGATGTCCCGGCTGCTCGCCGCGTTCGCACCATCTGGTGGCGACGTCGATCTGCGGTTCGTCCTCGCCGGCGCCGAGTACCTGATGCGGGGCCGACCCCGCATGGTCGACCCGGAGTCCCGGCACCTCGACGGGCACACCTACGTCCAGGCCGCGTTCGTCGCGCTCGACCCGACGATCTACAGCGGCACCGAGCACGAGGTGCCGCTGAGCCTGCCGTCGACCGTCGGCGGGCTGACGGTGCCGCTGACCACGGCGGTGCTCGCCGCCGACGCGTTCGGCCGTACCGCGACGGACAGTTGGGGCACACCCGATGTCGGCCCGGCTTGGACGACGTCCGGTGGCGTGGCCGCCGACTACCAGGTGAGCGGTGGAGTCGGCACCCACCGCGTGGGCGCCGTCAACGCCTCCCGCTGGTCGATCCTCACCGGGGTCGCCGCCGCCGACGTCGAGATCAGGGGGGTTGTCTCCACCAACGCGTTGGCCAGCGGTGGCGGGCACTTCGAGGCCGTCGCCACCCGGTTCGCCGACCCGAACAACTGCTACCTGGCCCGGCTTGAGCTCGCGTCGAACCAGACGGTCATCCTGACGCTGCGCAAGAGGGTAGGCGGAACGGAGACGCAACTCGCCACCCACACCACCGGCCTGACCCACACGCCCGGCGGTAAATACACCGTGGTGCTGCAGACGGTCGGCCCTGTCGTGCGTGCCAGGGCCTGGCAGACCAGCGACCCGAACGTGTGGCACCTGCAGACAACCGACACGGACCTGACCGCAGCGGGTGCCGTGGCGATCAGATCGATCCTGTCCTCGACGAACACCAACCCCCTGCCGGTGACCGCGAGCTGGGACGACATCCAGGTCACCACGGTCGGCGGAGGTCTGACGGTGCCGGTCACCGTGGCGGCCGCCGTCACCTCCGGACGAGCGTCAATCACCAACACCGGCACCAAACCGGTCGGGCTGCGGATCCGCGTCGACGGGCCCGTGGTGGAGCCGCGGGCCTCGCTGCTGACACCGGACGGCACCGGCATCGTCCGGGTCTGGACGGACCTGACCGCCGGGCAGTGGCTGGACATCGACACCGCCGCCCGCACCGTCTACCTCAACGGCACCGCCAGCCGGCGGGGCGTCACGACCGTCACCGGGATCGGCTGGCCCGTCCTGCCACCCGGCACCCACGAGATCGCCTTCGACGCCTCCACCTACTCCGCCACCGCTACCGCCACCGTCCGCTGGCGTGACACCTGGCACTGAAAGGAACCTCATCATGGCCGATCCGCTGTGGATCAACGCGTCTGCCGGGTTACCGGCGTACTCCGCGAACGAACTGCGCCAGGCCATGGCGCTGGTGCTGGCCTACGGCGGCCGGGCGATGGGCGCCCGCGGCGGCGTCCGCCCGGGCGGCACTCAACTGCAGGTGTCCCTGGCCGGCAGCACCATCACCGTGCAGCCGGGTGTCGCGTGCGTCGACCCCGCGCTGACCAGCCCGCAGGGCCCGTACTGGGTGGCGCTGCCGGTCGCCGAGACCCCCGGACCGCTCGCGGCCGCCGACGCCACCAACCCGCGCAAGGACATCGTGATCCTGAGGGTGTACGACAACGACGAGGACTCCTCCGGGCTGCGCCTGGCCCGCTCGGAGTACCTCGTCGGTGTCGCCGCGGCGTCCCCGACGGAGCCGGCAGTCCCGGCCGGCGCGATTCGCCTGGCCACAATCGACGTGCCTGCCAGCCCCGGCGCGCCAGCGGTCACCGACCGGCGGCCGTTCGTCGTCGGGTCAGGCGGCATCCTGCCGGTGCGGGACCAGGCCGAACGCGACGCCCTGGCCCCGTACGGCGGGCTGCACGTGTGGCGGATGGACCTGCGGCGAGTCGAGGTCTACGACAGCGTCGGATGGCGCACGATCGCCGCGCAGACCCAGGTGTTCGCCACCGTGGGAGCGCCGCCGAGCGGCGGCGGGACCTGGTCCAAGCCGTTCGGCGCGCGCAGCGTGTGGGTGCGCTGCCAGGGCGGCGGCGGTGCCGGCGGCGGCGCGACCACGAACGCGGCCGGCGCGGCGTCCGTAGGCGGCGGCGGTGGTGGCGGCGCGTACGCCGAGGACATGATCGATGCTTCCACGCTGCCAGCCTCGGTGACCGTGACCGTCGGCGCGGGGGGTGCTGGTGGTGCTGGCGCAGCTGGTGGCACCGGTGGCACGTCCAGCTTCGCCACCTACGTCACCGCCCCCGGTGGAGCCGGTGGCCCCGTTCGCGCCACCTCGGCATCGTCGTTCGCCATCGAGGGCGGCGCCGGCGCGACCACCGGCACGGGCACCGTCTTCTGCGGCAGCGCTGGGGAGGGCGGCTGGGGAGAAGTGGCTCTCGGCTACAGCGGTGCCGGCGGCGCGTCGCACCTCGGCGGCGGTGGCCGCGGCTCCCGCACCGTCAACCAGCCGTCCTCCGTGTCGGGCACTGCGGGTAACCGCTACGGCGGTGGCGGCGGCGGAGCGGTTGTCGCCGGCACCGGCGCGGCCGCCGCCGGCGGCGCTGGCGGGCAGGGTGTCGTCATCGTCACCACCTACTTCTAGGAGCTGACGTGATCCTGTCCTGGCTCGGATGCGACCTGGTGACCGGCCGCATCGTCGAGGAACTGCCCGACCTGCGTCCCTCCGGCACCATCGCCAGCGTCCTGGGTGCCTACACCTCCGCCAGCTTCGCGCTACCGATTCCGCTGGCCGGGCACGGCGCCCCACCCCGCGACTGGCTCGGCGCGACCGAACCCGGCCGGTCGATGATCGTCGCGGTCCTGGGGGACACCCCGGTCTGGGCGGGGATCGTCCTGACCCGCCGTGGCGGCACCGGCGGCACCGTCGAGCTGGCCTGCGTCTCCCTGGAGGGATACCTGGACCGCCGCTACGTCCGTGACCACGAGTTCGTCCAGGTCGACGAGGCGCTCATCGCCGCGATCCTGGTCGACGACGCGAACATCGAGGGCATCAACCTGATCGTGGACGCGCCCGACACCGGCACCCTGCGGGACCGCACCTACCTCGACCAGGACGACAAGACCGTCTACTCCGCGTTGCGGGAGCTGATGGGCGTCATCGACGGCCCCGAGTGGACGATCCGGCTGGACTGGGCCGACGCCAGCCGGACGGCCGTGGTCGCGATCGTGCAGGTCCGCAAGCGCATCGGCTACGCCTCGTCCGAGCCGAACGCCATCTACACCACCGGCACCGCCAACGCGGTGCTGGCGTCGGCCGGCGCAGCCGAGGCCGCCTACACCTACAGCGAGGACTACACCTCCGGCAAGGGCGCCAACCACATCGTCGCCACATCCTCGGGCGAAGGCGACGCCCGCCCGCAGTCGACACCGGCCCGCGACGAGGATCTCTTCGCCGCAGGCTGGCCCCGCTGGGAGCACCGCTACAGCCCCTCGTCGTCAATCAGCGACATCTCGACCCTCGACGAGCACGCCCAGCAGGCACTGCTGCTGATGTCCCGAGGATCCCGCACCGTCACCATCACCGCCCGCGCCGACACCTACCCGCTGCTCGGCACCGACTGGAACGTGGGCGACGACATCGGATACGAGCTCACCGGCCACCGGCACCCGACCGGCCTCGTCGGCGTCGCCCGCGCCGTCGGGTGGGAACTGGACGCCACAGCCGGAACGGTCTCCCCGATCCTGCTCAACCCCGGAGAGGACCTCACCCAGTGATCCCATCCGACCAGATCCCCCCAGGCCAGGACTGGCTGGTCCGCCGTATCACCGACCTGGAACGGCAGGTCCGTGAACTGCTCGCCGGCCGCCGGCTGGCGTCGGCGAGCATCGGTGCCGGCGGCATCACCGTCAAGGGCGGAGAGGTCATCGTCGAGGCACCCGACGGCAGCATCATCGTCCGCCTCGGCCGAGTCCCGTTCGACACCGACACGAAACCGGGCCTGGTCGCCTACCGGTCCAGCGCTGAGGGCAGCGGCGTGGCCATGAGCCTCTTCGACGGCATCTGGGCCGTGTGGGACCGGCAGGGGCACATCGTCCTGTCCACCGACGAGGTCTCTGGGCAGGGCATCGCCCGTCCCTGGCTACCCGTCACCTGGGCCGGATCCGACTACACCCAGTGGCCTGGCACTACGGAATCCTCGTTCAGCCCGCTGGTGGAGACCGCCGTGCCCCGCCAACAGCCGCGCCTGTTCGTACGGCTGCGCCACACCACCGACGCGTCCGGCACCACCGGCGAGGTACGGCTGATGTGCGACGGCACCCAGCTTGGCCCCACCATCGCCGTCGGCTTCTCCGTGGGATTCACCGACATCGGACCGCTGCCGCTGCCAGCCGGCGACTTCGGCGAGATCCTCGGTATGAGCGTCGCCGGACGGCGCACCGCTGGCACGGGCGCCGTCCGGGCGATGGTCACCGCGTCGTGGACCCAGCAGTCCTAAGCCGGCGGTGACGGGCAGCGCGGGTTAATCCCGATCTCCTGCGGCAGGCACTGCATCGGCGGAGGCGGCGCCGTGGTCATCCGCGGCGGCGTCTCCGGGGCATCCGGCGTCGGCTCTTCCGTCGCCGCCGGCGGCGTGGTCGGCGGCGCGGTGGTCGGCTCGACCTCCGTCACGGTGCTCTTCCCGCTCTTCGTCACGGCCGCCGTCGACGACGTCGCCGACGGCGCGGGAGCCGTGGTGGCCACCGGCCCGGTCGCCGGCGTCGGGCTCCGCACCTCCGTGGTCGGCGCGACGTCGCCCTCATCCGACACGGTCCGCACCTGCTGAGCCGGCCGGTCGCCGCTCACCAACGACACCGCCGTCACCCCACCGATGACCCCGGCGGCCGCGAGCGCGACGAACCCGACAGCCAACTGCTTTCTCAGTCCATTCACGACGTTCAGTGTGCCCTACCCGAGCACGCCGACCGACCCGGCCCATCGACCCCTGACCAATACCCGACACCCACGCGACGGAGGAGAACCATGCCCGAGCCCGACCAGCCACGCATCGTCATCACCCCCGGCATCGACGAGGACCCGGACGAGATCAGCGGGGACGCCGTCGACGAGCGCGACGTCCTCGGCGAGTACGCCCCCCTCGCCGACCCGGCCGCACACCAGTACGGCAACGCCTGATGGCCCCGGCGTGGGCGCTGGTGGCGTGGATCATCCAGCTGCGGCGAGAGCTGGAGGAAATCGCGCCACGCCGAGACAAAACCAGCGACGGCACGATCGGCGACCAGGCACACCAGGACTCGAAGTCGGGGCACAACCCCGACGAGTCGGGCCGCTCGGAGCGCACGGACGCCGACAGCAAGAACGAGGTCAGAGCGTTCGACATCGACGCCGACCTCAACGTGCCCGGCCTAACGATGCAGATGCTCGTCGCGCACCTGGTCGGCCGGTGCCGAGCCGGCCTGGAACGCCGGCTGATCTACATCATCTACCGCGGCGTGATCTGGGCGGCGTCCTCCGGGTGGGAGGCCCGGACCTACGCCGGCAGCAACCCGCACAACGAGCACGCGCACCTGTCCGGACACCCGGACGGAGACGAAGACGGCCGCCCCTTCGGGCTTGCAGCACTCATGGAAGGAACGGCAATGACCCCCCAGCAATTCGTCAAGATCCTCCAGGACCCCACGGTGTCGAAGTTGATGCGCGCCCTGCCCTGGCAGTACACCGGCGGCGGCATCCCCGCTGGCCTGAGCACCCTCAACGTGCTCAACACGATCCTGTCCGGCGTGGCCGCCGACGACACCGACAAGGTGGTGGCCGAGATCCGCGCCCAGGGCGAGCAGACCCGACGCGAGACGCTCGCCTACCTCCAGCAGATCGCCCCGACCCTCGCCCAGGCCGTCGCCACGGAGCTGGGCCCCGAGGTCACCGCCACCGAGATCGGCGAGGCCCTCGCCCGCGAGTTCGCCCAGCTGCTCGGCCAGGCCGTCCCCGCCGCGAAGTAGGCCCTGTGGACACCGGCGTGCTGATCGCGGTGGTCACATCGGCTGGCGTGGTCGGTGCCGGTGCCACGGGCACCATCGTCGCGCACATCCTCGGCCGGCGGCTCCGCGCGGCGCAGATCAAGCAAACCGAGGCACAGGCCGAGCAGCTCAAGGTGCAGACCGCTCTCGTGAGGCAGGACATCTACCAGCAGCTCACCGATGATTTGCGGAACGAGTTGGCCCGCGTCAAGGCCGACCTAGACACCACCCGCGAATCGCTGCGAATCACCTCCGCCGAGGAAGAGCGGCTCCGCACCCGGGTGCTGGAACTGGAGTCCCGCGTCGCCGAGCTGGCCAGCGTCCGCGAAGAGAGGGACCGGCTCCGCATCGACCTGGCCGCCCGCGACGCCACGATCCAGGAGCTGCAGCGCCAGGTCGGCGACCTCAAGGTGCAGCTCGCCCTTACCAACAGCCCCACCACCTGATCGGAGGACCGATGGAGCCTACCCAAACCCGCCACCCGTGGCGGGCCACCGCCCGGACCGTGTTCGCCGCCGGCGTCGGCGCGCTGACCCTGCTGCCCACCGTGGCGGTCACCGCCGGCGTCGACACCGTCCCGGCCGTCGCCCAAAGCGTGACCGTCGCGGCCGCCGTCACCCGGGTGCTGGCGGTCCCCGGCGTCGATGCCTGGCTCCGTACGTACGTGCCGTGGCTCGCCGCCGCGCCGGCCCCATCGGCTGGCGACGACCGCACGTACTGACCGGCGTCCGAGCCGTGCCCCCGTCCTCCCACGGAAGGGCGGGGGCACGTCGTCGTGTTCGGACTACTTCGGCCCGGCGGCGCGCTTCCACCGGTTCGCGGTCGCCACGTGCACACCCGTCGCCTTCGCCAGGTCCCGGCCGAGCGGCGCGCGTCCGTGCTCGGCCACAAACCGGTCGTACGCCTCGGCCAGCCGAGCCGCCGTCCGGGGCGACACCGGCGGACGTCCGTCGCCGCCGGGCGCGTCGTCGAGGCCGGGTAACGGCGGCGCGTCGACCCTCTGCGCACCGGTCCGCGCATCCGGTGCATCCGTCTGCGCACAGTGCTGCGCAGCTTCCACCGGCGCAGGATGCGCAGCGGGCGCAGGGCGGCGCACGTGCGCAGGCTCGTGCGTCGCGTCAACGAGGTCCCACAACCCGCCCGCGCGCAGGTCGATCCACCGGCGTGGGTCGCGGTCGGCTGCCGCGATCCGGGCGGCGCCGGCACCGTACCGGTCACGGATGCCGCGCATCCTCTCGCGCACCTCGGCGCACGCCTGGATGTCCGGGTCGTCGAGGCTCACCGGCTCCGGCGTGGGCTCGGCTGGCGCAGCCTGGGCGCGCAAGTCCAGCCCGCGCAGCACGGCCAGGGCGGTGCGCAGCCGGCCGCCAGGCAGTGCGGCGAGGCGCGCGGCCCGCTCGGCGTGGTAGCCGGTCCACGCCTCGCGCGGGTCGCGCACGCTGTGCTCGATCGACCAGCGCTGCGCACGCCAGGTGCGGACAGGGAAGGCGCGCTTCCGCCGTCGGTCGAACGTTGCGCCGGTCTCGTCGCGCAGCTCCTGGCGCAGCAACTGCATGTCGTGTGCCCGGCGGGTGTGCAGGCCCCACAACCAGGGAGACAGCAACGACGCCATACCGCTGCCGACGGCGAACGGCGTTGGCGTCCAGCCCTCGTCGTCGAAATGGCTGTAGTTGACGACCGCCACCACGGCCGCGATGCCGTACGCGCGCCGGCGCATCGCCGCGGCGGTGCTCGGCGAGTCGTTGAGCAACGCGTCGTGCGCATGCCAGTTTACATAAAGCGAGATCGATTCCACGGTGGCGGCGTAGACGACCGCGACCAGCAGCCGCGCCAGCACCGGCCACGCCGCCGGCGTCCTGGTGAACCCATACGCTGCCTGACCACCGATGGCGGCGAGGTTGACCAGCAGCAGCGGCCCGACCGTGCGCACCACGCTGGCGAGCGCACGCCGGCGGGCACGGCGCTGCGCACGGGCCTTCGCCAGTGCCTTGCGCCTGCGCTTCTCGGCGCGGGCCCGATCGCGCTCGGCACGGCGTTCCTCGGCCCGGTCAGCGGCGGCCCGCTCACGCTGGAGCGCGTCGAGCTGGCGGGCCCGGTCGACGTCGGCGCGGACCTCGGCGGAGCGGGCGGCGGCGATCTCCTCGGCGGTCAGCCGGGGGCGGGTCAGCAGCTTCACCGCACGCCTCCGCCGTTCTGCTCGCCGCGGCACGGGCCGCAGTTGTGGAGGGGCTGCCCCTCGTGACCAGGCTTCTGGCACTTCGCCGTGCCGGTGGGCGGCGGGAGCGCAGCTCCTCGCCGCTCCGGGTACGACGGACGCTGAGACTCGGTCCTGGATCGCTTGAACTGCCACCAGGCCAGGCGGCCGTGCTCATCGCGAGGTGCGGACCCGGACCCCTTCCCCTTCAAACTCTCTTCACCACTTCGGGTGACAGCCAGGGTGGCACCCTCGGCGGCCGAATCTGACACCTCGGCGCGCTGGTTTGTCACCCCCGGGCCCGTGGTCGTCACCCCTCGGACGGCGGCGACGACGAGCCGGTACGTGCGGGTGGCGCGGCCGGCGACGTGGCGCCAGACGATCCGGCCGAGGTTGATGAGTCGGGCGATGGACCGTTGGACGGTGCGCTCGGAGCAGTCGGCGTACTCGGCGATCGTGGCGACCGACGGCCAGGCGTCGCCGGCCTTGTTCATGTGGGCGGCGATGGCGACCAGGACGCCGCGATCGGTCTTGCTGAGGCCCTTGCTGGCGAGCAGGGCCGCCTTGACGTGCTGGCTCACCGGGCACCCCCGGCGGTCAGCGCGGTGGCGACGGTCGGACGACCGAGGGCGGCGCTGGTCAGCAGGGCAGCCCGGAGCCCGGAGGCGGGGCCGGCGTAGCTGGCCACCCCACGCCGGGTCGGGGTGGTGTGCGCGCAGGAGCGCGCGTCAGCGATGATGTGCACGGGTCGACTCCTAGACAGTCGATCAAGGGCCCGGCCGGTGTTACCAGCACCGCGTCCGGGCCCGACTTGTTGTCGGGTGGGTGGGTCAGGCGTTACCGCTGCGCCGCAGCTCGCGCTCGATTCGGGCGTTCTCCCGGCGCAGCGCCTCCTCGACGTACGCGGTCATCGAGAACTTCTCACCGCGCAGCTCGGCGAGCTGGCGGCCGAGTTCCTCGGCGCGGTCCCAGGTGGCTCCGAGCCGGATGTTCCGCTTCGGCGTGACTCCGGTGGCCGGTCGGCCCCGACGCTTGGGCGGTTCCTGATCTCCCATGCCGAAACTGTACCACAAAAAACGTTCACCACAAGGCTTGCGTCGACACACTCGACCGCCCTATTATTGTGGTACACAAAGCGGCAAGGGTGAGGGGAAACGAGATGAGCAGGGACGAGATCAGCAACCGGATCGTCGAACTGTTGGTGCGCGGCCTCCGCTACCGGGACGCCCACATGCAGGCCCACCGGGAGGCCAACACCGCAGCCGCTAACGCCTGGCACGCCAGCCCCGCCGCCGAGTAGATCAACGGCCACCGCCCCCGCCGAGCTGGCGGGGGCGGTGCGGTGTCCGGGCCCGGACTGCCGGTGCCTGCCGACCGAGCCGCCCCACCGCCCCGCAGGTGTGGCCGGCGGCTGGAGGGTGACCGCGCCGACCTGGCCAGCGTGCCGGCCCCGCTTCCTCGAGGCAACCCGGCCGGGTCCGGTTGTGGATAACTTCCGACCTGTGGACAAGGCCCCACCGTCCGCCGCGCTGTGCTACCTGCCGGCGTAGACGTCCTCAAGGACCTCGCGAATCCGCGGAGCGAACTGCGCCGGCCGCACATGGTCGGCCGGCAGTTGCCCCACCGCCCTGATGACTGCGGACTCGACCTGCTCGCCGCTGTAGCCGTCCGGCAGCCGCAGGAACCACCGGTACCCGGTCGGCCGATCCGGGATACCGGCGTCACGCAGGTAGTCGTTGACCCCGTCGTCGATAACCTGCTGGTCCTCAGGGGACCGAGGCCGGACCGTCCGAGTGTCCCCGGCCGGGCCGGTGCACTCCTCGATGGTCATGTGGGGGAGACGGTCCGGGGACCGCACGAGCCGTCCTGCGCCACTCAACCACCCGATGAGGGCCCCCAGCCCGTTGTCGGTCAGCTCGTGGTAGCTGCCACCGGCGGGCGGGTCCGGCCAGGTGGGGACCTCGTCCCACCCGCTCATCGGGGTACCCGGCTGGCTGTTCACGCTGCCTCCCACGAGACGATGGGCCGGCGTCGACCGCGCCGACCCCGACCCATCATCCCAGCCCAGCCCGCCGATTAGGGGAAGTAACAGGGATTGGCGAGGTTGCTCGGGCACGTCCATTTCATCGTCCGCAGCGGCGCGGCGATGTAGAACGGGTACCCGGTGGGGATGAAGTTCGCGGTGACCTCAGCGAAGTAGGGGTTCGCGTTGTTCAGCTTGTTGCCAAGCACCGTGCCGGAGTTCCAGCGCCAGGTGCCGGCGCTGATGAGTGGCCCCCCGGCGTAGTGGTCACCGCAGTTGTTGTCCGGCAAGTTGTTCCGGTCCTCCCGGCACCGCACGTACACGTCGTTGAAGTCGAGGCTCGGCCCCGAATCCCAGATCAACGCGAGCCCGTGGTTGGCGTACCGGCCGTTCATGTTGGTGCGAATCACCAGGTCGTAGGTGCCGATCACGCCGGACTGGTTCCCGTACGCCGCGTTGCCCTTCGTCTCGGACGCACCCGAGTTGATCCAGCGACGGCAGATGCTCCCCGTCTCGCACCAGGTGTCCCAGTCGTCGGTCACGCCCTCGCCCGCCGTGGCGGCCGGCTCCGACGAGACGATCGGCTGTTCGATCGGCGTGTAGACGGGCGGTTGCGGCTCGCCCTGGTCATTCACGTCGACCTCCACCAGCATCTCGCTGGTGCAGGTCCAGATGTCCGCGCCTCGGCTCAACGCGAGACTGACACAAGCCTCGGGCTGCGGTTCGGTTGCCGGGGCCAGGCCGGCACTGGCGGGTGTAGGGGCGTGCAGGATGGCGATGGTCAGGGCGGCCAGTGCCGCTCCGATGGATCTGATGGCGCTCAAGTTGTCCTCCGTGACGGTGTGAACCGGGCTTGCTGCGCTGTGCCGGGTGGTGATCGCGGGTGAGCGGTACCGGACTCGGGGGGCCGCGGCACCGGTGGTCGCGGATGGCCGGCGTCATCGCGGCGCCCTCGACGAGTCAACCCGAGCCAGGTGGCGGCGCACCTTGCAGTCGGGCACCCGGCACACTCGGCACCGGCCGTCCCGGCCGGGCTGGTGGTACCGCACGGACAGCAGCAACCGGTTGCGGATCTGCGCCAGGGACAGGAACGGTGCGGTCATCACGCGACTCCCAGAGTGGTGGCCAGCCGGGTCACGGTCGGCGGGACGTCGGGGCAGCGCACCACCCTGGCCAGCACGTCCCGCGCGGCCGGCCGGTCCATCTCGGCCGGGGCGAGCCGGCCGGCGTCGACCAGGGCGCGACCAGCGGCGGCCGGATCGTCGGCTTGGAGGTAGGCGCGGGCGGCGTCGACGAGATGCCCGGCCCGGTGCTCGACTGGCAGGCACTGCCAGCCGTACTGCGTGGTCGCCTTCTCGTGCCAGGCGACCGCGTCACGTTCGCCCAGCTCGATCGCCGCCGTGACCCGGGCCAGGTCGACAGCCGTCGGCCCGAACGCGGTCCGGTGGTGGTCGTGGCCGTCGCCCACCCGGGCGGCCATGTCGGCGGCCTCGTCGATCAGCTCGACGGTGGTGCAGTCGTCCCCGTCGCGGGCGGCGGCCAGGGCGGCCTGTACCAGCAGCGTGCCGCAGAGGGACAGCTCGGGTGGAGTGCCGTACTCGATCACGGGCGGGGCGATCCGGTACGCGGCGGCCAGCACCGCCGACATCGCCGCCCGCCCCCGGCCGGCCGCGCGCAGGGCGTGGCCGAGCTGCACGGCCGCGGTGGCCACCAGCACCGGGTCGCCTGTGGCCACCGCCATGGCCCGGTCGGCGGCGAGCCACGCAAGGTCCGCCTCGCCGAGCTTTACCAGCAGGGAGGCGGTGATCCGGTACGCCTCCACCAGCGGCGCCCGGCCCGACACCGGACCGTGGGCGTGGGTGCGCTGCGCGGTGCCCAGCAGGTCCGGAAGCAGCGCGATCAGCTGGGGATACCGGGCACGCTGGTAGGTGATCCAGGCGTGCTCGACCCGGCCGGCCAGCTCGCCGGCGGGCACCACGGCGAGCGGCGCGCCCGGTCGGGCCAGCGCGACCTCGTACGTCGACAGCGCGGCCCGGATCCGGTCGACGGCGTCGACCCGCTCAGTGGCGCTGTCCGGCTGGGCGTCCCGGCCGAGCAGCACCGCGGTGTCGATGCGCAGGACGGCGGCGATGTCCTGGATGGTGGAGACCTTGTCGAGCGAGCGGACACCCCGCTCCACCTTATCGACCCAGCTCTTCGACTTGCCGAGCCTGTCGGCGAACACCTGCTGGGACATCTTGCGCCGCATGCGCCACTGGGCGACGCGCCGGCCGATGGGCAGTTCGTCAACGTCCACGGCGCCACCGCCGGTCGGGTACGGCCCGGGTCACGTCGTCAACGGGCACCCGGTCATCTTCGGCGAGTGCGAGGATCCGTTGCTTCGCCGCCTCACGTTCCGCCTGGTCGATCTGCTCGCCCCGGTTCGGTGCCGGGTTCTGCTGTGCGCCGTCCACCTGCGCCCCTCTGTGAGGGGGCGCGGCGGCGGGTGCTCTTGGAAGGACCGACCACCGCCGCGCCCGGCTGGCGGGCGCGACCGCGGCCATTACCACCGAAGCTGACGGAGATCGCCTGATCACGCCCTGTCACGGACGCTATCGGCGGTCAGGTGTAGTGGAGTGGGACAGGGCGTCCTAGTTGGACAGCAACCGGCCAGTCAGGCAGGTACCGGACGTCCTACCTAGGCACGCCCATGCGGTCGGCGAGGGCCGCCAGCCCGGGGAGCCGCTGCCGGTGCCGGCGCGGGAGCAGCTCGGCCACGATCGTGTGAGCGAGTGTCTGATGGAGCAGCAGCTCCGGCGTGAGTGCTTCGACCCGCCGGAGAGTGTCCACCGCGTCCTGGGATCGCCAGTCCATCGTCTGCGCCCACGCCACGTTGAGCAGGTACCGGGCGTGCATCGCGGTCGGAGCCGCCTCCGGGTGCTCCACCTGGTCGGCTAGCCGAATAGCGCGGCGCGGCTGGCCGCCCGAGACCGCCACGTCCACCGCCTTCATCCGAGCCACCGTCGGCCCGAACGCCCGGCCGACGTACCGCGTGGCCTGGTCGTGGCCCATCCGGGACGCCGCTGCGCCGACGAGGCCGAGTAGCTCGGTCGCCTCAGCCTGCCGCCCGGATCGGGCCACCGCTGTGGTGCCGTACCGGAGCAGCTCGCCCCACAGTGCAACCTGGTCGACGGATGACCGGGACAGCGTCGGCTCCACGGAGGCCGCAGCCGTAATCGCCACGTGTTCCGCCTCGGACCAGAGGCCCTGTCGGGACAGCACCCAGGACCGGGTGGCCTGTTGTGCGGCGTGGAGCAGGTGGTCCCCGCTGGCCTCGGCCGCGCGTCCGGCCTCAGTCAGCGCCAGATGGGCCAGGTCTTCATGCGCGAGGTGGGCGAGCAGGCTCCCAGTGAGCTGGAGGGCGCTGGCGAGCAGCGCGTGGTCGGCGGGCCGGCCGTCACGGGTGAGCGCGCGGGCCTGGTCGACACGGTCTGGCAGCTGTCGGGCGAGGTGCGCGTACCGCCCTGACCAGTACGCCGACCAGAGGTCGTCGATGGCGGCGGTCTGGGCTGCCCGGGTGGGCGGGTCCTGGTGGTCCGGGCGTAGACCGAGCACCGCCCGGCGGATCGCGCCGATCTCCCCGTCCTCCGCGCCGGCGGCCAGGCCGCGCGGCTTGCCGAGCAGCTCGGCGGGCGTGACGTCGAGCGCGTGAGCAAGCGCGGCCACGGACTCCAAGCGGGCGCTTTTCCTCTGGCCCTGCTCTAGCTTCGAGACCAGGTCGACGCTGACGCCGGCGGCGGCGGCCAGCTCGCGTTGCGACATGCCGCGTCTACCCCGGATCTTGGCGATCTGGCGGCCGAGACTGTCCATGGGGTTCCTCCCAGGTAGAGGGCTGGGCGGCGGCCCGCCGGCCTCTACCCCGGCGGGCCGCCACTTCGGACGGTACGTCGGAAAATCCGCTTGAGTGCAACGTCTTGGTGACCGTTTCGACCTGGTGGGCCGGGATCTCTTGCGCGATGCGTGAAATCAGTCAGCGGAGCGCGCTGCGAAGGGATTGCCAGTGATGTATCAGATTGATCACCGAGCGTGCGTCACTCCCGATCGTTGCGGCTTCGGTCCCGCAGCGGGTTTTCACGCTCTGTGTGTTCCATAGCGTGAAGATCGTGCATCGTCAACTAGTTGCGCGCTGGTCGAGGTGATGGCCCCCGCCAGTGGGGACGTGGCGGATCGGTACGGGTGTTTCAATGACTCACCGCTGTGAGTTGATCACTGTAAGGACTCATCCACCCAGGAGTGCGCCCATGCGTATCCATCCCTCCCCGCGTACCACAGGCATCGGCTGCATTGGAGCCGGCTGTCTGACTGCCGGCGTCACGGCCATCGAGGCAAGCCTCCTGGCCGCGATGGTGGCTGCCGCCCTCCTGCCAGTCGGCATGCTGCTCGTGGCTGTCGTCGATTCGTATGATCGCCGCCTTCGGGCGGTGCTGGACGAAGTGCGGCATCATCTCGGTGTGATCGACATGATGGCGGCGGACATTGAGGCAGACGAGGAGCGCCACGCCCTGGAGGTGAGGCAGGCATACCAGCGCGGAAGGGCCGAAGCCACTAGTCGGGCGCTGGTGGAGCAGGAGCGGGCGGTCCGTGAGGCCGAGGCGCGCGGCTACGTCGCCGGCGTCCGCAAGCGGTTGGCCGAGGTGTCCCGGATCCCTCGACGCTCGCGCCCGGGGCACCAGCGCGGCTGACTTCCCCTACCTGTCCCCTAAAGATCGTCAGGCCCGGTCCAAAGACCGGGCCTGACCTGCTTCAACGCTTACCAATCTCCAGCGGAGGATACGAGATTCGAACTCGTGAGGGTGTGAACCCAACACGCTTTCCAAGCGTGCGCCCTAGGCCTCTAGGCGAATCCTCCGTCGAACAGGATACAGGTCCCGTCCGGCTCGTTCACCCCACCACCCCCTGAAGATCGTCCGGGGGTCGGGTACGCTTGGTGCACCCCCCGTGCGGCGTGCATCTCGTGAACCTCCCCAGGGCCGGAAGGCAGCAAGGATAAGCGGGCTCTGACGGGTGCACGGGGGGCCTTTCTGTCTCCGGTGCCCGATAGCGTCTCCCTCCGATCGGCGTCCGGCCGGCGGGGTGGGTGGTCACCCGTGGCAGGCCGGCGCAGAATGGCTCGGTCGAGAGGAGGCGGGACGGGTGGCACTGGCGCTCTACCGCAAGTACCGGCCGCGCACGTTCGCGGAGGTCATCGGGCAGGAGCACGTGACCGAGCCGCTGTCGCAGGCGCTGCGCAGCGGTCGACTCAACCACGCGTACCTCTTCTCCGGCCCCCGGGGCTGCGGCAAGACCTCCAGCGCGCGGATCCTGGCCCGCTCGCTCAACTGCGAGCAGGGCCCCACCCCGGAGCCGTGCGGTCAGTGCGGCTCCTGCCGGTCGCTGACCAGCGACGGCGCCGGCTCGATCGACGTCATCGAGATCGACGCGGCCAGCCACGGCGGCGTGGACGACGCCCGCGAACTGCGCGAGAAGGCGTTCTTCGCCCCGGCCAACAGCCGCTTCAAGATCTACGTAATCGACGAGGCGCACATGGTCTCGTCGGCCGGCTTCAACGCCCTGCTCAAGCTGGTCGAGGAGCCCCCGGAGTACGTCAAGTTCATCTTCGCGACCACCGAGCCGGAGAAGGTCCTCGGCACGATCAAGTCGCGGACCCACCACTACCCGTTCCGGCTGATCCCGCCGAAGACGCTCCGGCCGTACCTGGAGCAGTTGTGCGAGTCGGAGGGGGTCACGGTCGACCCGGCGGTCTTCCCGCTGGTGGTGCGGGCCGGCGGTGGCAGCGCCCGGGACAGCCTCTCCGTGCTCGACCAGCTCATCGCCGGGGCGGGACCGGAGGGGGTCAGCTACGCCCGGGCCGCCGCCCTGCTCGGCGTCACCGACGCCGCGCTGATCGACGAGATGTGCGACGCCCTGGCGGCCGGGGACGGCGCGGCGGCGTACGCCACCGTCGACCGGGTGGCCGAGGCCGGGCACGACCCCCGTCGGTTCGCCTCGGACCTGCTCGAACGCCTCCGCGACCTGATCGTGCTCCAGCAGGTGCCGGACGCCGCCGACAAGGGCCTGATCGACGGCCCGGCCGACCAGATCGAGCGGATGACCGCCCAGGCCCAACGGCTCGGCCCGGCGACGCTGTCCCGATGTGCCGACATCGTGCACAACGGTCTGGTCGAGATGCGCGGCGCCACCGCCCCCCGGCTGCTGCTGGAGCTGATCTGCGCCCGGATGCTCCTGCCCGGTGTCGACGACTCCGCCGGTGGCCTGCTGCAACGCCTGGAGCGGATGGAACGCCGGCTCACCCTGGGTGTCCCCGCCTCCGGTCCGGCCGTCGACGTCGCGCCGGCCCACCCCGGGCCCACCGCGCCGGCCCGCCCGGAAGCCGCACCCGCCCCGGTGGCTCCGGTGACCGACCGGGGCGCACCTGCGCCGTCGCGGGGCACTGCTGCGGAACGCGTTCCGGCGGCTGGCGTCGACCGGGTGCCGACCACCGCCGCCCCTGAGCCGGCCGCGCCGCACCGGACGGTGCCACCGGAGGCGGTGATGCCGGATCCGGCCACCCCCGCCCCGCCTCGCCCCGACGCCCCGCCCTCCGGGACGGTCGACGCGGTCTCGGTCCGCCGGGTCTGGGGCGACGTCGTCGGCAAGGTCAACCGGAGCCACAAGAAGATCGCCGCGCTGATGCGCGACGCGGTCGTCCGTGACCTGGACGGTGACACCCTGGTGCTGACCGTGAAGTCGGCGGTCCTGGCCAGGATGTTGACCGACCACGCCCAGGTGATCGCCGACGCGCTCTACGAGGAACTGGGCGGACGCTGGCAGATCCGGTGCGAGGTGGCCGGTGAGCGGGGCGGTTCCCGGGCACCCGCCGCGCCGTCCCGGCCGGCTGCCGCACCGCCGCCCCCCGCCCGGCCCGCCGCGCCGCCACCGGCGGCCCGACCGGCTGCTCCGGAGCGGTCCGACGCGGCGTCACCCGCCCACCCCGCGGGGGCCGGCGGTGGGTCGGCGGCTGCTGCGGGACCTGGTGGCGACGACCGGGCCGAGGAGGACTGGCCGGAGCCGGCCCGCCCGGGTGGTGCCGCGCCCGGTGGGGCCGGGGACTGGCCGGAGCCCGCGCGTCCCGGTGGGACCGCCACGTCGCCGGACGCCCCGGCCGGGCGGCCCGAACCGGCCACCCCGGGTGGAACCGGCACGCCGCCGGCACCGTCCCGGACGACCGACGGCACCGCGCCGGCGGCCCGGTCCGCCGCGCCCGCGCCGACGCCCGCCGCACCGTCGGCTGGCGGCGCTCCGGTGAGCAGTGCGCTCGCCGCCGCGCGGGCCGCCGCAGCCGGACGGGGTACGCGCACCGAGGCACCGGCGCGGAAGACCGCGGACAGCGAGTTCGCCGGGGAGCCGCCCTACGATCCGGACTTCGACGGCCCGCTGCGCGGCGGCCGGGGGAGCGCGACGGCGGGCCGGGCGAACGGAACCGTCGGCCGGGGGGCGTCGGGGAGCGCCGTCGGGCAGCCGGCCGCCCCGAGCTTCGAGGGCTTCGATCCGGGGGACGAACCGCTCGACGACGTGATCGACGAGAAGACCGCCCGGCAGTCCAGTGAGGAGCAGGCGGTGCAGCTGCTCCGTGAGGTGTTCGGCGCGGAGAAGATCGACGAGGTCGACGCCCGGTAGGCGCGGCCCGCTAGGCCGTGTGTCATAAGTGCCCGTGGTCCTGGCTGTGAGGTAGATCGGCTGGGCGTGTCGGTGATCGATACGCGGTGAGGTCTCCGGTAGATGGGTTATCGACCAAGACAACCATCTGCACGGAGACCTCGTGGCCAGCGTAGCGGTGACGAGGCGGCACGACCTGACTGACGCGCAGTTTGCGGTGTTGGAGCCGCTGCTGCCCAGACCGAAGAAGGCAGGTCGACCGCCGAAGTGGAGCAAGCGGCAGCTCATTGACGGGATCAGGTGGCGGGTCCGCACGGGTGCGCCGTGGCGGGACGTGCCGGACTGCTACGGGCACTGGCGCACGGTGTACGGGCTGTACCGGCGCTGGCAGCGGGCCGGTGTGTGGGCGCGGATCCTGGCCGGGTTGCAGGGTAGGGCCGACGCGGTCGGGTTGATCACCTGGGACGTGAGCGTGGACTCCACGATCGCCCGGGCGCATCAGCACGCCGCCGGTGCCCGCCGGGACAGTCACACGCAGGTCGAGCCGCCGGGCGGCAGTGACGCCGTCGAGCCGGCCGATCACGCGCTGGGCCGCTCGCGTGGCGGTCTGACGACGAAGCTGCACCTGGCCTGCGAGCAGGGCCGCATGGTGCTGGCGTTTGTCATCACCGGTGGGCAGCGCGGCGACAGCCCGCAGTTCACCACGGTGCTGCACCGCATCCGGGTGCCTCGCCTCGGCGTCGGCCGACCCCGGTGCCGGCCGGACCGGGTCCTGGCCGACAAGGCGTACAGCAGCAAGGCCAACCGGAGCTACCTGCGCCGGCGCGGCATCGGCTGCGTCATCCCGGTCAAGGCCGACCAGGCCGCGAACCGACGCAAGAAGGGCTCGGCGGGTGGCCGTCCACCCGCCTTCGACCCCAGCGCATACCGGCAGCGTCACGCCGTGGAGTGCGGCATCAACCTGCTCAAACAGCACCGTGCCGTGGCCACCCGATACGACAAGCTCGCCGTGCGGTACGAAGCCACCGCCACCATCAGCATGATCGACATCTGGCTCCGACGCCTCGAACGGCACTTATGACACACGGCCTAGGGCAGCCAGGCGGGCAGGCCGTGCGGGTGGGCGTCGGCGAGCAGCCGTTCCGGCCGGTCGTCGAGCCGTACCCGCAGCTGGAAGCGGGCGGGGTCCGCCCGGCCCGGCTCGAACGACACGTGCGCGACCGGCGCGCCACCGCCGGCCAGCCGGTCGATCTCGGCGCTGACCCGCCGCCACTCGTCGGCCGGCACGTACTGCCGCATCACCGAGTGCCAGATCACGGTCAGCGTGCCCGGACGGGGATCGACACCGGCGAGGAAGTCGGCGGCACCGCTGGCCTCCACCCGCGCCGGTAGGCGTCCGGCCAGCTCCAGTGCGCCGGCCAGCCGCGTCGCGCGGGCGGTGTGCTCCGGCCAGAGGTACGCCCGCAGCGCGAGCGCGTCCGCCGGGTCGGCCGGGTCGAGCGGGTCGGGGTCGCAGCCCAGCCGTTCCACCACGGTCACCTCCGGGTACGCCCCGGCGGCGTCCCGGAGCCAGCCGGGCACCGGGCCCCGCCAGGCGTCGGGTAGCCGGACCGGGGAGTCGGCCGGTCCCCAGGCGAAGCCGTCCGCCTCCACCCGGAACCGGTCGGCGCGCAGGTTCAGCCCGCCGCTCGCGCCCAGCTCGACCAGGCGCACCGGCAGGGCGCCCCGCTCGCCGAGGGCGTACAGCAGACCGGTGAGCAGCAGGTTCGCCCGGCCGACCTCGTTGGTCTGCGGCGGGCGGCGCAGCCACTGCCGCAGCGGGCCCGGCGATCCGGCGACGATGTCCCGGAACGCCGCCCAGCAGGCGTCCGCGTCCCGGGGCCGGTACGCCCCACCGGCACTCGGGTAGTACCGGGCCAGCTCCGGGGCGGCCCCGGTGAGCACCAGGGCGTGCACCCCGCCGAGCAGGCGCACCGACACGAGCGCGTCAACGGGCGCGTCCTCGTACCCCCGGATGACGGTGGCGCACGGCCCGCCGGCCCGGACGTCGGCGGCAGCCCGGACGAGCAGGTCGGCGTAGAGCCCGGCGGCCATCCGCGCGCATGCGCGGGCCTGCTGTTCCATGGCTGCGGCGGCCTGCTCCCGGGACATCGGCGGGTCTCCTCTTGTCGACCTGGCGTGATGATCCTCCGGGACGCGCCGCGGGGCAAAGTACCGCGCGGGGCGACGCTGCTCACAGCGGTTAGGCTGGCGGCGGCCGAGTGGGACGAGTGCGAGAAGGAGCCATCCGTGCGCCCAGGTGGACAGCCGAACATGCAGCAGATGCTGAAGCAGGCGCAGAAGATGCAGCAGCAGATCGCCCAGGCCCAGGCCGAGCTGGCCGAGGCGGAGCTGACCGGCACTGCCGGCGGTGGCCTGGTCACCGCGACCGTCTCCGGCTCCGGTGAGCTCAAGGCGATCCGGATCGACCCGAAGGCGGTCGACCCGGAGGACGTGGAGACCCTGGAGGACCTCGTCGTCGCGGCCGTGCACAACGCCACCGAGGCCGCCCGGGAGCTGACCGAGCAGAAGATGGGCCCGGTCACCGGCGGCATGGGTGGCCTCGGCCTGCCCGGGTTCTGAGCCGCCGCGCATGTACGAGGGTGCCATCCAGGATCTGATCGACGAGCTGGGACGGCTGCCGGGCGTCGGCCCGAAGAGCGCCCAGCGGATCGCCTTCCATGTCCTCTCCGCGGACCCGGCCGACGTCAACCGGCTGGCCGGGGCGTTGCGGAAGGTCAAGGAGCTGGTGCGGTTCTGCACGAGCTGCTACAACGTCGCCGAGTCCGAGCAGTGCCGGATCTGCCGCGACCCGCGCCGTACCGACGAGGTGCTCTGCGTGGTCGAGGAGCCCAAGGACGTCGTGGCGATCGAGCGGACCGGTGAGTTCCGGGGCCGCTACCACGTGCTCGGCGGGGCGATCAACCCGCTGGAGGGGATCGGCCCCGACAACCTGCGTATCCGGGAGCTGCTGGCCCGGCTCGGCACCGGCACCGTCCGGGAGTTGATCCTCGCCACCGACCCGAACACGGAGGGTGAGGCGACCGCGACCTACCTCGCGCTGATGGTCAAGCCGATGGGTATCGCGGTGACCCGGTTGGCCAGCGGCCTCCCCGTCGGCGGTGACCTGGAGTACGCCGACGAGATCACCCTGGGGCGCGCGTTCGAGGGCCGTCGCGCCGTCTGAGACCGTCCGCCGTGGACCGGCGTCGCCCACCCCGGTGACGTCGGTCCACTGTGGCGGGACCGGTCCGTCCGGGTCTGACATGACCGGGATGGGCTCGACATTCGATGTAACAAATCCGCATAGGTGAACCGGGGCGAAACGCCACATTCCAGGGCGGAAAACCGGAGTATCCGGCGCGCGTCGCAGCGGTAAAGACACGATCCGGTACCAACAGCTTCGTCAATAGTTCCGGGGAAGTCCGAACGGCGGCTAAGGTCACCGCCATCGGTGACCCCTGTCACCAGGTTGTCCGTACCCCCTAGGACGAGGTGAAGCACCCATGCGTGCACCCAGGTCGAAGGCCGCGCTGGCGGCCGTCGCGGCCGCGGCCCTCGCGGTAGCAGGCTGCGCCGAGAGCGACCGCGGCGACGATTCCGGCGGTAGCAAGAAGGACACTCTCGTTTTCGGCGTCGCCGGAGACCCGAAGGTGCTCGAGCCCAGCTTTGCCAGCGACGGTGAGTCGCTGCGCATGGCGCGTCAGGTCTTCGAGACCCTGGTCCGTCCGGAGGAGGGCGGCACCAAGGTGACCCCCGGCCTGGCCGAGTCCTGGACCCCGGACGCGGCTGGCACGACCTGGACCTTCAAGCTCCGCTCTGGAGTGAAGTTCCATGACGGCACCGACTTCAACGCCGAGGCCGTCTGCGTCAACTTCAACCGCTGGTACAACTCCAAGGGTCTGATGCAGAGCCCGGACGTGACGCCGTACTGGCAGGACGTCATGGGCGGCTTTGCCAAGAACGAGGACCCGGAACTGCCGCCGAGCCTCTTCAAGTCCTGCACCGCCAAGGACGCCACCACGGTCGACCTGGCCTTCACCCGGGTCTCCAGCAAGATCCCGGCCGCCCTGATGCTGCCGTCGTTCTCCATGCACAGCCCCAAGGCGCTGGAGCAGTACGACGCGAGCAACGTCGGTGGCACCGCCGAGGACATCAAGTACCCCTCGTACGCGATGGAGCACCCGACCGGCACCGGTCCGTTCAAGTTCAAGTCCTGGGACGTCGCCAACAAGACGCTGACCCTGGAGCGCAACGAGGACTACGCCGGCAACAAGGCCAAGCTGAAGACCCTGATCTTCAAGACCATCTCCGACGAGAACGCGCGCAAGCAGGCGCTGCGCTCCGGCGACATCCAGGGCTACGACCTGGTCGGCCCGGCCGACGTCGAGCCGCTGAAGGGCGAGGGCTTCAACGTCCTGACCCGCCCGGCCTTCAACATCCTCTACCTGGCGATCAACCAGAAGGGGAACCCGAAGCTGGCCGACGTGAAGGTCCGGCAGGCCATCGCGCACGCCCTGAACCGGCAGGCGCTGGTCGACTCGAAGCTGCCCCCGGGCGCGAAGGTCGCGGAGAACTTCCTCCCGGACACCGTCGAGGGCTGGAACGGCAACGTCACCAAGTACGACTACAACCCGGAGAAGGCCAAGGCGCTGCTGGCCGAGGCGGGCGCGACGAACCTGACCCTGCGCTTCCACTACCCGACCGAGGTCACCCGGCCGTACATGCCGAACCCGAAGGACATCTTCGAGCTGCTCTCGGCGGACCTCCAGGCGGTCGGCATCACCGTCCAGCCGATCCCGCTGAAGTGGAGCCCGGACTACCTCAACGCCACCACCTCGGGCAGCGCGCACGACATCCACTTCCTCGGGTGGACCGGTGACTACGGCGACGCCTACAACTTCATCGGCACCTTCTTCGATCGGCCGAAGGACGACTGGGGCTTCACCAACAAGGCGCTGTTCGACAAGTTCCAGAAGGCCGACACCACCGTCGACATGGGCGCCCGGGTCGAGCTCTACAAGGAGCTGAACGCGGACATCATGACGTTCCTGCCGGGTGTGCCGATCTCGCACTCCCCGCCGGCGATCGTCTTCGGCAAGGACGTGACGGGCGTCAAGGCGAGCCCGCTCACCGACGAGCGGTACTCCACCGCCGAGTTCAAGTCCTGACCTGACGCAAGGAACGCGGGCGGGCGCTGGTCACAGCGCCCGCCCGCATCCCTCCGCACCCCTTCGAGGCCGCCGTGTTCCGGTTCATCGTCAGACGCCTGCTCCAGCTGATACCCACGCTGTTCGGGCTCTCCATCCTGCTCTTCATCTGGTTGCGCCGACTGCCCGGCGGTCCGGAGACCGCGATCCTCGGTGAGCGGGGCACACCCGAGATGCGCGCCGCGATCCGCCGCAACCTCGGTCTCGACGAGCCGATCCTGGTGCAGTACGGCACGTTCATCCGCCGCATGGTCCGGCTCGACCTCGGCACCTCGACCTCCACCAAGCGGGAGGTCACCACCGAGTTCCTCCAGCGCTTCCCCGGTACCGTCGAGCTGACCGTGATGGCCATGATCATCGCGATCGGCGTCGGCATCCCGCTGGGCTACCTGGCCGCCCGCCGTCGCGGCCGGCTCCTCGACCACCTGTCGGTCGGCGGCTCGCTGATCGGTATCTGCATCCCGGTCTTCTTCCTGGCCTACGTGCTCAAGGCGATCTTCGCGGAGAACCTGGGCTGGTTCCCCTCCAGCGGCCGGCAGGACCCGACCATCGAGGCGACCCGGATCACCAACTTCTTCGTCCTCGACGGACTGATGACCCGCGAGTGGGACGCCGCCGCGGACGCGCTCTGGCACCTGGTGCTCCCCGGTCTCGCGCTGGCGAGCATCCCGCTGGCCATCATCGTCCGGATCACCCGGGCCAGCGTCCTGGAGGTGCTCGGCGAGGACTTCGTCCGGACCGCCGAGGCCAAGGGCCTGACCGAGAACGTGGTCCGGCGGCGGCACGTGCTGCGTAACGCCATGCTCCCGGTGGCCACCTCGATCGGCCTGCTCGCCGGCGGTCTGCTCTCCGGTGCGGTGCTCACCGAGACCGTCTTCGCCTTCAGCGGCATCGGGGCGTTCGTCGCCGAGTCGATCAGCCAGCGCGACTACCCCGTACTCATGGGCTTCATCCTGATCATCGCGGTGGTGTACGTGCTGGTGAACCTGATAGTCGACCTCTCCTACAGCCTGATCGACCCGAGGGTGAGGGTGCGATGACCGTCACCACGGGCAAGAAGCGCGACAAGATCGACCGGCTCGCCGAACTCGCGGCCGTCCGCGACGACGAGCGTGGTGTCAGCCTCTGGCAGGAGGCGTTCCGGCGGCTGCGCCGCAACCCCGCCGCCATCGTCGGCGCGGTGATCCTGGCCCTCTTCGTCCTGGTCGCGGTCGTCGGGCCGTTCTTCGTGCCGTACGGGGCGACCGAGTCGATCGGCATCCGGGAGGGTGTGGTCAAGTCCGGGCAGGGCATCATCCCCGGCCCCTCCGGTGACCACTGGCTCGGCTACGACCACCAGGGTCGGGACGTGTTCAGCCGGATGGTCGTCGGCGCCCGGCAGACGTTGCTGGTCGGCGTGGTCTCCACGCTGATCGGGCTCGCGGTCGGCGCGCTGATCGGCGGCATCGCCGGGGCCTCCGCCGGCCTCGGCGGGCGCTGGGGCCGCTGGGTGGACAGCACCCTGATGCGCTTCGTCGACATGCTGCTGGCCCTGCCCAGCCTGCTGCTGGCGGTGAGCGTCGCCGCGCTGCTCGGGGCGAGCCTCACCACCGTGATGATCGCGGTCGGCGTGGTCTCGGTGCCGGTCTTCGCCCGGCTGCTGCGCGGCTCGATGATCTCCCAGTCCAACAGTGACTACGTGCTGGCGGCGACCTCCCTCGGGGTGAAGCGGTCGCGGATCGCGCTGACCCACGTGGTGCCGAACTCGCTCGCCCCGGTGATCGTCCAGGCCACGCTGACGCTGGCCACCGCGATCATCGAGGCCGCCGCACTCTCCTTCCTCGGCCTGGGCAACCCCGACTCGACGATCCCCGAGTGGGGGGTGATGCTCGCCGACGCGCAGCCGTACCTGGGCATCCGGCCGGCGCTGGCGATCTACCCGGCGGTCGGCATCATCGTCACCGCCCTCGGCTTCACCCTCCTCGGTGAGGCGATGCGCGAGGCACTCGACCCGAAGCTGCGGAAGTAGCGAGGTGGTTGACATGTGTGAAGCGCCGCGAGCCCCGCAGTCGCGAACGGGAGATCAATAATGGCACTGCTCGACGTGGACGACCTCAGCGTCACGTTCTCCCGTCGCGGCCAACGCACCGTGCACGCCGTCGACGGGGTCTCCTTCTCGGTCGACGCGGGCGAGGTGGTCGGCCTGGTCGGCGAGTCCGGCTGCGGCAAGAGCGTCACCTCGCTGGCGATCATGGGTCTGCTGCCGAAGCAGCGTGGCACCCGGATCGGTGGCAAGGCCGTCTTCGACGGCACCGACCTGATCCAGCTCGACGACCGGTCCCGGCGCGACATCCGGGGCCGGGACGTAGCGATGATCTTCCAGGACCCGCTCTCCTCGCTGAACCCGGTGATCCCGATCGGGCTCCAGGTGACCGAGGTGCTCACCCGGCACCGGGGCATGAAGGGGGACGCGGCGGCGAAGGAGGCCGCCGATCTGCTCGACCGGGTCGGCATCCCCGACCCGCGACGGCGGCTCAAGGAGTACCCGCACCAGCTCTCCGGCGGGATGCGTCAGCGTGCCCTGATCGCCATGGCGGTGGCCTGCAAGCCCCGGCTGCTGATCGCCGACGAGCCGACCACCGCCCTCGACGTGACGATCCAGGCGCAGATCCTGGAGTTGCTCAAGGAACTGGTCCGCGACTCGGGCACCGCACTGGTGATGATCACCCACGACCTCGGCGTGGTCGCCGGCATGTGCGACACGATCAACGTGCTCTACGGCGGTCGGGTGGTGGAGACCGCCCGCCGCCGGCCGCTGTTCGCCCAGCCCCGGCACCCGTACACGGTGGGTCTGCTCGGTTCGGTCCCGCGCCTGGACGCCGGGCGCGGCGAGCGTCTCACCCCCATCCCCGGCTCGGTCCGCGACCTGCTGCCCTGGCCGGATGGGTGCGCGTTCGCCCCACGCTGCGCCCGGCGGATCGACGCCTGCGTCGGGGAGCCGCCCGAGATGGTGCCGACCCACGACGGCCGTAGCTACCGTTGCGTCAACCCGGCCCCGCTGCCGGGCAGCGCACCGGCGGTGCCCGGCGACATCCGCCGCGAGGAGGACAAGGCGTGACCGAGAACGAGATCCTCGTCGAGGTACGCGACCTTAAGGTGCACTTCCCGATCACCAGGGGCGTGCTCTTCGACCGGGTGGTCGGCCACGTCAAGGCGGTCGACGGGGTCGACCTGGACATCCCCCGGGGCCGGACGTACGGGCTGGTGGGGGAGTCCGGCTGCGGCAAGTCCACGCTCGGTCGGGCGCTGCTCCAGCTCACCCCGCCCACCGGTGGCAAGGTGACCTTCGACGGCATCGACCTGACCCGGATGGCCCCGAACAAGCTGCGCGGCATGCGCCGCCGGATGCAGATGATCTTCCAGGATCCGATGTCGAGCCTGGATCCCCGGCAGAACGTCGAGTCGATCCTCACCGAGGGGCTGCACGCCCACGGCATCGGCGAGAGCCGGGACGAGCGCCGGCGGGTCATCAGCGAGACGCTGGACGCGGTGGGGCTGCCCCGGTGGGCGCTCTCCCGCTACCCGCACGAGTTCTCCGGTGGCCAGCGGCAGCGCATCGGCATCGCCCGGGCACTGGTGCTCGGTCCCGAGCTGATCGTCGCCGACGAGCCGGTCTCCGCCCTGGACGTCTCGATCCAGGCGCAGGTGGTGAACCTCCTCGACGAACTCCAGGACAACCTCGGCCTCACCTACCTGGTGATCGCGCACGACCTCGCGGTGGTGCGGCACATCTCCGACGTGGTGGGCGTGATGTACCTGGGCGCGCTGGTCGAGGAGGCGCCGAGCGACCGGCTCTACAGTGAGCCGCTGCACCCGTACACCCGGGCGCTGATGTCGGCGGTACCGGTGCCCGACCCGGACGTGGAGGACCGGCGGGAGCGGATCCTGCTCGCCGGTGACCTGCCCTCGCCGGCCAACCCGCCGTCCGGCTGCCGGTTCCACACCCGCTGTCCGTGGGCGCAGCCGACGCGGTGCGCCGAGGAACGTCCGGTGCTGCGGCAGATCGGCCGGAGCCGGGTCGCCTGCCACTGGGCGGAGCGGATCGCCAGTGGCGAGCTGCGCCCGCACCGGGTGGACGCCGAACTCGTCCGCCCGGCCGACGAGGGCGAGGCACCCGGGGTGGTCTCCGCTCCCACCGAGCCAGGCTCGTACGTGTGAGGCGGTGCTCGTACGTGTGAGGCGGTGCTCGGACGTGTGAGGCGGTGCTCGTACGTGTGAGGTGGTAGCAGGGGACCCTTGTTACCGTTTTCTGCGGAGGAAGGGTCCCCTGCAACCACCCGGCCGGCAAGCCGGCGGTGCGGCCGCGCAGCGCGTGACGGGCGAGTATTCAGCCCTCGGGTCGGTGGAGCAGCCCCACGGCGAGACCGTGCACGGCATCCAGCCCCGACACGTCCGGCAGCGCCACCCGGCCGCCGGTCACCGTGTACCACTCGTCGGCCTCCCGGTACTGCACCCGGAGGGTGACCTGACCGGCGGCGAACTCGGTGCGCAGGGTCAGCTCCCCGGTCACCACGCCCACCTCGTCGGTCATCACCCCGCCGGGGCCGGGCACGATGTCGGCGCTCCGGCTCTCCGGCGCACCACCCGCAGCCGCCGGGGCGGCGTCTGCCGCCTGAGCCGCCGGGACGGCGTCTGCCGCCGGAGCTCGGGTCGTCCCGTTCTCCGCCGGAACTGGTGGAGTCCCGTTCTCCGTCGTGGCCGCCGTCGTCCCGGCCTCGGTACCGGACCGCTCGCTCACACGCACTCCTCCAACATGTCCGCCAGGGCGGCCTTCTCGGCGCTGGTCACCGAGAGCTGCCAGTGGTGCTTGACCGTCACCCAGCTCTCGGCGTACTGGCACCAGTACGAACGGTTCGCCGGCTTCCACTGCGACGGGTCCTGGTCACCCTTTGCCCGGTTGGAGGAGGCCGAAACCGCGATGAGCTGCGGCCGGGTCAGGTCGTTGGCGAACTCGCCCCGCTGCGTGTCGTCCCACTCGGCCGCGCCCGAGCGCCACGCGTTCGCCAACGGCACCATGTGGTCGACGTCCACGTCGGACGGGTCGGTGAAGGCGCGGTTGTCGTACACGCTCTCCCAGCGGCCGGCGACCACGTTGCAGCCGGAGCGTTTGATGTCGCTGCCGTCCCGCTCGAGGACGCTGTCCCGGACGTCGCAGTTCTTGCCGGTGTCCCGCCAGTGCGGGAACCGTTCCCGGCTGTAGCCCCGCATCGAACCGGCCTTCGCCACGGTCAGGGTCTCCAGCTTCTCGCTGGCGTTGCCGCCGCTGCCGGGGGGCGGGGCGTCCGGTTCCGCCACGGTGCCGCAGCCGGCGGCGCCGAGAGCGAGCACCGCGACGAACGCGGTCGCCGCGAGGGCACGGGGTCCTGTTCTGGTACGTGGAGACGACACCCTTTTAGCTTGCGGGGTTTCCGGGGATCCGCACGGCAACGACGGTGCGGCTTCGGCGTTTCGTGGCAACTCTCATATCCGAGGAGGCAGATTGGAGACCTTGGCATCCTCCCCGCCCCGGAGGGCGGGGATCCTCCGGGCCGTCCCGGGGGTTCCTGCTTCGTCGCCGACCGCCCGTCCGGGAGGAGTCCCGTTGAGGTCCTACACCGGCTCCACAGGCAGCAGCCGCCAGAATGTCACGCGCCGCGTTGACGCCGCGGTCCTCCCAGCGCAGGGACACGACCCACCGCCCCGCGCTGTCGCGGGACACCGTCACGGTAAACGGGGTGAACTCGGCCGACACCCGCGAGCGCCCGTAGGAGGTTCCGTTGCCCTCCCTGGCCTGCTGGCCGGGGTACCCACGGGAGGGATTCGATGACCACCCCCACCCTGCGCACGGGCACTGCCGCCGGAAGGGGAACCCTGCTCGCCGCGATCCTCGCCTCCGGCATGGTCTTTCTGGACGCGACCGTGGTGAACGTGGCCCTGCCCCGGCTCGGTGAGGATCTCGGGGCGACCGTCGCCGATCTCCAATGGACGATAAACGGCTATGCGTTGATGCTGGCCGCGTTCGTCCTGCTCGGCGGGGCCCTCGGCGATCGCTTCGGACGCCGCAGGCTCTTCCTGTACGGCGTGGTCTGGTTCGCCGTCGCCTCGGCGCTCTGCGGCCTGGCCCAGGGCACCGGGTGGCTGGTCGTGGCCCGGATCCTCCAAGGGGCGGGTGGCGCGTTGCTCACCCCCGGCTCACTCTCGGTGCTCCAGGCGAGCTTCCATCCGGACGACCGGGGCCGGGCGATCGGCACCTGGGCCGGCCTCTCCGGCTTCTCCACCGCGCTCGGCCCGCTCGTCGGCGGATGGTTGATCGACACCCTCTCCTGGCGGTGGATCTTCCTGGTCAACGTGGTGCTCGCCGTGCCCCTGGTGCTGGTCGCGCTGCGGTGGATGCCGGAGAGCCGGGACGAGGACGTCTCCCGGCGCGGCGCGCCCGGAAAGCGCCACCGGTTCGACGTGCTCGGGGCGCTGCTCGGCGCGCTCGGCCTGGCCGGTGTCACGTACGCCCTGATCGACGCCCCCGGGCGTGGCCCGACCGCCGCGCCGGTACTGGGCGCGGCACTGGTGGGGGTGGTCGCCGCAGCGGCCTTCGTCCTCGTCGAGCGGCGACGCGGGGACGGGGCGATGCTCCCACCCACCCTGTTCCACAGCCGGCGCTTCACCGTGCTGAACGTGTTCACCGTGGCGGTGTACGCGGCGCTCGGTGGCTTCAGCTTCTTCCTCGCCGTCCACCTCCAGAACGTGGTCGGCTGGTCGGCGCTGCGGACCGGTCTGGCCACCCTGCCGCTGACCCTGCTGCTCCTGGTCGGCTCGGCGCGGGCCGGGGCGCTCGCCGGCCGGATCGGCCCCCGGCTGCCGTTGGCCGTCGGGCCGGTGCTCGCCGCCCTCGGTCTGCTGGTGCTGCGCGGGGTCGGGCCGGGTGCCTCGTACTGGACGGACGTGCTGCCCGGGGTGACCCTGTTCGGCCTGGGGCTCACCCTGGTCGTGGCGCCGCTGACCGCCTCGGTGCTGGCCGCGGTCGCCGACCGCTTCGCCGGGGTGGCCAGTGGCTTCAACAACGCCGCCTCCCGGGTCGGCGGGCTGCTGGCGGTGGCCGCGCTGCCGCTGCTGGTCGGCCTCTCCGGCACCGGCTACGAGCAGGCCGCCGAGCTGACCCATGCGTACCGGGGCGCACTGCTCTGGAGCGCGGGGCTGCTGGTGGCCGCCGCCCTGCTGGCCGGGCTCCTGCTGACCGGTGCCCCGGCCACCGGATCCGCCGCAGCCCCGGAGGGGAGGCGGGACTAGGTCCCGTCCCGCGGCATCCCGGCCGCCGGGGACGGGTGATGCCGAGCCCGACCACCGTGCTGGCGGGCCCCCGCGTGCTGGCGGGAGCCAGCCAGCAGCTCAGTGGCGGGCGCGGTTGACCGCGCCGGTCACCGCCTTCACCGAAGCGGTGACGATGTTCGCGTCCATGCCGACGCCCCAGACGGTCCGGCCGTCGACCTCGCACTCGACGTACGCGGCGGCCTGGGCGTCGCCACCGGAGGAGAGGGCGTGCTCGTGGTAGTCGAGCACACGCACCGCCACGCCGAGGGACTGCAACGCGTTGACGTACGCGTCGATCGGGCCGTTGCCGACCGCGGTCAGGGCCCGGCGCTCCCCGCCGAAGTCGACCTGCGCGGAGATCTCGACCTTGCCCTCGGTGGTGCCGATCGTGTAGTCGGCCAGAGCCACCACCGGCGCGGTCTGGTAGTCCACGAGGTAGTGGCCGGCGAAGATGTCCCACATCGTGGCAGGGTCGACTTCGCCACCGTCATGGTCGGTGACCTGCTGGACCACCCCGGAGAACTCGATCTGGAGCCGACGGGGCAGGTCGAGCTGGTGCTCGCTCTTCATGATGTACGCGACGCCGCCCTTGCCGGACTGCGAGTTGACCCGGATGACCGCCTCGTAGGTGCGGCCCAGGTCCTTCGGGTCGATCGGCAGGTACGGCACCGCCCAGGCGAAGTCGTCGACCGGCACTCCCGCCGCCGCCGCGTCCGCGTGCAGCGCGTCGAAGCCCTTCTTGATCGCGTCCTGGTGGGATCCGGAGAAGGCGGTGTAGACCAGGTCCCCGGCGTACGGGTGGCGCTCGTGCACCGGCAGCTGGTTGCAGTACTCGACGGCCCGCTTGATCTCGTCGATCCGGGAGAAGTCGATCTGCGGGTCGACGCCCTGCGAGAAGAGGTTCAGTCCCAGCGTCACCAGGTCGACGTTGCCGGTGCGCTCGCCGTTGCCGAAGAGGCAGCCCTCGACCCGGTCCGCGCCGGCCAGCAGGCCCAGTTCGGCGGCGGCCACGCCGGTGCCCCGGTCGTTGTGCGGGTGCAGGCTGAGCACCAGGCTGTCCCGCCGGGGCAGTCGGCGGTGCATCCACTCGATCGAGTCGGCGTACACGTTCGGGGTGGCCATCTCGACGGTGGCCGGCAGGTTGATGATCAGCGGTCGGGTCGGCGTCGGGTCGACCACCTCGATCACCGCCGCGCACACCTCCAGCGCGTATTCCAGTTCCGTGCCGGTGTACGACTCGGGGGAGTACTCGTAGAAGACGTCGGTGTCCGGGGTGTGGATCTCGGCGTACTTCCGGCAGAGCCGGGCGCCCTGCGTGGCGATGTCGGTGATGCCCGCCCGGTCCAGGCCGAACACCACCCGGCGCTGGAGCGTCGAGGTGGAGTTGTAGAAGTGCACGATCGCCCGCTTCGCGCCGCGCAGCGACTCGAAGGTCCGGTCGATCAGGTGTTCCCGGCACTGGGTGAGCACCTGGATGGTGACGTCGTCGGGAATCAGGTCCTGCTCGATGAGCTGCCGGACGAAGTCGTAGTCGGTCTGGCTCGCCGACGGGAAGCCGACCTCGATCTCCTTGTAGCCCATCTGGACCAGGAGCTGGAACATCCGACGCTTGCGCTCCGGGGACATCGGGTCGATCAGGGCCTGGTTGCCGTCGCGCAGGTCGACCGCGCACCAGCGCGGGGCGGCCTCGATGTGCCGACTCGGCCACTGCCGATCCGGCAGGTCGACCCGGAACTGCTGGTGGAACGGCTGGTAGCGGTGGTACGGCATGCGGCTGGGCTGCTGCCGGGCGATCGGGTCGGCGACGGTCGGGTCGGGGCCGGTCGGGTCGGTCGTGGCGGGGTCGACCGTCACCCGGTGCTCGGACTCGACGTCGTTGGTGCCTGCGGACTGGGCCATGGCGGAATGCTCCCGTTGATCATGTGACGTCAGCGTCGAAAGGTCGGCGACAGTGCCGACGAGCGGTGTCGGACCTGGATCGGTCCGGACGAATTCGGTGTGCTGGACGGCGCGCGTCAGACCCGCGACGAGGTGCCGGCCGGATGGGCCTCGTCGCGGCAAGGAAGGAGGAGGCTCGCCTGCCACATGATATTGGTGACCCTACGTGATCAGATCGGCTCGCGGAAATGACCTTCCGGACTTTGAGACGCAGCTGACAGCGCCAGCTCAGCCGAGCCTTCCCTGCCGCGTCACCCGCCCGAACGGAAGGGTGACAAGTCGTGGGCAACCGCACCCGTACCGTGATGGTTGCTCACGGTGTCGTGGTGGGTTCCGTGCCCGACTCGCCCGGGGTGGGGGCGGCGGCCTCGACCGGTTCGCCCTCGGTCACCGGGCCGGCCAACTGCACGGTCGCCGGGGCGGGACCGGGCGGGCCGGCCAACCGGAGCGTCCCGAGGGCCGTCCGGACGGCGGTCGGCGTGCCGTCCGTGTCGTAGCAGTAGATCCCCACGTCCAGCGGCGGATTCAGCGACGCCGAGGTGGACTCCACCGAGTAGCAGGTGCCGGTGGCACCGGGTAACGGCCGGCTGACCGAGACCGCGAGCGGAGCCTGGCGGTCGGTGAGGACGTCGAGCCAGTCGGTGAAGGGGTGCTGCACCCGGGGATCCAGACGCCGGGGGATCGTGTCGTCCGGGTCGCCGAGGCGTACGCAGCCGGCCGGCCCGGGGCGGGTCGCCGAGGGCAACGCGCATTGGAAGAACCCCTCGGCGGTGCTGACCAGCGCGACGTCCACCGTGCCGCCGAGCGCCCAACCCGGGACGTCGACCCGCCAACTGCCGTCGTTGGCGCTGGTCACGATGATCGTCCGGGTGGATCCGTCCTCGGCGGTGAGGGTGTACCGGGCGGTGAGGTGGCGGTCCTGCGCCGCTGCCGCGAGGGCGGCCAGGTCGTCGCGCGCGCCGTCCGCGCGGGCAGGTGTCGGGCTGCCCCCGGCGGGCTCGGGTGGTTCGGTCGGGGGCTCCTCCGAGGTGCAGCCCGCCAGGGAGACGCTGGTGGCGAGCAGGAGGGGGACGGCGAGCGCGAGCAGGACGGTCGGTCGGCGGCGCGCGGCGTGGAGGTGGACACCGGTAGGCACCCGCCCATTCTCCGGTCCTGCCCCGTCGTAGGGGACCCCGCAGGGCCATGGGGCGACGGCGTGTCGCGCGTGCGACCGATGTGGCGTGGGCCGCTCCCGGCCGGATCGTGGGATCACCTGACCTGCCGGAGAGGGCCGCCGGATACCCTGGGGAGGTCTGACCCGCGCCGCCGGCCACTCACCCGGCGGCGTCGGCACGCTCAGGGCTGCTGGGAGGGAGTGCGCCGTCGTGGCACTCGTGGTGCAGAAGTACGGCGGGTCCTCCGTCGCCAACGCGGAGCGGATCAAGCGGGTGGCCGAACGGATCGTCGCCGCGCGCAAGGCCGGCGACGACGTGGTCGTCGTGGTTTCCGCGATGGGGGACACCACCGATGAGTTGCTGGACCTGGCCAACCAGGTCAGTCCGCTCCCGCCGGGGCGGGAGCTGGACATGCTGCTGACCGCCGGGGAGCGGATCTCCATGGCACTGCTCGCCATGGCCATCCACAACCTCGGCTACGAAGCCCGCTCGTTCACCGGTTCGCAGGCCGGAGTGATCACCACCTCGGTGCACGGCAAGGCGCGGATCATCGACGTCACCCCGGGCCGGCTCAAGGGCGCGCTCGACGAGGGCGCGGTGGTGATCGTGGCCGGTTTCCAGGGCGTCTCCCAGGACACCAAGGACGTCACCACGCTCGGCCGGGGCGGCTCGGACACGACCGCCGTGGCGCTCGCCGCCGCACTCGCCGCCGACGTCTGCGAGATCTACACCGACGTCGACGGGGTCTACACCGCTGACCCGCGGATCGTGCCCAACGCCCGGCACATCACGCAGATCACGTACGAGGAGATGCTGGAACTGGCGGCCTGTGGGGCGAAGGTGCTCCACCTGCGCAGCGTGGAGTACGCCCGCCGGGCGGGGTTGCCGATCCATGTCCGTTCGTCATACTCGACCAATACCGGCACCATGGTCACCGGATCGATGGAGGACCTCTCTGTGGAGCAAGCACTGATCACCGGGGTCGCCCACGACCGCAGCGAGGCGAAGATCACTATCGTCGGGGTGCCGGACGAGCCGGGTGCGGCCGGCCGGATCTTCGACACCGTGGCCGGTGCCGAGATCAACATCGACATGATCGTGCAGAACGTCTCGACCGAGGGCACCGGGCGGACGGACATCTCGTTCACCCTGCCCAAGACGGACGGCCCGACCGCGATGGCCGCACTCAACAAGATCCAGGAGTCGGTCAAGTTCAAGGGCCTGCTCTACGACGACCACGTGGGCAAGGTGTCGCTGATCGGCGCGGGCATGCGCTCCCACCCGGGCGTCGCCGCCGGGTTCTTCGCCGCCCTCGGCGCGGCCGGGGTCAACATCGAAATGATCTCCACCTCCGAGATCCGGGTCTCCGTGGTCTGCCGGGACAGCGACCTCGACGTGGCCGTCCGGGCCATCCACGACACCTTCGAGCTCGGTGGCGAGGAAGAAGCCGTCGTGTACGCGGGAACGGGCCGGTAACGCCGATGGCGTCGCTGCCCACCCTCGCCGTGGTCGGGGCGACCGGTGCGGTCGGCACCGTGATGTGTGAACTGCTCTCGGCCCGCAAGAACGTCTGGGGCGAGATCCGGCTGATCGCCTCGGCGCGGTCCGCCGGGCGGCGGTTGCGCTGCCGGGGCGAGGAACTGGTCGTCCAGGCGTTGACGCCGGAGGCGTTCGACGGCGTCGACGTCGCCATGTTCGACGTGCCGGACGAGGTCTCCGCCGAGTGGGCACCGGTCGCGGTCAGCCGGGGCGCGGTCGCGGTCGACAACTCCGGGGCGTTCCGGATGGACCGCGACGTTCCGCTCGTGGTTCCCGAGATCAATCCGGAGCAGGTGCGGAACCGTCCCAAGGGGATCATCGCCAACGCGAACTGCACCACCCTCGCGATGATCGTCGCCGTCGCGCCGCTGCACCGTGAGTACGGCCTGCGCGAGCTGGTGCTCGCCTCGTACCAGGCGGTGTCGGGGGCGGGGCAGGCCGGCGTGGACACCCTGCACACCCAGCTCGGCAAGATCGCCGGGGACCGGGCGCTCGGCTCCCGTCCGGGCAACGTCCGCCAGGCGGTCGGGGACGAGCTGGGCCCGTTCCCCGCGCCGCTGGCGCTGAACGTGGTCCCCTGGGCCGGCTCGCTCGCCGACGGCGGCTGGTCGTCCGAGGAGATGAAGATCCGCAACGAGTCGCGCAAGATCCTCGGCCTGCCCGACCTCAAGGTCTCCGCCACCTGCGTACGGGTCCCGGTGGTGACCGGGCACTCGGTGGCCGTACACGCCGTCTTCGCCGCCGAGGTGGACGCCGAGGGTGCCCGCGAGGCGCTGCGCAACGCGCCCGGGGTGATCCTGGTCGACGATCCGGCCTCGGGTGAGTTCCCGATGCCGATCGACGCGGTCGGCACCGACCCCTCCTGGGTCGGCCGGATCCGTCGCGCCCTCGACGACCCCCGGGCCCTGGATCTCTTCGTCACCGGCGACAACCTGCGCAAGGGGGCCGCCCTGAACACCGCGCAGATCGCCGAGCTGCTCGCCGCTGAGTTCCGCACCCGCTGAGTTCCGCACCCGCTGAGTTCCGCACCCGCTCAGTTCCGCACCTGCTGAGCGGCGGCCGCCGCTCTGTCGGGTGGTAGCAGGGGACCCTTGTTACCGCTTTTTGATGAGCAGGGGTCCCCTGCTACCACCTCAGGCGTGCAGGTGCTCAGGCGTGCAGGTGCTCAGGTGCTCAGGCGGCGGCGAGTTGGACGCCGTCGCGCCCCCGGCGCTTGACCGCGTAGAGGGCCTGGTCGGCGCGGCGAAGCGTCGACTCGGGAGACTCCCCGCGCCGGGGCAGGGCGACCCCGACGCTGATCGTCCGGCCGATGCCCCGGGCCGCCTGGGCGAGCCGTTCGGCGATCCGGACCGCCTCGTCCGGACGGCTGACCTCGATCACCGCCACGAACTCGTCCCCGCCGACCCGGTACAGCTCGTCCCCCTGGCGCAGCGCGGCCTCCAGGGCCCGGGCGAGCCTGATCAGCACCCGGTCGCCCGCCTGGTGGCCGTACGTGTCGTTGACGCTCTTGAAACCGTCGACGTCGATCGCCAGCAGGGCGGTACGCCCCGGCGTGGCGGTGGCGATCCGCTCGCCGAACGGTCCCGTGTGCCGCAGCCCGGTGAGCGGGTCGGAGCTGGCCCGCTCGCGTAGCCGGGCCAGGGTGCGCAGCCGGTCCAGGCAGGTCCATGCCTGGCCGGCCAGCAACTCGATCAGGTTGACCGTGGTCGGGTCCGGCCGGAGCAGCCGTTCGTCGGCGACGAGCAGGACACCGCCGTCATCGGGCGGCCCGACCGGCGCGGTGATCAGCGTGCGGACCCCGGCCCGGGCCAGCGGCTGATGGTCCTCGACCGGCGGGTTTCCGGCCTCGCCCAGGGTGTAGCCGGCACCGTACCGGTGTGCCCGGCTCATCATGCGGCCCAGCGGCTCCGGACCCGCCTCGACCAGTTCGGCCCGCACCCGGTCCTCGAGGTCGCCCGGCGCGCGGGGCGGGGAACCTGCTCCCGGGGGAGCGTCATGCTCGTCCCGGCGCGGGTGGTCACGCCCGAGCCGGGGACCGTCCGGGCCGGGCAGGACCAGCACGGCCGCGGAGAGTGTGGAGACGTCCCGGGCCGCGTAGATCGCGGCGGTCGTCAGCTCCCACTCGGTGGGGGCGGCGGTCAGCGCGGCGGCGTGCCGGAGCATCTTCTCGCTGCGCGTCTCGGCCGGTGGACCGCCCAGTGCCACGATCCGCGCGCCGAGCCGGTTGGCGACCCGCTCGGCGGTCTCCCGCCACGGGCCCAGCTCCACCGGCTGGCACCACTGGAGGTCCAGCACGCCGAGCGGCTGGCCCGCCGGGCCGACCACCGGTACGCAGACCTCGGCGGTCACGTCCGGCCGGATGGGCAGGTAGTCCGGGTCGTCGGCGACCCGGGCCACGGTGACCCCGCTGCCCGAGGCGTAGACCCGGCCGACGATTCCGGCCTTCGGTGGCACGGTGGCGTAGACCTGCCAGGAGCCGGTCGCCGCGACGCAGCGCAGCCGGTCGTGGACCTGGAGCAGGACGGAGATGGTCGCCGGGGCGTACCGGGAGAGGGTGCTGACGGTCCACTGGCACGCCTCGACCGCGGTGGACGCCATCGGGAGGCGCACCGTGACGTCACGGATGACTCGGTCCAGGTCCACGGGGGCGTCGTTCCAGGTCGGGGGGCGGGTGAGCGGCCACGGGCCGTGCGACCAAGGGTACCCAGGAGGGGATGACCGCCCGGCTGCTCGTACACACGTTCTATCCACAGGCTGTGGACGCAGCCTGTGGACGCCGGCGGTGGTTACCGTGGGCGTACGGGGAGGTGTCGATGTCGTCGGACCTGGTGTGGTACGTCGCGTACGGCTCGAACCTGCACGCCGCCCGGCTCGGCTGCTACCTCGGCGGCGGGCGACCGCCCGGCGGGCTGCGGACGTACCCGGGATGCCGGGACCGGCGTCCGCCGCGCCGCAGCGTTCCGGTCCTCCTTGCCGGCGGGATCTACTTCACGGGCGAGTCGCGGGCCTGGACCGGTGGGATGGCCTTCTACGACCCGGAGCTGCCGGGCACGGTCGCCGCCCGGGCGTACCTCCTCACCGCCGGGCAGTTCGCCGACGTCGCCGCGCAGGAGATGTACCGCCCACCGGGCGCGGACCTGGCGCTGCTCGCCGCCGCCGTGAAACGGGGCGCGGTGGCGGTCGGTCCCGGCCGGTACGAGACCCTGGTCTGTGCCGGGGACCGGGAGGGGTACCCGCTGCTGACGTTCACCGCACCCGGGCGGGCCGGCGACGTCCCGTGGAACCCGCCCGCCGCGGCGTACCTCGGTGTGCTCGCCGCCGGGCTCGCCGAGTCGCACGGCTGGACCGCCGACCGGATCGTCGAGTACCTCGCGGCGCGACCCGGGGTGGCCGGCCACCGGGATCCGGCTGCCCTGGCCGGGACGGTCCGGTGCGCGACGGCCCGCCCCGGCGCCGGCCCGGTCCCACCGGCGGGCCCGCCATGGCCCGGCTGACCGTCGATGCCGTATCGTCGTTTCCTCGCGTGTCCACAGTCGACACACGTCGGCGACGTGGGCGCCATCGCACAGTCCGATGGCAGGAACCGCGTTGCGCGCGCGTACCGGCGGCGGGGGTGTTCCTGCCGGAATCACGGCGAGGATGCATCCACCTGCGCATTGTCCTGGGAATCGCGTACCCAAAACCGGTTCGCAAAGGTCGTCGGCGTGGTCACACCCGCCGCCCCGCCCCCTCTTTCCTGGCCGTCGACAGGCGCCCTGGCGGGGGTTTACCGGTGCCGACCTGCACGATCACCCTCAGTGCATAGGTGTGCGCCGATCACCTGTGTCATATGGGCCGTTCGGTTGCGGTTGATCAACCGCCTAGTTGTTAGTTGCCCTCGCAGCTTTCTTACTGTCCACGACTGGTATCACCATCGATAGCCTCAGGCATTCTCGCGGAAACGCGGGATCCCGTGCCGGCGGGAGCGTCGCCGGCCCTCGGAATGTGGGGGAATCGTGAACACCAGCCTGAACGACGAGAACCTTCCCATCAACAGGCGCATGCCTTCTGCGGGGCGTTGGGCGCTGCGCGACCTGGAAGCCCGCGACCAGCGGGACGCCGGCCGCTTCGGCCCGTCCGACGATGGCGGCGATCCCGTCATCGAGAACCCGGCCCGGCCGTACCGCGGCCCGGGCGGCAGCTACGCCTGCCGCTGACCTGGCGGAAGCCACCGCCGCGCCGGCTCTGACGGGAGGCCGGCGCGGCGGTCCCCACCCGAACCGGCGGTCACCGGAGGGGGAACCGCCGGTCACCCGAGGAGGAACCGGCGCAGTTCGACGGCGAGGTCGGCCGGAGGCACCTCGTGGTACCCGCCGGTCATGCTGAGCCGCCGGGCCCCGGGAACCGCATCGGCCGTGCGGTGGGCCGCCTCTCGTAGCCAGTCCGGGCTCGCCGTGCTGTCGACCACCAGGGTGGGCACCGTGACGGCGGCCAGCTCGTCCCGGGGAAGGGCACCGTCGGCGGTGATCGTGAGGTCGTACACCAGGGTGTGTGCCATCCGCTCCAGGAACGGCCAGCTCGGGTCGTTCCGCATGCCGGCCGCCTGTTCGGCCGACAACCCCACCGCCGAGGTCATGAAGAGTTCCACGGCCTCCGCGCGGCGGTCCGCCGCGATCAGCTCGGCCAGGGTGGTGGAGATGTCCGGTCGGGAACCGGCGTTCCCCTCCACCGCGAAGGGCGGCTCGAAGAGGGCGAGGCCGGTGACCGGCAGCCCCCGGGCGGTGGCCCGGGCGGCGAGGATCGCCCCCGACGAGAGCCCGTAGACGTACGCCGAGCCGCCGGCCGCCCCGATCAGTGCCGCGAGGTCGTCGACCTCCCGGTCGACCGCGTACGGCAGGGTGTCCCCGCTGTCGCCGCGCCCCCGACGGTCGTAGGCGTACGCGGTGAAGTGCGGTGCCAGGGCGGCGGCCAACGGCCGCGCGGTCGTCCGCTCGTTGAAGGCACCACCGACCAGGACGATCGGCGGCCCCTCCCCGGAGGTCTCGTAGGCGATCGTGGTGCCGTCGGCGGAGCGCACCGTCCGCACGGGCCGGTTCGTGGTGGTCACCCGCCCTTTCTACCGCGCCGGTACGACAACCGTCCGCGCCCGCCGCGCCGGCACCGCTCCCGCCGGCGTGCGGCAGCCCGCCGGTCGAGGGGGACAAGCCGGGGTCACCCGCCCGTCATGCCGGGACCGCCCGACCGACCGCCGGAGGTGGCCGAACGTATCCGTAGCTCCGCTGTACTCGACCGGTCGACCGATCGCGGCGCGGATGAGAGTCTGTCCCAACAGGACGGTGCTCCCAGTGCCACAACCTGCGAGCGACTACTGCAACGGTACGGATCAGGGCAGCCGGACAGCACCGCGACCGGCCCCACGCACCGATTCACGAGGAGTTCCATGTCCGTCTCCGGGATGCGCCGCCGGACCGCCCTCGGTCTGGCCGCGCTCACCGCGGCAGCGCTGAGCGCGGTCGCCGCGACCCCCACCCAGGCCCAGCCCGCCGGCCCGAAGCCGGTCGACGTCAAGCTGCTCGCCCTCAACGACTTCCACGGCAACCTCGAACCGCCGACCGGGTCCAGCGGCACCATCGCCGGACAGACCGCGGGCGGTGCCGAATTCCTGGCCACCTACCTCAAGCAGCTCAGCGAGGAGAGCAGGAAGCAGAAGAACACCATCACCGTCGCAGCCGGCGACCTGATCGGCGCGTCGCCGCTGCTCTCCGCCGCGTTCCACGACGAGCCGACCATCGAGGCGCTGTCCCTGGCCGGGCTCGACTACGCCAGCGTCGGCAACCACGAGTTCGACGAGGGCGCGGACGAGCTGCTCCGGATCCAGAACGGCGGCTGCCACCCGGTCGACGGCTGCGCCGACGGCACCCCGTACGAGGGGGCCGGCTTCCAGTACCTGTCGGCCAACGCCTTCACGACCGCCACCGGCCAGCCGCTGCTGGCGCCGTACGCCATCCACAAGGTCGACGGCGTCAAGATCGGCTTCATCGGCATGACGCTGGAGGGCACCCCCGACATCGTCAGCAAGGAGGGCGTCGCCGGCCTGACGTTCGCCGACGAGGCCCTGACCGCCAACCGGTACGCCGCCGAGCTGCGTCGCCGGGGCGTGGAGACCATCGTCGTGCTGCTGCACGAGGGCGGCAACCAGGCCGGTGCCGGTGGCATCAACGACTGCGTCGGCTTCACCGGCCCGGTCGTGGACATCGCCCAGCGGATGGACCCGTCGATCGACGTGATCGTCAGCGGCCACACCCACCAGGCGTACAACTGCCAGATCGCCGGCAAGCTGGTCACCAGCGCCAGCTCGTTCGGCCGGCTGGTCACCGACATCGACCTGAAGGTCGACCGGCGGACCGGCGACGTGCTCACCATGCAGGCGGAGAACGTGGTGGTCACCCGGGACGTCGCCAAGGATGCCGCGCAGACCGCGCTGATCACCCGCTACAAGGAGGTCCTCGGCCCGGTCGCCGGCCAGGTCGTCGGGAGCACCAGCGGTCCGCTGACCCGCGCCCAGGAGACCCTGTACGGGACGACGATGGGCGAGTCCACCATGGGCAACGTGATCGCCGACGCGCAGCTCGCCGCCACCGACAACGAGCAGAACGCGGTCGCCGCGTTCATGAACCCGGGCGGCGTCCGGGCCGACATCGACGCTGGTCAGGTCACGTACGAGGAGGCGTTCACGGTCCAGCCGTTCGCCAACAACCTGACCACGCTCGACCTGACCGGCGCGCAGCTCTACTGCCTGCTGGAGCAGCAGTTCACGGTCGGCCGCACGCTCTACCCGTCCGCGTCCGTCCGCTACGTCGTCGACCCGTCCGGCACCAGCGCGCCGGCCGGCGACCCGTGCGCCGGCAGCCGGGTCGTCCGGGGCAGCCTCACCATCGGCGGTACGGCGGTCGACACCGCCGCCACCTACCGGATCACGGTGAACAGCTTCCTGGCCGGCGGCGGCGACGGGTTCAGCGTCCTGCCGCAGGGCACCAACCGGGTCACCGGCATGATCGACCTGGACGCGCTGATCGCGTACCTGAAGGCGAACTCGCCGATCACCGCCCCGGCGCTGGACCGCATCTCGGTCGCCTGACTCTTCGTTCCACCAGACGGGCCCCGGAGCACCTGCTCCGGGGCCCGTCGCCCGTCCGCGTGCGGATCGGATCCTCACCAGACGCAGCCGAGTTCCTCACTGTCGTCGGCTGCGGGCCTGGCCTCGGAGAGGACGTGCTGGTAGTGGCGCGGTGAGGCGGCGTTCCAGGTCCGCCAGACCCGCTTCTGCCCCGGCGCGGTGCCGCACGTCATCAGCACCGCGTACGGGGTGCCCGTGAAGTCGCTGTCGACGGTGGGGGAGCCGGGCGGCACGGCCGAGTAGAACCCGTTCCGCGGTAGCCCCCGACACTGGGTGCCCCCCTTGGCGCAGGTGTAGTGGTAGACGAGGCGCGGGCTGGGGATCGCGGTGCCGACCGGGTACGCGGAGCCGTGCAGGACCGTTCCGACCGGAGCCCAGGGCGCGTACTGGACGGTCACGCGGGTGCCGAGCCGGGGCGTGCCGCCCGGCGGGTCCTGCGCGAGGACCACTCCGGGCGTGGGGTGCAGCACGGCGACCGGGTTGCACGCGAACCCGCTGGCGTTGATGGCGTTGCAGGCGGCGTCGGGGCCCTGCCCGCGGTAGTCCCCGAGGGGGCACTGGTCGCTGTAGTACGTCAACGTGATGCGGGTGCCCACGGGCAGCGGGTTGCCGGGAGCCGGGGCCTGACCGGACACCTCGCCGACCGCGTGGCCGGTCCCCCAGGCGCACTGCCCATCGGCCCGTACGCAGACGTGCCCCTGGGCCTCGATCGCCGACGGCCTGCTCCGGCGCGGCGCCGCCGCTGGCATCCTGGTCGCGCTCACCACCGACCGGTCCGGCTTCACGCACCGCCTCGGCAGTGCGGCGGCTACCCGGCTCGTCCTACGTCAGGCCGATCCCGACGACGTGGCGGTCTTCGGGGCCGACCCGCGCGCGATGCCGGGCACCATGCCGCCGGGGCGGGCGATGGCCGTACCGTCCGGGACGGAGGTGCAGCTCGCGATCCTCGCCCCCGACCCGAGCGGCGCGGCCCAGGCGGCGGCGGTGGAGGAGCTGGCCGGCCGGCTCGACGCCCGGCTGGGGGCGGCTCGACCCGCAGGTTCGCCCCCGGCGCGTCGACCGGCTCCCCACGTCGATCACCTCGGCCGAACTGGCCGGGTTGCGCGCCGCTGCGGTCCCCCGTACGCCAGCCACGTGCACCGTCGGCGCGGGCGGCAACGACCTGGGGCCGGTCGACGTCGACCTCGCGGACGCCGGTGCCGCCTTCCTGGTCGCCGGCCCACCGCGGTCCGGGCGCAGCACCGCGCTGGCGGCGATCGTGTCGTCGCTGGCCGGGCGCGGGACCGGCGGGTTCGGGGTGCTGCTCTGCTGCCCACGCCCGTCGCCCCTCATGGACCTGGTCGGCATGCCCGGCGTCGTCGGGGCGCTCTGCGGATCGCTGGACATGCAGATCGACGAGGCGCTCGCCGGTGCGCGTGGTCCCCTCGCGGTCGTGGTCGACGACGCCGAACGGCTCGGTGACGGCATCGCCGCCGACGTGCTCGACCGGTTCACCCGGACGGCACGGGACGACGGCAACCTCGTCGTCGCCGCCGGTACCACCCACGAGTTGGCGCTGCACAACTACCGGGGCTGGCTCGCCGCCGTGCGCCACGCTCGCACGGGCCTCCTGCTGAACCCGGCATCGTACGTGGACGGCGAGGTGCTGAGCGTGAAGCTCCCGCGCTCCACCAGCGGTGGCTGGCCACCCGGCCGCGCCCTCCTGGTGCAGCGGGGGCAGACCGTCGCGGTGCAGGTGCCACACGGGTAGTCACCCGGTCGGCGTCCAAAGAGCACCGGCCAACGTGCGCGGGGTTGGCGTCTCCCGGCTCCCGCGAGCCATACGCTGGCCCTAAGGCGCGGCCGCACCGGGTAGCGCCGGACCGATCGGAGGCAACGATGCGCAACACCGAGATGGCGAAGCTCGGCGGCCTCGTCGGCGAGTGGACGACGACGATTTCGGACGCCTGGTTCCTCGAACCGCCCGGCACCGAGGTGCCGGGCAACACCACCGTCACGTGGCTCGGGGAGTCGTTACTGGTCGTGCGGTCGGAGTTCGGCGGGAACGGCCAAGCGCATTCCGACATGAGTCTCGTCCTCGGACGCAGCGATGCGAACGATCGCTTCGTCGCGCTCTACCAGGACAACCGCGGCGTCTGCCGTGAGTTCGCGATGACCTTCGACGGCGGGCACTGGACGATGACCCGCCAGGATCCGGACTTCCACCAGCGTTTCGTCGCCGACGTCGAGCAGGACCGGATCCTCGGCCGTTGGGAGGCGTCCGAGGACGGGGGCGAGTCCTGGCGGAAGGACTTCGACCTCACGTTCACGCGCGCCTGAACGACGCGCCTGCCCCACTGCTTACTGCTCCTGGCCACTCAGTTGGTCACCCGGGACGCATTAGAGGGCATCCGTCGATCGGATGTGCCCTCTCACCTGGTCCGGGCGGCCGGGTTCGAACCGACGGCCTCTTCGTCCCGAACTGCCGGCGGGCCGGTCGGATCGGGTGTCATCCGAGGTCATCCGGCTTGCTGAGGCTCGTCCGGGTCGGGTGTGGTCGGCTCGGTTGCTGTACTCCGCTGCTGTACTTCCTCGGCGGTGCGGAGGACGTTGCGGGCGGCCGTCGCCACCGGGCAGCCTGCGGTTCGGCAGATCGGGCAGCGTCCGTCGGGTCCGGGTCGGTGGTGGCGGAGGATCGCTCGGGCGGTGAGGATCAACCGGTTGCGGATCTGCGCCAGGGACAGAAACGGCGCGGTCACCGCTCAGCCCACCCCGAGGGTGGCGGCGAGCTGGATGAGCGTCGCCGGGGCGGTGGGCTCTCTGGCGACCTGGGCGAGGATGTCTCGGCCGGCTGGTCGGTGGTGGATCTCGGCCGGCGCGATCCGGTCGGCCTCCATCAGGACTCGGCCGGCGTTGACCGGGTCGTCGGCTTGGAGGTACGCGCGGGCGGCGTCGATCAGGTGGGCGGCCCGATGTTCGGCGGGTAGCCACCGCCAGCCGTCCCGTGTGGTTGCCTTCTCGTGCCGGGCCGTAGCCTCGCGGGCTTCGCCCAACTCCATCGCTGTGGCGACCCGGGCCAGTTCCACGGCCGTTGGCCCGAATCCGGTGCGGTGGTGGTCATGCCCGTCGCCTACTCGGGCGGCCATGTCGGCGGCTTCGTCGATCAGGTCGGTAGCGGTGCGGTCGTCTCCGAGGCGGGCGGCGGCCAGGGCGGCCTGAATCAGCAGGGTTCCGCAGAGGGACAGCTCGGGTGGGGTGCCGTACTCGATCACGGGCGGCGCGATGCGGTACGCAGCGGCCAGCATCACTGACTTCGCCATCCTGGTTCGCCCTGACTCGCGCAGCACTTGGCCGAGCTGGACGGCAGCAGCAGCCACCAGCACCCGGTCACCCGTAGCGGCGATCATGGCCCGGTCGACGGCCAGCCACGCCACATCGGGGGCACCGAGCTTCACCAGCAGCGACGCCGTCACCCGGTACGCCTCTACCAGCGGCGCCCGCCCCGCCTCCGGATCGTGGGCGTGGGTGCGCTGCGCGTCGGCCACCAACTCCGGCACCAGGTCGATCACCTGCGGGTAGCGGGCGTGCTGGAAGGTCGTCCACACGTGCGCGGCCTCCCGCGTCAGCCTCTCGGCCGGCAGTACAGGTCGGCGGGCGGCCGGGCGCTCCAAGGCGATCTCGTACGCCGACAGAGCTACGCGGATCCGTTCCACACCCTCGACGCGTTCGACCAACCCCGCCGGCTGGGCGTCCCGACCGAGCAGTACCGCCGTGTCGATCCGCAGGACGGCGGCGATGTCCTGAAGCGTCGACACCTTGTCCAGCGACCGGACACCCCGCTCAACCTTGTCCACCCAACTCTTCGACTTACCCAGCCGATCGGCGAGCACCTGCTGAGAGAGCTTCCGTCGACCCCGCCAATACGCCACCCGCCGACCGACCGGCAGAAGATCAGTGCTGTCCACGACGCCACCGCCGGTCCGGTACGGCCCGGGTCGTCTCCTCGGCTGGTATTCGATCCGCCTCGGCCTGAGCGATGAGCCTTTGCCTTGCCGCTTCCCGTTCCGCCTGCTGGATCTGCTCGCCCCTGGGTTGGTCCGGAACGTCGCCGCTCATTCCCGCCTCCGCCGTAAGAGAGGGCGCGGCGACACTGCTCTTGGAAGGACCGATGCCGCCGCGCCCGGCTGTCGACGCAACCAGGCCCGGTTGTCACACCAGCCGCGCTGACCGCGTCTGGGATCTACTCTTGTGACCCCACGACTACGCTCGGAAGTGGCTCGATGCTTTCAGGACCTTTCACGGGGGCTCCGATGGATGACCTCGGCGCACAACTGAGGCAGGCTCGTACTGAGGCAGGCGCGACGCTGGCCTCCATCGCGGCCCGTACCTGCTACTCGGCTTCGCACCTGAGCAACGTCGAGTCGGGACGCCGGACCGCGACGCCGGACATCGTGCTCGCCTACGCGCGAGCGTTGGGAGACCCGGACGTGAGACGCAGGCACCTTCTCCAAGCCGCCACCATCGGCCCGATCGCCGCCAGCGAGCTGATCCGATCCGGCTTCACCGCCGCCCTCGCCGGCCGACGGGACAGCGAAGACCGCTGGCGTGACCGGGTCGACCAGTACGGCCGCGACTACATGGAGATCGGCGCGGACAGCCTTCAGACCAGGCTCGCCGGTGACCTCGTCGTCCTGCAACAGCAGCTGGACTCCCCGACGATGTGGGCGACCGCCGCCCGCGCACTCACCACCTACGGCAAGACGACCAAGGATCCGACCGAGGCGATCGGCTGGTACGACACCGCCCGGATCGCCGCCGACCGCTCCGACGACCTCGCTGTACGGGTCTGGGTACGCGGCCGGGCCGCCATCGCCCTAGCCTACGAAGGCGCAGCCCTACCCGTCGCCAAGCGGTACGCCGACGAAGCCATCGCCCTGTCCGACCGGCCATCCCTCGGACGCCTCCAAGCGTTGATGGCCCGCGCACACGTCGCCGCCGGACGAGGCGACATCACCGGAGCCATCGCCGCCGACGAAGACGCACGACGAGTCTTCGACCAGACTGCCTCACCAGACGGGGAGATCTCCGACGCCGCTGTACCCGCCTGGCGCATGGCCACCTTCCGGTCGATGCTCTACGCCCGACTCGGCATAACCCGCCCCGGCGAGCAGGCCCAGGCCGACGCCGACCGACTCCGACCGCCGTCACTGACCCGGTTCGCCACCCACGTCGAGCTACACCGCGCCCTTATGATGACCAAGTCCGGGGACCGATCCGGAGGACTCGCGTATGCCCGACGGGCCTGGGCAACACTGCCAGCAGACCGCCGCTCACAAACCCTCGGACTGGTGCTGCAAGAAGTCGAGAGAGCGGCACGCAAGCCAGCCTGACCCCCGCTGGGGGGATGCGGACACAAGTTGTCGGTCGCTGCCAGCTGGTGGCGGCCCACGTCAACGAGCAGGTGTCGAGCGTCGTTGGTTCACGTTCGAAGTCGGCCCGCCTCGATGCTCGCGCTGCCTTCTTGCTGCCTGACGCCTCGCTTACAACAACTCTCACCTCGTGCGAGCATGACCGCGCGTCTCCAATCTCTACGGCTGACCGACGACCCGCCCGAACGCCGACGCGAACCTGTCACCTTGATCTCCATATCTACCTTGACCTAGTGGGAAATGAGTGGTGGCAGCCAATTTCAGCGCTTGGTAGCGTGCTGGTCGCGCTCGTGGCCGTGCTCTCCTCTGCCGTGGTCGGTCTCCGCAGCGTGAAGCTGGCGGCAGAGCACGCAACCCAGGGCCGGCTGTGGGAGGAACGTGCGCAGTTGTACGTAGACCTACTCGCGGATCTCGACCGGATGTCTCGCCGAGTTGCCCGGATCCAAGAGGAAGCCACGGAGCTACCTGCCGACACCAGCGAGGCCGAACAGCGACTACTTTGGGCCCGCGCCGAAGCCTTCGCTTCGCTAGAGGTCCGCAAGTGTCTGGGTGAGGTGAACGAGAAGCTCGGCCTAGTTCTGGGCGCTCTGGCACGGGAGGTGACATCTCCTGAGAGCGAGCAAGCCTCCGTGCAGCGCCTTGCCGCAGTCTGGGACTTCGCCGACGCTCGGAATCAGTTTCGAGAGACAATCCGGACAGAACTGAACGGCCAGACCTCGATCTTGCATCGCCGCCGATCCGGACAGGGCCGCCAATGGCGGCAGCCCACTGAGCCATTCCGCGCAAGGGGCTGACTACTGGAGGTAGTCATGTTGTGCGGGTGTGCTCGATGTGGAGGATGACGAGGGCCGCGGCGACGATCTTTCCGATCCGCCATGGGTCCAGGCTGATGTTGCGTAGCGCCTTGAAGGTTGTCTTGAGCAGCGAGTTGCCGCGTTCGCCGATCGCGCGGACGCTGTTGTGGGCCTTGTTCAGCTGCTGTTGTGCCAGGGTGAGCTGGCCGCCTTTGGGTCTTTTGAACGCGACGGTGATCGTGTCGGACTCGCCCTCGTAGCCGAGGTCGCCGAGGGTGCGTAGGTCGTCGCCGGCGTTGGCCAGGGTCGGCAGGATCTCGGTGTGGGCGCGCAGCGCGGTGGTGTCATGTTCGCGGCCGGGCCGCACGGGCGAGGTCCAGATCGGCCAGCCGTCGCCGACGGTGACGACCTGGACGTTGCCGCCATGGTTGTCGTGTTTGCCGGACCACCAGAGGTCAACGCCGGGGGTGGGGCCTGGGGTGCGACACCGGTCGGTCTCGATCAGCATCCCGTCGATGTTGACGTGGCCGTGGCCGGCGGCTTTCGCGGCCAGCAGCGCTCCGTGCAGGCTCGGCGAGCGGGCCGCGAGCACGTCGATGCCTTCGTGGAGGTAGTCGTAGCCGGTTGACTTGCCGATGGCGTTGTCCTGGGCCAGTTGCCTCATCCGGGTGCCGTCCAGGAACCAGCGAAGGACCAGTATCGCCTGGTCTCGCACTGACAGTGAACGGGTGTTGGCGCGGGTGCCGCGCCGGACGCGTTCGTTCGTCAGCAGGTTGGCCAGAAAGCTCACGGTCTCCTCGCGTGCTGGCAGCACCGCGGTGTATGTGACACTCATCGTCGACGCAGAACCCTTATGAAGTTGATCTTTGGAAGGACCACCTTCATACCGGGGTTCTGCGTCTTCTCGTTGCACGACACCAGATCCGGCGTGTCACCGCCCCGGCCGACGGTCGGTTACCCAGCGCAACCCTTCGTTACGCGGAATGACTCACTGAGCAGGCAGGGAAGAATGCTGGTGACGCCAGGTAGCTGCCCTACTTGGCGTTGAACTGTTGCCGGGTGCCAGGCGAACCGGGCAAAGGATGCCCATCTATCACCTGAGCTGCGCAAGGCTAGGCATCGATTGTCACCGTTGGGCATCATTGGTCGACGTTCCACGGCCTGGCGACGGCCTAGACTTCTTGACCCCCAGGCAACCAACACGGGGCGCTGACCTGCGGCTCCGAAGCTGTGAGCTGCCAGGACGGTCTCGCAGCGTCCACGACAGTCCGTCGGTGTCCGTCCCGATCGTCACCCAAATAGTCACCCACCTGCGCTGGGAGACTGCAAGCGGACCGAAGGGGATTCGAACCCCCGGCGGGGCATGGCACGCCAGTGGCCCCACACGCTTCAAGCCGCCGCGCGTGCACGGCATTCGGCATCTCAGCGCTGCAATAACCCGGCTCTGCCACCGGTCCACCGACAGTCTGACCTGACACTGTCAGCTCGGGAATCGGTTTGATCTACACCGTGGGTAGCCGAACTGCATGACGATCGAGCACGGAGCGTTCATCTTGCGGCTGACAGGGCGGTTGCTGTGAGCCGGTGCTAACCCTTGCATCGGGCACGGCGGTCGCTTCGACTTGGACGCCGTACGTCCAACTCGTGTCCGGCTAATCATTAGCCCGATGCACTCCCGGCCGATTGACTAGACTGGCAAGAACAGCACGCGAGCCGGTCGGCGAGTCTCCAAAGACAGTCTTGTACAACCACTTCAGTGCAGACGTTGCGCCCAGTGAAGCGATAATCGCGGGAGTGAGAGGCACATTTGTCGCCTCCGCAGCACCGAAGGCCACCGCGCATCCGATCGACAGCTCGGCCACCTCTGTCGCCGACACTCCCCGCATCCTCGACGAGAGTTGTGTTTGCCGTTTCAACTCGTTCGCCCGAGGAATTAGCACATCACTCAGAATTTCGCGCGCCTCTAGCGCGAACCGCTTTTCCTCTCCGACGCTTGCCTCGATGGTTCGAATCGTATTGCGAAGGTCCGACCGCCACTCCTCAAACGATTCTTCATTAGTTCTAATATTCAGCAAGGTGGAAGTGTCTAGATTGCGAAAGAATGGCAGTGGCGCAGACGTCAGCGCTCTGTTAATTGCCATGTCGAAGTTTCTTCCGGGCAGTTGCCCAAGTTTCGCTTCGAACAGTCGCTGATCGGTGAGAGTCGTCGGAACGTATCTAGCGCCAAGAGTGTCCGCAATCGCAAGCGTGCGATTGAGAAAGTAGGAGGGGTCTTGCGCAACCGCCTTAATCTCGTCAGCCCCTCTCCATAGCCCAGAGTTAAGCTGGATCGGCGAAGCTCGAAACACGTCCGAAACCGCAGGAAGCTCGTCCATCGGATTGCGGGCAGATTCAACGAAATACGAGTCTCGCACGTCATGTCGAACAGCTGCCAAAATGGCCTGCTGACGCTGTCGCGCAATCTTCCAAGGCGCGACCGGGACAATCACACCCGAGCGGAAGAGTGGCGCAAGGTCCGCGCACACCGGAAGAAATGCCTCAAGAAGCGCACGTATTTCTCCATAATCTCTCGGGTCATTGCCTGCTAGCGCCAGCTGCATAACCTCCGATGAGCTGAACTCCCAACCATTCTTTGTCCTAGGTGGCGGAGGGAACAACAAATCGCCACGACGACGGTCTGCGCGAACGGCGAGGGGATCGTGAACAACAACGGATGGATAGTACAGCAAGGACGAAAAGAGATAGTCGCGCAGCTCCTGATTTAACCAAGCCGCAGCAACGCCCGTTCCGGAATAAAGCCGAAGACCCCCGCTGGGCATGGGGGTCGGCTCCCACGAATCATAGTAGTCATCAACATGGTCGAGGAATTCGTCTATTTCGATATCGGTGAGCGATTTGGCTCGCTCCGAAGACAAATCGCCTTGTAGGAAGTTCTCCATGACGTCGAGAACTGATACGTAATGCAACTTGTCTCCCCTCGTCAGGACCAACATCTAAAGCTACATCAGCGCGCCAGGCAGTCTCCGCGTGAGTGAGCGCCGCCCTTGCATTCAACAGCCCCTCGGCAACTCTCTGGTCACACATCCCGTCTGCTGTCGGCCCGCCATGTCAAGCGGGCCTTGACGCACGTACGGACGCTGCCGGAACAGACTGAGTCGGCTCTCGTGTCACGGACCGCGCCCCCGGCGGACACCGCCACAGTGGCGCAGTTGACCCAACCTCGCCCGGTACGGACCCGGCTCCCGGGGTCGGAGCTGGCCACCGGCGGCCACCCCTCCCCTCCCAGGTGAGCGGTTTGACCTGACCCTGAGCGGCTGTGAAGCCGGCTCCTGGACGACCGGCGTGCCGGCGTGCGGCCACCGCCCCCCATGCTTGGGGGCTTGCCGCGCGGACCCGGCGCACCCTTTCCTGCGCCACGCTGCTCAGGCGTGGCGCAGGGGCCGGCTGCCGGCGACGAACCTTGACCACTCTGCCCGCTATTCGGTCTGCTGCGGCCCCGGGCTCCCCGCTCTCCGCGCCAGCCGCCGGGCATCGGCGTGACGGCCGCAGAGCGACAGCGGCAGCGGCCGGCGCGCGCCCAGGCGGCGGTGCGTGCGGCCCGTCAAGGGCCGCCTTGATAGATGTACAGAAAGTCCTCCCACACCGGCCGGCAGCCGGCCGTCCGGACTCCCGGCTGCCGGATTCACGAGCGGTTGGCAGGACCGCTGCTACTCGGCCTCGGCCTGATAGCCGACGTGTGGTGACCCGGCCGCCGAGCGGACGGGGTAGCCCCACCGTCGCAGTGCCTGCGTCATCTTTGCCGCCCCGGCAGGATTCGCTGAGTGGATGTACACCACGCCGATATCGAACGGCTGGTCCTCGAACGCGGCTTGTTCCAGTACCTCGACGACCGGCCAGATGGTGTCGTCCTCGCCTAGGTCGTGGTCGAGCCACAGTTCGTCTAACCGCTGGCCGCGATACCGACCCAGAGCCTCGATTCCCGCCTTGCTCGTGCGCGCCACCTGCGCCACCCGGCCATCCGTGAACGAGCGCAGGTCGTCGACCAGCACGATTCGTCGGTGCTTCCCGGTCATCACGTCGCCATCCTTCGCGTCGCGGCCCAGCACCGCCACCGGGATTGGCACCGCCAGTCGATAGGCCATAGCCGGTTGACGTGTCAGTACCCGGTGCTACCGTGGTCTTCGTCGAGCACGCCAGTGCGGTTCTCTGGCCGGATCGCTGGTCTCGACTTCGGAGTTGCCGAGCGGCCTTCCTGCCGCTGGTGCGGGTTACGTCCCGCCGGCCCTCGATTGCACCGGCCGCTGTGCCGGTCCCGGAATCCGCTGAGCGGCCCAGCACGGCCTTTCCTGCCGTCCACGGTGGCCCGGATTCGCGTACCTCGACGGGTGGGGACCGCCTGCGGCGACCCACCGGATGCCGATGACCAGGCACCCCACCCGTCCCGGCATCACACCCACGATCCCCGAACCGGAAGGACGTTCCCCGATCGGCGGTCAGTGGCTCGGCCACGCTTCCGCCCTCCGGCGTCAGCCGCCCTCCACGGCGGTGCCAGGAGACACCACGAACACCACCGACGGACACCGCTCCGACAACCGGTGGCAGTTCGTACCCGTCCCCTGCCACCACCCCGAGGAGTGAACCGTGTCCACCCTGCTCGCTCTGCACCGCCCCGGCCTCGCCGCCGGGCGTGATGCCCAAGCCCTGCACCGTGCCAGCACGCCGGACTTCTTCGGCTGGTTGGAGCACACCCGCGCCGCCGCCGGCTGCACCCGCCCGGTACGCCTGACCGGCACCCTCAGCGCCGTCGAGCCCTGCACTGGCCGCCTGGTTGGAAAGCGGCACACCGACGAGTTGCCTGACCGGACGGTGTACAAGGCGTGCGGCAACCGCCGTGCCGCCCAGTGCCCCGACTGCGCCTGGGTCTACGCGGGCGACGCCTTCCAGGTCGTCCGCTGCGGCCTGACCGGCGGGAAGACCGTCTCCGCCACCGTCGCTGCGCATCCGGTCGTCTTCGCCACCTTCACCGCGCCGTCCTTCGGTCCGGTCCATCACCGGCACATCCCCCGGCACACCTGCACCAACCGGCGGCGCTGCGACTGCCGCCCGGCGCCCTGTCATGCCCGCCGCACTGTCGGCACCTGCCCGCATGGGCAGCCCGCGGCCTGCTTCGCCCGTCACGACGCCGATGATCCACAGCTTGGGCGGCCGTTGTGCCTGGACTGCTACGACCACGACCACCAGGTCGTGTGGAACGCCTTCTCCGGGGAGTTGTGGCGGCGCACCAAGCAGGCCATCGAACGTCACCTCGCCGTCCTGTGCCGGCGACGCGGCATCAGTCACGTCCAGGTCGTCACGAACTCCGGCAAGGTCCGCCGGGTGCCGCCGGTGCGGGTGTCGCACGGGAAGGTCGCCGAGATGCAGCGCCGGGGCGCGGTGCACTTCCACGTCCTGCTCCGCCTCGACGGCGTCGACCCCCACGACCTGCACGCCTTGGTCCCGCCGCCGGTCGGCATCACCGTCGACGACCTCGACGACGCCGTGCACGCCGCCGCCCGGCAGATCACCGTCACCACGCCTCCGCATCCCGACCGGCCGGAGGGCTGGTCGATCGCCTGGGGTGAGCAGGTCGACGTTCGTCGCATCGGTACCGGCGACGGGGATGTGACCGATGGGAAGGTCGCCGCCTACCTGGCCAAGTACGCCACGAAGTCCACCGAGGTCACCGGTCACTGCTCCACCCGACTCACCCCGGACACCATCGACGCCTACGCCGATCCGGAAGGCGACCACCTCGCCCGGCTCATCGACGCCTGCTGGCGACTCGGCCGCCCCACCCACACCCCGACCAGCAACACCGCCACCCCCACGGGCGTGCGTCAAGGCGACCTTGACAGCAGAGGGAACCCCTACGCCGGGTTGCGGCGCTGGGCGCACATGCTCGGCTACGGCGGCCACTTTCTCACCAAGGCCCGCCGCTACTCGGTCACCTTCGGCCTGCTCCGCGACACCCGCGCCACCTACCGCCGCACTGAGGACGACACCGCCGACACGATCACCGTCGGCACTCTGGCCTTCACCGGCTCCGGCTGGCTCACCAACGGGGATGCCCTGCTCGCCAACACCGCCGCCGCCCAACACCGCGAACGCAGCCGCATCGGCCGCGAGGAACTCGCCCACGAGACGTGGTCGGGGGTGGCGGCATGACCAGACACCTCACCCCGCGCTGGTACTCACCCACCGAGGTCGCCGTCCTGCTCGGCTTCGGCCTGTCCAAGGTCAAGATGAAGATCGCCACCGGCGAACTGCGCTCCATCAAGGACGGCAAGTACCGCCGCGTCCTCCCCGAATGGGTCGACGAGTACATCCGTGACCAGGTCGAACGGCAGGAGGCCGCCTGATGCCCGGACGCGCACGCGCCAACGGCGAAGGCTCGATCTTCCCCTACCGCAACGGCTTCGCCGCCTACGTCTGGGTCACCAAGCCGGACGGCAAACGCACCCGCAAGTACGTCTACGGCCAGACCCGTGACGCCGTCCACGACAAGTGGATCAAACTGCACCAGCAGGCCAAGGCCGGTCCGGTCGCCACCCGCGTGCCCACCCTCGGCGACTACCTGACGTACTGGCACCGAGAGGTCGTGCGGCCCAACCTCGCGCCGCTGACCTGCGCCACGTACGAGACGATCCTCCGGCTGTACGTGATCCCCGGCCTGGGCGGGAAGCGGCTCGACCGGCTCCAGGTGCGCGACGTACAGACCTGGATCAACGAGCTGGCCCGCACCTGCCAGTGCTGCGCCCAGGGCAAGGACGACCGCCGCCCTGAGCTGAGACGGCGATGCTGCGCGCTCGGCCGCTGCTGCGGCGACACGCCGTCCGCCCGCACCGTCAAGGACATCCGGGGGGTGCTGCGCTCGGCGCTCAACCACGCCGCCACCGAGGAACTGGTCACCCGCAACGCCGCCGCCCTGGTCAAGCTTCCACCGGTCCGCCGCCGTAGGGGCCGGGCCTGGAGCAGTGACGAGGCGCGTCGCTTCCTGGAGTCCGCACGGGTCGACCGGGATCCGCTGTACGCCGCGTACGTGCTGATCCTGGTCCTCGGCCTGCGCAAGGGCGAGGTGCTCGGCCTCACCGAGGACGCCGTCGACCTGGCGGCGGGGGAGTTGTCGATCGGCTGGCAGTTGCAGCGGGTCGGCGGCCAACTGCTGCACCGCGAGACCAAGACGCAGACCTCGGACGCCACGCTCCCACTTCCGGACATCTGCTCGGCGGCACTCGACCTGCGCCAGCAGGCGAGGAGAAACGACCGCGATCAGGCGGGCATCGCCTGGCAGGGCTCGCGGCTGCTGTTCACCACCCGCTACGGAACCCCCGTGGAGCCGCGCAACGTCAACCGTTCCTGGGACGCGCGCTGCGCCCGTGCCGGGGTCCGCAAGATCACCGTGCACGACGCCCGGCGTACCTGCGCGACGCTCCTCGTCGACCTGGACGTGCACCCGCGCGTCATCATGCAGGTGCTCCGGCACGCGGAGGTGTCGGTGACGATGGAGATCTACTCGCAGGCGTCCTCGGACGCCACCCGCGACGCACTCAAGCGCCTCGGTGAGAGCCTGCGCTGACCCACTGCTGTACTCGACTGCTGTACCAATGCACTGAGGGCACATCCGTCGATAGGATGTGCCCTCTTACCTGGTCGGGGTGGCCGGATTCGAACCGACGACCTCTTCGTCCCGAACGAAGCGCGCTACCAAGCTGCGCCACACCCCGAGGCGTGCGGACAAATACTAGCCCACCCGACCCGGGGATCAAACTCGGTACCCCCGCGCCGGCCCCGGCCTCTGAGCGGCGGCGACAGCGCGGGCATCGGCTCAGCGCGGGATCAGCGTGAGGATGCTCGCCTCCGGCGGGCAGGCGAACCGGATCGGGGCGGTCGGGTGGGTGCCCAGGCCGGCCGAGACGTGCAGCCAGGAGTCGGAGCCCGGCCAGCGGTGCAGGCCCTTCGCCATGGTGCGGGGCAGCTCGCAGTTGGTCACCAGCGCCCCGACCCCCGGTACGCAGACCTGCCCGCCGTGGGTGTGCCCGGCCAGCAGCAGGTCGAAGCCGTCGGCGGCCATCTCGTCCAGCACCCGGGGCTCGGGGGAGTGGGTCAGGCCGAGGGAGAGGTCGGCCTCCTCGGAGACCGCCCCGGCCACCAGCGAGTAGTCGTCCCGCTCGATGTGCGGGTCGTCGACCCCGACCAGTTCGACGAGCCGGCCACCGGCCTTGACCGTGGTACGGGCGTTGTTCAGGTCGGCCCAGCCGGCCCCGGTGAACACCGAGCGCAGTTCCTCGTAGGGGAGTGCGGCACCTTCGACGTACCCACGGTCGGGCAGGAAGTAGGTGAACGGGTTCTTCCAGACCGGCCCGGTGTAGTCGTTGGAGCCGAAGACGAAGGCACCGGGCAGGTCGAGCAGCGGCTGGAGGGCACGCAGCACACCGGGCACCGCTTCGGGGTGGGCCATGTTGTCCCCGGTCACCACCACCAGGTCCGGATCCAGGGCGGCCAGCGACGCCACCCAGCGCTGCTTGCGGTCCTGGTCAGGGGTCATGTGCAGGTCGGAGAGGTGCAGGATGCGCAGCGGTTCGGCGTCGGCCGGCAGCACCGGCACGTCGTACCGGCGGAGGGTGAACATGTTGCGCTCGACGAGCGAGGCGTACGCCAGGGTGGCCGCGCCGAGGGCGGCGGTGGCGGTCGCGAGCCGGAATAAGGTGCGCTTTCGCATGGCGTTCAGGGTAGTTTGACCGACCATGAGCACGCTTAAGGACCGCCTGACCGCCGACATGCGGGCCGCCCTGAAGGCCCGGGACGAGCTGACCACCTCCACCCTGCGGATGGCCCTCGCGGCCGTCGGCAACGCCGAGGTCGCGGGCAAGGCCAAGCGGGAGCTCTCCGACGACGAGGTGCTCGCCGTGCTGACCAAGGAGGCCAAGAAGCGCCGCGAGGCGGCGACCGCCTTCGCCGAGGCGGGTCGCACCGAGCAGGCCGGCAAGGAGACCGCCGAGGGCGAGGTGCTCGAGCGGTACCTGCCGAAGCAGCTCTCCGACGAGGAGTTGGCCGAGCTGGTCGGGGGCGCGCTTGCCGCGGGCGGGTTCGACGGTAAGGCCCAGATGGGCCCGGCCATGAAGGCAGCCCAGGCCGCGGTGGCCGGCCGCGCCGAGGGTGGCCGGGTGGCCGCCGAGGTACGCCGCCAGCTCGCCGTCTGACCGGTCGGTCGACGCCGGCCGGCCGTGACCGGCTCCCGAGCGGGTGGACCGGAACGACGAGGGCCCCTGCCGTCGCTGGTGTGCGACAGCAGGGGCCCTCGTCGTGTCCGACCGGTCAGCGGTTGGGACGGTCCGGGCCACCTCGGGGCGGACCGCCGGGCGGGGTGCCGCCGGGCGGCGTACCGCCGGGCGGCGTACCGCCGCCGTTGTCGCCCGGCGTGCCACCACCGTTGCCGTCGCTGAGCTGGATGGTGACCACGCCGCCCTTGATGGTGCGTCCCTCGGGGCTGGTGCCGGCGACGCTCCCCGCCGGGCAGCTCGACGAGATCTTGATGTCGCTGACCACGACCTCGAAGCCGGCACCCTTCAGCCGGTTGCGTGCGGTGTCGACGGACTCGCACCGGACGCGGGGAATGGAGCGCTGGTCACCGTTGATGATCTTGCCGCTCGGCGGCGTGAAGTTGATCCGGTCCTTGCCCTTCATCGCGTCGCGCAGCGTCTCGTACACCGGCGGGTTGATGCCGTCCTTCTCGCTGTGCTTCATCTTGACGTTGGTCTGCGGCCAGTCCGGGTCGGCCATGATGCCGGCCACCGCGTACTGCTTGGTCATCGCGACCAGCGAGGCGGTCTTCTCGGAGTCGGTGGTGCCGGACTTGCCGGCCACCGGCGCGTCGACGATGCCCTTGACGTTGCCTGCGGTGGCACCCGCGCAGCGGGAGGTCGACGAGCGGTCACCGACCGGGCAACGGGCGGCGTCGACGGCGGCGCGGGCCACCTCGGTGCTGATCCGCTGCTCGCAGCGCGGGTTGGCGATGTCCAGGGTCTTGCCGTCCGGGCCGGTGATCTTCTGCACCGGGATCGGCTCGCAGTACTTGCCGTCCGCGGCGAGGGTGGCGTACGCGTTCGCCAGCTCCAGCGGGGTGGTCTGCGAGACACCCAGGGTGAACGCACCCCACTGGTTCGCGGCCTGGTCGGTGGCGGCGAACGTGACGTCGTTGCTGGCCCGGAAGGTGATGCCGAGCTTCTGCGCCGCCTTGACCACGTTCTTCGCGCCGACCTGCTGCTGGAGCGGGACGAAGTAGGTGTTCACCGAGCGGCCGAAGGCGCTCCACATGTTGTGCGGGCCGGCCATGCTCTCCACCGAGTTGGTGGGGCAGTAGTTGTTCGTGCCCGGGCAGGCGGCCGGGGAGTTGCGCTCCACGATGTACTCGGACTTGAACTGCTTCGGCGCGTTGATCGTGTACTGGAGCGGGATGCCCTTCTCCAGCGCGGCCACGATGGTGAACATCTTGAACGTCGAGCCGGCCTGGTACCCGGTGATGCCGTCACCACCGCTGAGCAGCGGGTTCACCGTGTTCGGGTAGTTGCCACGCTTCTTGTTCTTGTTCCGCTGCACCGGGTCGCTGTGCGGCTTGTTCTGCGGCTTGTTCGGGTCGTCCAGTTTGTAGTTCCGGTTCACGGACAGCGCCCGGACCCGGCCGCTGCCCGGCTCGACCACGGCCACCATCGCGGCTTCCTTGCTGTTCACCGACTTGGCCTTGCGGACCGCCGTGTCCGCGCCCCGCTGGGCCTGAACGTCGAGGGTGGTGACGATGTTGTAGCCGCCGCTCTTGAGCCGCCGCTCCCGGTCGTACGTGGTGGAGCCGAACTCCTCCTGCTGGAGCCACCAGCGGTAGAAGTAGTCGCAGAAGAAGCCCCACTTGTTGTCCCGGGTCTGCACGCAGCCGTTCGGCGCCCGCTTCCCCTTGACGACCAGCTTGACCGCCTTGGCCTTCTCGCCCTCCTCCTTGGAGATGGCGCCGGTCTCCACCATGTTGTTGATCACATAGTTGCGGCGCTCGACGGCGAGCGGGTAGCCGCTCTTAGTGGTCGGGTCGAAGCTGGTCGGCGCCTTCACCATGCCGGCGAGCATCGCGGCCTCGTCGATGGTGAGCTTGGCCGGCGTCTTGTTGAAGTAGACCTGGCTGGCGGCGAAGACGCCGTACGCGCCGTTGCCGAAGGCCGCGATGTTGAGGTAGCGCTCCATGATCTCGTCCTTGGAGAACTTCTTCTCCACCTGGACGGCGTACTGCATCTCGCGGACCTTGCGGGCGGTGGTGTCCTCGGTTGCGGCCACCACGTCGGCCGGGTGGCTCGCCGAGTACGCGATCGCCAGTCGGACGTACTGCATGGTCAGCGTCGAGGCGCCCTGCTGGGAGGCTGCGCCGGAGCTGTTGTTGACGAACGCCCGGGCGACACCCTTGAAGTCGACGCCGTTGTGCTTGTAGAAGTCGTGGTCCTCGGCGGCGACGATGGCCTCCCGCATGACCTCCGCGACGTCCTTGAGCTTGACGTCGCGGCGGTTCTCGTCGTACATGGTCGCCAGCGGGGTCTTGTTGTCCGCGGCGAGCAGGTAGCTGATCTGCGGGGCCCGTTTGACGGTCAGGTCCGGCGGCAGCTTCCCGAGTGTCTCGGCGCCCGCCTTGGCGGCCAGCCCGGACATCGCCACGGCCGGGAACGCCGCAGCCGCCACCACCACCCCGGCCAGCAGGCCGCAGATCAGTAGCGATGCGGCGTTGGTCAGCAGATTGTGGTCACGTTTCCGCATCCAGGTCACCTCGACAGAGTACGTGAGTGGGGAGTGGGCGGCTCCGGGGCAGGTTTCCCCATTTCCTGCGTGCGCCGCCCTCGTTGTGCTAAACGCACGACCCCCGGTCCGGGGTTGCGCGGCGCGGCGGACGAGTGTCCCCGGAAGGCGGGGACACCGCAGGGTTTTCAGACGGTCGGCCGGGGTATGCGGCGGGCCGTAGCCCGAGACGCGCGAACTGTCCGAAATGATGGATTTGGCCGACAACGTTGCGTAATCGGACGACTACAGAGCATGATGGGGGCGGCGACAGCGCCAGATGTCGTCCGTGCCGCCTTGGGGAAGGTCGGGCGCGGATGACCGGGGGGAAATCCGGCTGACCCGCACGGAGTCGGTAGGTACTGCAAGGGGGGACGAGTACAGATGGGCATGATCACTGACTGGCCGTCGCTGGCGGCGTGTCAGAACGGAGACCCGGACGCACTGTTCGTACAGGGCGCTGAACAGAACGTGGCGAAGCGGATCTGCCGGAGCTGCCCAGTTCGGTACGAGTGCCTGGCCGACGCGCTCGACAACCGGATCGAGTTCGGCGTGTGGGGCGGCATGACGGAGCGGGAACGCCGTGCGCTGCTGCGCCGGCACCCCCAGGTGACGAGCTGGCGCAAGATGTTCGAGGCCGCCATGCGCAAGAACGCCAGGGAGAAGACGGGCAAGGACAAGATCCTGGTCAACGCGGGCTGACCCGCCGTCCGGTGCCGGCCGACCGGCGCCCGGCACCGGTCATGGACGGCTGATCGCCGCACCGATCGTCCGCAGCCCGTCGACGTCGTGCACGTCGGCGGGCTGCGCCGCGACCGCGACCGTCGGGACCGCCGGGAACGCCTCGGTGAAGGACGTCGCCACCTGCTGCTCGCGGACCGATTGCTGGAGCAGGGCGGCGTGGGCACGCAGCACGTCCACGGTGGCGTCGTGGCCACCCAGCTCCGCCAGCCGTTCCGCCGCGGCGAGGCTCTCCGTCGCGTCCGGAGTGGTCACTGCCGGCCGGTGCACCCGGTTGAGGACCAGCCCGGCCAGGGGCATCCGTTCCTCCCGCAGCCGCCCGGCGAAGTAGGCGGCCTCCCGGACCGCGTCCGGTTCCGGCGCCGCGACCAGCAGGAACGCCGTCTCCCGGGCCTGGAGGATCCGGTACGTCTGCTCCGCGCGCTGCCGGAAGCCCCCGAACATCGAGTCCAGTGCCGCGACGAACCCGGAGAGGTCGGTCAGCAGCTGCGCGCCGAGCACCTTCTGCACGACCTTCGAGAACATCCCGAACGAGGCGGTGACCAGGCTGAACATGCTCCGCCCCCCGGTGCGCGCCGGGGCGAGCAGCAGGCGCAGCATCCGGCCGTCGAGGAAGCGGGAGAGCCGGGCCGGCGCGTCGAGGAAGTCCAGCGCCGAGCGGGACGGCGGGGTGTCCACCACGATCAGGTCCCACTCGCCCCGGGCGTGGAGCTGCCCGAGCTTCTCCATCGCCATGTACTCCTGCGTGCCGGCGAAAGTCGAACTCATCGCCTGGTAGAAGGGGTTGGCGAAGATCTCCGCCGCCTTCGCCGGATCGGTGTGCTGGAGCACCACGTCGTCGAAGGTCCGCTTCATGTCCAGCATCATGGCGTGCAGCTCGCCGCCGCCGTCGGTGTCGATCCCCTTGACCTGGCGCGGAGTGTTGTCCAGCTCGGTCAGGCCGAGGGACTGGGCGAGCCGGCGGGCCGGGTCGATGGTGAGCACCACCGTACGACGGCGGTGTCGTTCCGCCGCCCGCAACGCGAGCGCCGCCGCGGTGGTCGTCTTCCCCACCCCGCCCGCGCCACAGCACACGACGATCCGCACGCCGGGGTCGGCGAGGATGTGGTCGACGTCCAGCAGCGGCGCCGCGTCTTCGGAAGGCACCAATCGAGCGTATCGGGCTCGTGCGGCTCTCCGCGCCGTGCCGGCGTCAGGTGTGAGTCAACCCGCCCTGACGAGCGCGGCGGCCAGCGCCTCCAGGCCGTCCCGGTCCACCCCCGTCGGGAGCAGCGGAAGCTCGACCAGTGGCCGGCCGATGTCGGTCAGCTCCGCGCGGAGCGTCTCCTCCAGCTCCCTCCGGACGGCCTGGTCGACCGCCTCGGTGTGCAGCCCGGCCACGGTGGCCCGGTCGGCCGGGAGCCCCGCGGCGAGCAGTCCCCGGCGTAGTTCGGCCTGGCTGGTCGCCCGACTGGCGGGCAGCGGGGGACGGGTCGCGTTGACGACGATCCGCCCCACCGGGAAACCGAACGAGGTCAGCTCGGCGACCGCGTCCAGCGTCTCCTGGACCGGCATCTCCTCCAGGAGCGTCACCACGTGCACCGCGGTGATCGGGGAGCGCAGCAGCGCGGCCACCCCCTCGCTCTGGGTCTTGATCGGTCCGACCTTGGCCAGCCGGGCGGTCTCCGCGGTGACGTTCAGGAACCGGCCGATCCGCCCGGTCGGCGGGGCGTCCAGCACCACCGCGTCGTACGTCCGGCGGTGCCCGGTGGTACGGGTGGTCGCCTCCTTGACCTTGCCGGTGAGCAGGACGTCCCGCAGACCGGGGGCGATGGTGGTGGCGAAGTCGATCGCGCCGAGCTTGCGCAGGGCACGTCCGGCGGCCCCGAGCTTGTAGAACATGTCGAGGTACTCCAGCAACGCCTCCTCGGCGTCCACCGCGAGTGCCCGGACCTCCCCACCGCCCGGCGCGTCGGTCAGGTGCCGCTCCTCGTACGGGAGCGGATCGGTGCCGAAGAGCTGCGCGATGCCCTGTCGCCCCTCCACCTCGACCAGCAGCGTGCGCCGGCCGTCCGCGGCCAGCCCCAGAGCCAGCGCCGCCGCCACGCTGGTCTTGCCCGTTCCGCCCTTGCCGGTCACCACGTGGAGGCGGGCCGGCCACCCGGGGCCGGCCGGATCGACCGCCTGCTCAGCTGCTCGCACCAGTCGAGCCTAACCACTGGTCGGGATCAGCCGACCTCGCAGACCCACCAGCCGGTCTCGCGGATCACGGTGAAGCGCAGCTCCTGTTCGGCGACCTTCTCGTCGGCGGTGGTCATGGTCACCTTGGTGGAGACGGTGGCCCGCTCCTCGGTCTGCTCGTCCACCTTCGGAGCGGTCCACCGGAACCGGGGCGTCTCGTGCTCGTCGACGTACTTCTTCACCTCCGCCACCTTGGCCTCGATCTTCTCCCGGTCGCGGGAGGAGGAGCAGACCAGCTCGGTCGCGCGAGTGGCGTTGCGGTCCTGGTAGACGGCGGTGAGGAACTTCTGTACCGCGGTCGTCGGCGCGTCCGCGCCCTCGGCGGAGTCGGCCCCGCGCAGCATGAAGAAGGCGGCGGCGCCACCGCCGCCGCAGAGCAGCAGGGCGACCACCACGACGATCGAGGCGATCAGCAGCCCGCGCTTCTTCCGGGGCGCGACCGGTGCCGGGTAACCGGGCGGGTAGGGGCCGCCGGCCGGGTAGGGGCCGCCGGCCGGTGCCGGGTAGCCGGGGGGCGGCGCCGGGAAGGACCCGTCCGCCGGGGGCACGGGTGCGCCGTACCCGGGCGGGGGCATCGGTGCGCCGGACACCGGCGGGGCTCCGTATCCGGGTGGCGGGGCCGGCGTGCCGGGCTGAGGCGGGTACCCCGGCGCGCCGCCGGGGTACGGGGCCGGGTTGGCCGTGCCGTACGGGGCGTCGGGCTGGGGCTGGCCGGCACCGAACGGCGGACCGCTCGGCGGCGGGAACGGGCCACCCTGCGGCGGTTGGGTCATCGTCTCCCCCGGGAGTGCGCTACACGGTCACCGGCGGCGGTGACGCTTCTGGCGGCGGGTCGGGAGCGCCGACCCGCCCGTGAGGGTAGCGGTCGCCGGGGCCGACGGGGGTCCCGGTGCGGTCGTCGCCGGGGGCTGATCCGCCCCGGCGTGGCCCGACCCGCCCGATGCCGGACGGCAGGCGCGGTCGCCTACCGGTGGGTAGGCCGGCGGCGGTATCCACAACCGGACCGTCGGGCTGTCGCATATATGACTGTCCGTGATGATCTGCGCGCGTCCGGTTGCCGACGGCGGATCCCGGGCCCTACGTTCGGGCCGACGCGGGGGAACGGGCCGGGCGGCGACGCCCGCCACGCAGACGGCACATCGGACAGGTACGACGCCCGGAGGCGGTTGCATGCGCGACGCGGAGAACACTCCCCGCACCCAGTTTCCCGACGGCGCCGCCAGGCCCGCGCGCCGGGGGGAGGTCGGGGATCCGGCGGTGGCGTCCCCGTGCAACGAGCGGCCGTACCGCCGGTCGTCCGACCAGCTCGAACCGCTGCGCCTGCGGGCCCGGCCGGTCGACCGTGCCCGGGACGACGACGAACCGGGGTACGTGATCCACCTGCCGGTCCGGGTGCTGGACCTGGCGACGGCCACCGCGCTGGCCGGTCGGGTCGCGGACTCCCTGGGCTTCCTGCCCGAGCTGGACGCCGGGGAGACCACCGTCTCCACGGCCGACGACCAGAACAACCGACGCCGGGTCTTCTGTGACCTGCTCCTGCCCGACCGGTCCCGCTGCCCCCAGCGCTACGGGCACCCGGGCCCCTGCGGGGAGGCGCCGCTGGCCCCGGAGCCGCGTCCCGTGCCCCGGCCGTCGACCGGGCCGTAGGCTGTCGGCGGAACATCCACCCCACGACAACGGGAGCCCGGCAACGATGCAGAAGTGGGAGTACGCCACCGTTCCGCTGCTGGTCCACGCGACCAAGCAGATCCTCGACAACTGGGGCGAGGACGGTTGGGAGCTCGTCTCGGTGATCCCGGGGCCGAACCCGGAGCAGCTCGTCGCCTACCTGAAGCGGCCCAAGGCATGACCGCCACGCCGTACGCCAAGCTCGCCGAGCTGGGGCTGGAGTTGCCCGAGGTGGCTCCTCCGGTGGCCAGCTACGTGCCGGCGGTGCAGTCCGGGCGGACCGTCTACGTCTCCGGGCAGCTGCCGATGGCCGAGGGGAAGCTCCTCGCCACCGGCAAGGTCGGTGCCGGGGTCTCCCCCGAGCAGGCGAAGGACCTCGCCCAGCGCTGCGCGCTGAACGCGCTCGCCGCGATCGAGGCGCTGGTCGGTCTGGAGAACGTGGTCAAGGTGGTGAAGCTGACCGGCTTCGTCGCCTCGGCCCCCGGCTTCACCGGTCAGCCCGGCGTGATCAACGGTGCCTCCGACCTGCTCGGCACGGTCTTCGGGGAGGCCGGTCGGCACGCCCGTAGCGCGGTCGGCGTGTCGGAGCTGCCGCTGGACGCCCCGGTCGAGGTCGACCTCATCGTCGAGGTCGCCTGACCGGTCCCGTTCGACGTGACCCCGCCCGGCGGGCTCCGGTCCGGCCGGGCGGGGTACGCGTCCCGCTGGCCGGAACGGCTTTCAAGATCGCGAGGAGTGGTCGGCCGGGTCGTACGATCGCAGCCATGACGGGGCACTTGACGACGCCGGCGGCCGCGCTGGCGGATGCGCTGCCGGACTGGGTGACGCTGCTACGCGCGCCGAACCCCGGCCCGATGACACTCGACGGCACCAACACCTGGCTGCTGCGCGCCCCGGGACGGGACGAGACGGTCGTGGTCGACCCCGGCCCCGCCGACGAGGAGCACCTGGCCCGGATCGCCGCCCACGCGCCGATCGGGTTCGTGTTGATCACCCACGGCCACCCGGACCACACCGACGGGTCCCGCCGCCTGGCCGAACTGCTCGGCGGGGTTCCGGTCCTCGCCGCCGACCCGGCGCACACCGTCGACGCCGAACCGCTCACCGAGCCGTGGGAGTCCTTCGGCGGCTCCGGTTTCCTGATCGACCTGGTCCCCACCCCCGGACACACCGCCGACTCGGTCTGCTTCCTCGTCGAGCACGAGGACGAGCGGGTCGTCCTCACCGGTGACACCATCCTCGGCCGGGGCACCACCGTGGTCGCCCACCCCGACGGTGATCTCGGCGAGTACCTGGTCAGCCTGGGGCGACTGTCGGCGTACCGGGGGGTGGTTGCCCTGCCGGGGCACGGCCCGGCGCTGGCCGACTGCGGCGCGGCCGCCGACTACTACCTCGCCCACCGGCGGGCCCGGCTCGACCAGGTCCGGGCCGCGGTCGCCGCCGGGGACACCACCGCCGCCGAGGTGGTCGCCCGGGTGTACGCGGACGTGGACCGCTCCCTGTGGTGGGCGGCCGAGTGGTCGGTCCGCGCCCAACTGGAGTACCTGGGGGTGACGCCCCGGGAATCCGGTGGCACAGAAGCGCGGTTGGACCAACCGTGACGTGCCCGGTGTGTGGAACCGTCGCCGTACCCGGTGCCCGGTTCTGTCACAACTGCGGGGCCGCGCTGCCGGCCGCCGCGACCCTGCCGGCGGCCGAGCGCCGGGTCGTCACCGTGCTCTTCGGTGACCTGTCCGACTTCACCTCCTGGTCGGAGGACCTCGACCCGGAGCGGGTCGGCGCGGTCACCGACCGGGTGCTCGCCGCGCTCGCCGGGGCGGTGAAGACGTTCGGCGGGCACGTCGACAAGCTGACCGGCGACGGCATCATGGCGGTCTTCGGCGCGCCGGTCGCCCACGAGGACGACGCCGAGCGGGCCGTGCGGGCCGCGCTCTCCATGCAACGGGCGGTCCGCCGGGTGCTCGACGACGAACGCGGTGGCGGTGCCCCGCTCGGCCTGCGGGTCGGGTTGAACACGGGGGACGTGATCGCCGGCATCCAGGCCGCCATCGAGTACACGGTCATCGGCGACACGGTGAACACGGCCGCCCGGTTGGCCGACGCCGCCGCCGTCGGCGCGGTGTACGCCGGGGCGCGCACCGCCGCCGCCACCCGGCACGTCGCCTCCTGGCGGGCGCTGCGCCCGCTGCGGTTGAAGGGCAAGCGCGAGCCGGTCGAGGCGTACGAACTGCTCGGGCTCCTGGACGCGCCGGGCACCCGCTCCGGGCTCGGCGACGAGGCCCCGTTCGTCGGCCGGGAGGCCGAGGTCGGTCGGATCGCCGGCCGGCTCGCCGAGGTGATCGACCGGGGCGAGCCGAGGGTGCTGCTGATGACCGCCGAGGCGGGCATCGGCAAGTCCCGGTTCGCCGCCGAGACCGAACGCCTCGCCGCCGGATACGACGTCGGTGCCGGCCGGTACGCCGCGCACACCGGCTCGCGGGTGCTCTCGGTACGCTGCGCGGCCTTCGGTGAGCGCCGCCGGCTCGCTCCCCTCGCCGACCTCGTGCGGGCCGCGGTGGGCCTGCCCGGCGACGCCGCGACCGCGGTGACCCGGGCCGCCGTGGAGGAGCGGCTGCGCCGCCTCGAACAGCGGCTCGCCCGGGTGCAGCCGGTGCCGCCGCCGCTCGCCACCGACCAGTTGCTGGCCCTGCTCGGTTACGTCGACCTGCCCGGTACGCACGGCGGGCCGACCGACGACGCCGAGTGGAACGCGAACAGCCCGCCGGACGCCGAGGCGGTGCCGACCGCCGTGGCGGGACTGCTCAGCGGCCTGGCCGCCGAGGCGCCTCTGGTGGTGGTCGTCGACGACCTGCACGACGCCACGCCGGAGACCATCCGGGCGCTCGGGGTCGCCCTGTCCCGGCTGGCCGGACCGGTGCTGGTGCTGCTGCTCGGCCGGCCCGAACTGGTCCGAACCGCCGGCACGTTGACCCGGCTCTCCGAGGCCGAGGTGCACGTGCTGCCCCCGCTGCGCGGCGCGGACGCCTCCCGGCTGCTCACCACCTACCTCGGCGGCGGGAAGCTGCCGCAGGCCGACGCCGACCGGTTGCTCGCCACCGCCCAGGGCAATCCGTTCTACCTGGCCGAACTGGTGACCCTGCTGATGGAGCGCGGGGCGCTGACCGCCGGGGCGGAGCGGGACGGCACCGGCGCGGCGACCTGGCGACTGGCCCCGGGCTCCCTCGGCAGCCGTCTGCTCTCCCGCGACCTCGCCGCCGTGCTGGCGGCCCGGATCGACGCGCTACCGGCCGAGGCCCGCTCGGTGCTGCGGGACGCGGCCGTGGTCGGCGACACCGTGCCCACGGGCACCCTGGAGGCGCTGCGTGAGCGGCGCACCGGGCGGGACGGACGGCCGGCCGCCGTGGTCGCGGTCGAGCTGGACCGGGCCGTGGAGGAACTGCTGCAACGCCGGATGCTGCACCGCACCCGGACCGGCTACTCCTTCGCCACCCCGTTGATGCGGGAGGCCGCCTACGCCGGGGTCAGCAAGGCGGACCTGGCCGACCGGCACGCCGCCCTCGCCCGCTGGGCCGCCCCGGCCGACAGCGCGGGCGGGCCGGTGCCGCCGGGCGGGTTCACCGAGGCAGCCCGGGACGAGTTCGTCGCCGAGCACGCCGAGCGGGCCAGCGCGCTCGCCGACGCGGTCGGGCTCCGTCCGGACGCGCCGGCCCGTACGGTGGCCCCGCTGGGCGTGGCCGCGCTGGACCGGGCCGCCCGTCGCTCGCTCGCCGCCGGGGAACCGGCGCTCGCCGTCGAGTACGCCGAACGCGCCGCCGAGCTGGCCCGGGACGGGCTGCCGGTGGCGGCCCGGGTGGTGCACGCCCGGGCGTTGCTCCAGGTCGGCCGGGCCGCCGACGCGCTGGCCTTCGCCGAGAAGATCGCGGCCAACGCCACCGACGACGGGGCGACCCGGGCCAACGCCCTGCTGCTGGCCGGGCAGGCGTACCAGAACCTCGGTGACCTGGGGCGGGCGGTGGCGAGCTGGCAGGAGGCGTTGCAGGTGGCCGCCGCCGCCGAGCTGCCCACGCTGCGCGCCTCGGCGATGCGCCGGCTCGGCATGGCCGACTTCGTCACCGGGCGGCTCGGGCAGGCCAGCAGCCGGCTCGCCGCCGCGTACCAGGTCAGCCTGGCCGCCCAGGACCCGCGTGGGCAGGCGTGGTCGTTGCAGAACCTCGCCTGGGTGACCACCACCCGGGGCGACTTCGCCGGCACCGACGCGGTGCTCGGCCGGGCCGCCCGGCTCTTCGCCGAGCTGAAGGACCCGTACGGGCGGGCCTGGCTGCGCGGCACGACGGCGTTCGCCCGGCTGCTCGCCGGCCGGCTGAACGAGGCGTACCGGCTGGCGCGGATCTTCCTGCCCTTCGGCGAGCGGATCGGCGAGGCGTGGGCGGTCGGCACGCTGCGGGCAGTCGAGGCGTTCGCCGCCGCCGAGCTGGGTGAGCTGGCCGAGGCGGACCGCTCGGCCCGGCGCGCGTACCGGGACTTCATCGCCGCCTCCGACGACTGGGGGCGCGGCTTCGCCCTGGTGGTGCGGGGTGCGATCGCCCGGGGCCTGGGCGAGCCGGAGCACGCGGCGGACCTGCTCTCCGACGCCCTCGACCACGCCGGGCGCACCACCCACCCGCTGCTCACCGGCATGGCCGGCACCCTGCGCGGCTTCGTCGCGCTGGACCTGGGCGACGGGGCGGCGGCCGAGCGGTACGCCCGCGCGGTGCTCACCGCCGTGGAGCCGCACAACCCGCAGGCGCCGGCCCAGGTGGCTCCCCGGGTGCTGCTGGCGATGGCCCGGTTGGCGGCCGGTGACCCGACCACGGCGGTGGGGCTGCTCGCCCCGGTGGCGACCGCCAGCAACACTCCGGCGCTGCTCATCTCCCGCCGGCAGACCCTGGCCCGGTACGCCTCGGCGCTGCTCGCCCTGGGCCAGCACGAGCAGGCGCTGGACTGGGCCCGCCGAGCGGTCGCCGCCCCGGCCGAGGACGTCCGCAGCCAGGTGGTCGCGGCGATGGTGCTCGCCGAGACGTCGAGCGCGTGCGGCCGTCCGGAGGAGGCGCTGGCCGCCGCCGAGGAGGCGGTCCGGTTGGCGTACGCCACGGAGCAGCGCAGCGAGCGGGCCGGCGCGGGGGCGCTGCGGGTCCGGCTGCTCGTGCCGGGTACGCCGGGCCCGGTCACCGGGACGCCGGCTCCGGCGACGGCGACTCCGGGTGCGCCGCCGGCGCCGGGCTCGGCCGGTTCGCCGGGATCTGCCGGTTCCGCCGATGACCGGAGGCTCCGCAGCGGCTAGCGTGGAGGGGCACAGCGGTGGTCCACAGCGACGGCCGTACCCACAGGAGGACCGTCATGAGGCTGCCGCGCTCCGCCGCCGGCTGGACCGTCGCGGTCTTCGGCGGGATGGCGCTGCTGAGCGGTGTGCTCGGGCTCCTCTGGCCGGCGGCCCTGCTCGGCCTGCTCGGTCTCGCCGCGCCGCCGATCCGGGCCTCCGGTGACCACACCGGCACCTTCGTGGTCGCGTCCTCCATGGCGGCGTTCAACATGGGGGTCTACTACCTCCTCGCCGCGGTCAGCGAGTGGCGCTCGTTCTTCCGGTTCACTGTGGTGTTCCGGCTGGTCACCGTCACGGTGTTCGTCCTCGTGGTGGTGGCGGAGATCGCCCCGGTCGGGTTCCTCGGGGTGGCCGCGTGGGAGGGCGTGGGAGCCCTGGCGACCGCGCTCGGGCTCCGCGCGGACGCCCGCCGGGACGCCGCCGGCCGCCCTGGCCGCTCCGGGGTGCCGTCCACCCTGGTCACCGGTGCGGGACTCTGAGCCGCCGGACGAGTTGGGTATTTTCGAGCTGTGACCGCCACCCCGCCCGGCGCCCTGCCGAAGCCAATCGTGCCCGGTCTGACTGATTTGCAGGTATTCGCCCGGGGTGGCTACGCCACCGTCTACCGTGCCGTCCAGATCTCCGTCGGGCGTGAGGTCGCGGTCAAGGTGGAGAACCGCACCCTGGACAGCGAGCGGGACCAGGCCCGCTTTCTGCGTGAGGCGCGGGCCGCCGGTCGGATGTCGTCCCACCCGCACGTGGTGGACCTCTTCGACGTCGGCGTCACCATCGACCAGCATCCGTATCTCATCATGGAGCTCTGCGACGGGTCGTACGCCGAGCGGATGCGGACCTCGCCCCTCGGCCCGGTCGAGGCGCGCGACCTCGGCGTCAAGATCGCGGACGCCCTGGCGCACTCGCACGCGGCCGGCGTGCTGCACCGCGACGTGAAGCCGGCCAACATCCTCCACTCGCACTTCAACTCGGCGGTGCTCGCCGACTTCGGGCTGGCCGTGCTGGCCGAGGTGCGCGACCCGACGGTCACCATGGAGGTGCTCACCCCGGCGTACGCGCCGCCGGAGATGTTCAACCACAGCCCGCCCTCGCCGGCCGTCGACGTCTACTCCCTCTGCGCCACCCTGTACGCGGTGATGCACGGCCGGCCGCCGCGCTGGCAGTCGGAGCGCAACCCGAGCCTGGTCACCGTACTGGAGATGTTCAACCATCCGATCCCGGGACTGCCCGAGGTGCCGGACGAGCTGGTCGAGGTGCTCCGGCTGGGCATGTCGAACGATCCGGCTGCCCGGCCCTCCGCGGTCGAGCTGCGTGGCCTGCTGGCCGGGCTGCCGCTGGGCACGACGGACCACCCGCACCACGGGGGGACCACCTTCGTCGGGCCCTGGCGGCACCCCGGCCCGGCCGAGCGCACCGGCGACGACCCGGCACGCGGGCACACCGGCCAGCCCACACCGCGTACCCCGATTGAGGAGAGCCACCCCACCGTGCCGGTGCCGGTGCGCCGCCGTCGGCGCTGGTTTCTCGGTGGGGCGGGCGTGCTCGCCCTGGTCGCGTCCGCGGGTGCCGGGGCCTGGGTGGCCGGCAGCGCCCGGACGCCGGACCCGTTGCCGTCCACGACCGCCGTCGCGGGCGTGCTCCCCGGCTGTGTGGACGGGGTCACCGAGCTGCCCACGGGTGGCCGCTGCGCCGACGAGTTGCAGTGCTTCGGCCCGGTCCGGATCCGCGGCACCCGGGGCCAGGCCGTCCGGGTCCGGTGTGACCGACGGCACACCTGGGAGAGCTACGCCGAGGGTGATCTCCCCGCCGAGCTGGTCGGCGCCGATCACGATGCGGTCAAAGCGGCCCCGTCGGTCCGGCAGGTCTGCAACCCCACGACCTTCCGGCTGACCAGCGGGCTGACCCAGGAAGACGGGTGGAAGCTGGAGGTGCTGCCGCCGGAGGACACCGACGCCGACCAGACGTACCGCTGTCTGGCCGGCCGTGGGGTCGACGGCCTGGCGATGCCGACCCTCAGCCTGCGCTGACGCGTCCGGTCGGTGCCGGCCCCCGGCTGGTGCGGTCAGCGGTCGCGGAGCCGGGTCCGTAGCGCCGCCACCATCATCGGATTGTCGAGGGTCTCCAGGGTGGGCGCGTCGATCCCGTGGAGGCCACCCGTGGCCTGCTGCGGGGGCGCGGCCGCGGTCGCCGGTCCGGTCGGCGGCTGGTGGCGCGCCGCGTCGACGGCGACCCCCGCGATCATCGCGAGCAGGACGACGAGGATGGCCAGCACCACGCCCAGGAAGTCGTCCCGGCGCAGGACGACCAGGGTGACCACGGCGGAGACCGCCGCGAGCACGGCGACCGCTGCCAGGATCCGGGCACGGGATCGGGATAGACGCGTCACCCGTCCAGCATCACCCGCCCGCCCGCGCTGTCAACCTCGGAGCCGTCCCCGGGCGGGTCGGACGCTCCCCGGATCCGCGCCGGTCGACGGCCGGTCACCCGGGGTGTCTGATTCGCGACTGGCGTCCATCGGGCCCGTCCGGAGCGGGTGCGGATTGGATTTGCCCGCTTACCCTGGGTGCCCTGCTGGTTCGATCCTTCGGGAGGCCGTCCATGAACATGCCGTCCCGACAGCAGCTCCGGGCGATCGCCACCGCGCTGGCGGTCACCCTGACGCTCTCCCTCGCGGCGGTCGCCGGTTGCGACAGCAGTCAGGAGCCGGAGTTCCCCTCCGTGCAGGAGAAACTGCGCGAGACACAGGTCCACGGCCAGCCGAAGCTGCGGATCGGAGTGGCGATCCTGGACCCGCTGCTGGACGAGGAGAAGAACGCCTTCGTCAACTTCGAGGCCAAGATCGCCCGGTACGTCGCCGCCTCGCTCGGCTACGAGGGGGACCAGCGCATCGACCTGGTGCCGCTGGCCACCGAGGACCGTATCCCCGCCCTCCAGAGCGGCCAGGTCGACCTGGTCGTCAGCAGCTTCTCGATGACCAGGGACCGGGAGAGTCAGGTCCTCTTCGCCGGTCCGTACTTCGTCACCACACAGGAGGTCCTGGTCCCGCTCCGGCTCAAGGACCGGGTCCGGACCATCGAGGACCTGCGTGACCCCGCGCTGCGGGTCTGCGCCAGCGGCGGATCGACCAGTGAGGCGGAACTGGAGGAACACGGCATCCGCCCCCGGGTGGTCAAGAACGTCTCCGACTGCGTCCGGGGCATCCGCGAGGGCCGGTACGACGTCGTCAGCTCCGACGAGGCCATCCTGGCCGGGTTCCGTTCCCAGTTCCCCACCGAGTTCCAGATCGTCGACATGCCCTTCGGCACCAGCGAGCGGATCGGCGTGGGAGTGCCGATCGGTGACCCGGCACTGCGCGACCTGGTCGCCTACTTTCTGGACAAGAGCTACCGACAGGGGCGCCGGGACGGCAGCAGTCCCTGGCTGACGGCGTACCACACGACGCTCGGCCCGTGGCTGAAGGCGGACCTGCCCCAGCCGCAGCCGTTGGACGTGCCGGACCTGGTGGACTTCGACGACAAGGCGCCGACGCGGTGAGCGGGGCCGGGCGGGACCGGGACGCCGGCCAGGCCGAGCGGCGGGACCGGGCGAGCCAGTCGTTCTGGACGCTCGTCGTCGGCGTACCGGCGGTCTTCTCGGTGCTGCGGCTCGCGGTGGAGGCCGGGGGTGAACTCCAGACCACGCTGCTGCTGGTGGCGAACGTCGGGCCGGTGAACCTGATCGCCGGCTTCCTCACCACCGCGGCCCAGCTGGTCTCCACCGTCCTGGTCGCCATCTTCGCCCTCGGTGCGGTCTTCGCCGTCAGCGCCGACGGGCCGGCCCCCGACGCCGACGGCCCCGTTCCGGCAGCCCGCCGGCCCCTCTTCGCCCGGTGGGCCGACATCACCCCGGCCTGGCTGGTGCTGACGAGCTTCCTGTTCGCCCTGGTCACCTGGGAGCTGCTCTACCTGCCCCTGCTGCTGCCCGCGGTCGCCGCCGCTTTCCAGATCACCCCGGAGCGGCTGCACGAGCGGCTGCTGCCCCGGCTGCTGCTCCTGACCGCCCTGCTGGCGGGGTACGGCTGGCTGACCCTGCCCACCGTGGCCGACGCCTGGGACCAGCGGGACGTGGTGGCGCTGCTGCTGCTCGGTGGGCCGCCGCTGCTCGCCTGCGCCGTCGCCGGACCGCTGCCCCGCGCGGTGCTCCGCCCGCTCGCCCCGGTCACCCAGGCCGCTGTGCTGGTCATCCTGGCCTGGGCCGCGCTGCCGGTGATCACCACTCCGGTGCTGCCGCTGACCGTCGTCACGATGAGTGCGACCGGGGGGAGCGAGGACGTGCGGGGGCACGTGGTGGCCGTCGACGACGTGCACATGACGATCCTGGAAGCCCGGGGCGGGGTGCGGTTCGTCCCGGTGGACCGGGTCGAGGCGCAGGTGCTCTGCCCGAACGAGGACGAGCTGCCCCGGCACCGGCTGCGGGCCCATGACTTCCACGTCGAGGACTCGCTGCTGGAGGGGCTGGGCCGGCGGGTACGGCCGGTGCACCGCATCGACGCCGCCTGCCGTACCCCGGGCTGACCGGTCGCGCCGCTCAGTACGACCGGTCCTGGCCGAGCACGTGCTGGGCCACGAAGTTGAGGATCATCTCCCGGCTGACCGGTGCGATCCGGCCGGCGCGGACCGCCCCGAGCAGGGTGGCGACGCCGTACTCGGTGGTCATGCCCGCCCCGCCGTGCACCTGGACGGCGGTGTCCACGGCGAGCGCCGCGGCCTCCCCGGCCGCGTACTTGGCCATGTTGGCGGAGATCCCGGCCTCGGAGTCCCGTCCGGCGTCGTAGAGGGTGGCCGCCTTGTAGATCATCAGTCGGGCCAGTTCCACCTGGATCGCCGCGTGCGCCAGCGGATGGGACACCCCCTGGTGCGCGCCGATGCTCCGCCCACCCCAGACCGCGCGGGTGGAGGTGTACTCCGAGGCGAGCTCGATCGCGTACCGACCGGTGCCGGCCCCCATCGCGGCGACGGTGATCCGCTCCGGGTTCAGGCCGGCGAAGAGCGCCGGCAGGCCGGCCTCGAGCGACCCGCCGACCAGCGCGTCGGCGGGCACCCGCACATCGTCGAGGTAGAGCAGGAACTGGTTCTCCGGGGAGACGATCTCCATGTCCAGCTTCGAGCGGGTCAGCCCGGCCGCGTCCGCCGGCACGACGAAGAGCGCCGGTTCGAGCCTCCCGGACCTGGCGTTCTCGGTCCGCGCCACCACCAGCACGTAGCCCGCCTCGTCGACGCCGGAGATGTAGCACTTGCGCCCCGAGAGCAGCCAGTCGTCGCCGTCGCGGCGGGCCACCGTACCGAGCCGGTGGAAGTTCGACCCGGCCTCCGGCTCGGTGATCGCGAAGACCACCTTCAACGAACCGTCGGCCAGTCCGGGCAGGAAACGCTCACGTTGCCCGTCGGTGCCGTGGCGGGCGATGACTGTGGCGGCGATGGCGGGGGAGACCACCAGCAGCAGCAGCGGGCAGCCGGCGGCGGCCAGTTCCTCGCAGACGATCGCCAGCTCGGTGATGCCACCGCCCCCGCCGCCGTACTCGGTGGGGATGTTGACCCCCAGGTAGCCGAGCCGGCCGGCCTCCTCCCACAGTTCGGTGGTGTGCTCGCCGGCCTTCGCCTTCGCCACGAAGTACCGGTGGCCGTACCGCCGGCCCAGCGCCCGGACGGCGTCGCGGAGCTGTTCCTGCTCGTCGGTGAGGTCGAAGTTCATCAGGCGTCCTCCTCGGTCGGATCGACCACGGCCAGCACGGCACCCGTCTCGACCTGCCCGCCGGTCGGCACCGGCAGGTCGGTGACGACGCCGTCGACCGGGGCGAGCACGGGGTGTTCGAGCTTCATCGCCTCCAGCGTCAGCAGCGGGTCACCGGCGGCGACCCGCGCACCGACCTCGACGTGCCGACGGGCGACCGTGCCGGGCAGCGGTGCCAGCAACGAGCCGGCCGCCAGCTCGGCGGTGGGCAGCGGGAGACGCGGCAGCCCGGTGAGGCTCGTCGCCCCGTCCGGGCCGTCCACGCAGACCTCCGACCCCACCCGGTGTACGCGGTACGTCCGCCGCTCCCCGTCGACGTCCAGCACGACCCGGTCGCCGGTGGCCCCGACGAGGGTGACGGACCGGTCGTCGGACGGGTCGGTGGACCACTCGGCGAGCCCGCCGGTGCGGTCCAGCCGGTACCGGACCTCGATCTCGCCGTCCGGCCCGGCAAAGCGGGTGACCTGGGGAAACGCCGCAACGTTCCGCCAACCGGACGGGAGGGAACCGAGCACCGGTGCATCGGCGCGGCGGGCGGCGGCCGAGGCGAGCGCGGCGGCGAGGGCGGTCAGCGGCAGCTCGGCGGCGGGCAGCAGCGGGACGAAGACCTCCGGGTGCCGGTCGAGGAAACCGGTGTCGACCTCGGCGGCGAGGAACTCCGGGCTGCGCAGCACCCGGACCAGCAGGTCGCGGTTGGTGGCCACCCCGTGCAGTTCGGCCCGCGCCAGTGCGCCGGCCAGCAGCCGGGCCGCCTGTGCGCGGGTCGGCCCCCAGGCGACGAGCTTCGTCAGCATCGAGTCGTAGTGCACGCCCACGGTGGAGCCGTCCGCCACGCCGGAGTCCAGCCGCAGACCCGGGCGCGTGAGGCCGCCGAACTCGACGGCCACCCCGGGCACGGCGAACCGGTGCAGGGTGCCGGTCGCCGGACGCCAGTCGCGCGGCGGGTCCTCGGCGCAGAGCCGTACCTCGATCGCGTGGCCGTCGACCGGTGGGGCCTGCGTGAACGGCAGCGGTTCGCCCTCGGCGACCAGCAGTTGCAGCCGGACGAGGTCCAGGCCGGTGGTGAGTTCGGTGACCGGGTGCTCGACCTGGAGACGGGTGTTCATCTCCAGGAAGAAGAACTCGCCGGTGGGGGCGAGCAGGAACTCCACCGTGCCCGCGCCGACGTAGCCGACCGTCCGCCCGGCGGCCACCGCGGCCTCGTGCAGCCGCTGCCGCAGTTCCGGCGGAAGGACTCCCGGGGCCTCCTCGACGAGCTTCTGGTGCCGACGCTGGATCGAGCACTCGCGTACGCCCTGCGCGGCGACCGTGCCGTGGGTGTCCCCGAAGATCTGCACCTCGACGTGGCGGCCACGTTCGACGTACCGCTCGACGAAGACCGTGCCGTCGCCGAACGCGCTGGCCGCCTCACGGCTCGCGGAGGCGACCGCCCCGGCGAGGCCGTCGGCGTCCCGGACGACACGCATGCCCCGCCCACCGCCGCCCGCGGACGCCTTGACCAGCACCGGGAAGTCGGTGACCTGGCCGGGGTCGGTCCAGGTCGGCAGCATCGGCACGCCAGCCGCCGCGAGCAGCGTCTTGGCCGCCACCTTGTCGCCCATCGCCGCGATGGCGGCGGCCGGTGGGCCGACCCAGGTCAGCCCGGCGTCGGCCACCGCCGCCGCGAAGTCGGCGTTCTCCGCGAGGAAGCCGTAGCCGGGGTGGACGGCGTCCGCGCCGCTGCGCCGGGCCGCGTCCAGGATCAGGTCGACCCGCAGGTACGTCTCGGCGGGTGTGTTGCCGGGCAGGCGTACCGCCCGGTCGGCCTCGCCCACGAAGGGCGCGTCGGCGTCCGCGTCGGAGTGCACGGCGACCGTCTCCACGCCGAGCGTCCGGCAGGTGGCGAAGATCCGGCGGGCGATCTCACCCCGGTTGGCCACGAGAAGTCTGGCGATCATCGGCAGCTGACCATGCCCTTCGTTCGCGACTGCGGGACTCCGCTTCGCTGCGTTCCTCGCGCTCACCGGAGTCACAACCGGAAGACGCCGAAGCCGTCCGCGCCCCGTACCGGTGCGCCGTGCACCGCCGACAGGCAGAGACCGAGGACGGTACGGGTGTCCCGGGGGTCGATGACCCCGTCGTCGTAGAGCCGGCCGGAGAGGAACAGCGCCCCGGACTGCGACTCGATCTGCTGCTCGACCATCATCCGCATCGCGGTGTCGGAGTCCTCGTCGTACTCGCGTCCCCGGGCCTCGGCGGCCTGCCGGGCCACGATGGACAGCACCCCGGCCAGCTGGGCCGGTCCCATCACCGCCGAGCGCGCGTTCGGCCAGGTGAACAGGAACCGTGGTTCGTACGCCCGCCCGCACATGCCGTAGTTCCCCGCGCCGTAGGACGCGCCCAGGTTGACCGTCAGGTGCGGCACGGTCGAGTTCGACACCGCATTGATCATCAGCGCGCCGTGCTTGATGATGCCGCGCTGCTCGTACTCGGTGCCGACCATGTAGCCGGTGGTGTTCTGGAGGAAGACCAGCGGGGTGTCGGTGGCGTTGGCGAGCTGGATGAACTGGGCCGCCTTCTGCGCCTCCTCGCTGAACAGCACGCCCCGGGCGTTGGCCAGCACGCCGACCGGGTACCCGTGCAGCTCGCCCCAGCCGGTGACCAGCGCGGTGCCGTAGGCCGGCTTGAACTCGTCGAACTCGCTGCCGTCCAGCATCCGTGCGAGGACCTCACGCGGGTCGAACGGCACCTTCAGGTCGGCGCTGACGATGCCGAGCAGCTCCTCCGGGTCGTACCGGGGTGGTGCGGGGTGCGGGGTGCGGGGCGGTGGGCCCTGCTTGCGCCAGTTGAGCCGGCGTACGCACCGCCGGGCCAGCCGGATGGCGTCCCGCTCGTCGGCGGCGAGGAAGTCGGCCAGCCCGGAACGGGTGGCGTGCATCACCGCCCCGCCCAGCGACTCGTCGTCGGCGTCCTCGCCGGTGGCCATCTTCACCAGTGGCGGCCCGGCCAGGTAGACCTGCGACCGGTCCCGGACCATGATCGTCTGGTCGGACATGCCCGGGATGTACGCCCCACCGGCGGTGGCGTTGCCGAAGACCACGCTGACCGTGGGGATCTTCGCGGCGCTGAGCCGGGTCAGGTCCCGGAACACCCGACCGCCCGGGATGAAGATCTCCGCCTGGGTGGGCAGGTCGGCCCCGGCCGACTCGACCAGGTTCACCATCGGCAGCCGGTTGGCCAGCGCGATCTCCCCGGCCCGCCGGGTCTTCCGCAACGACCACGGGTTGACCGCGCCACCGCGTACCGTCGGGTCGTTGGCGAGGATCAGGCACTCCACCCCCTCGACCACCCCGATGCCGGTCACCACGCTCGCCCCGACCGGGAAGTCCGTGCCGTACGCGGCCACCGGCGACAGCTCCAGGAACGGGCTGTCCGGGTCGAGCAGCAGCTCGATCCGCTCCCGGGGCAGGAGTTTGCCGCGCCGGTGGTGCCGGGCGACGTACTTCTCACCGCCGCCGGCCCGGGCGGCGTCCAGCGCCTCGTCCAGCTCGGCCAGCCGGGACAGCAGGGCCTCCCGGTTGGCCCGGTGGACTGCCGAGGTGGGATCGACGGTGCTGCGCAACGTGGTCACCGCCGGTCCTCCGCCCCGCCACGGACATCCGGCGGTGCCGACCGTGTCGTCCCCTCGGCCGGCAGCAGCTCCGCCGGCAGGTCCACGATCCGGGCCCGGAGCAGCTCACCGAGCGCCTTGGCCTGGGGGTCGAACCGGGTGGAGGCGGCCACCCCCTGGCCGAGCAGGCCCCGGATCACGAAGTTCACCGCGCGCAGGTCGGGCAGCTCGTACCGCTCGACGGTCAGCCCGGCGGTCTCCGGCAGCAACTCGCCGAGGCGTTCGACGGTCAGCCAGCCGCGCAGCCAGGCGTACGCCGGCTCGGAGCGCGCCCAGACCCCGAGGTTCGCGTCACCGCCCTTGTCGCCCGAGCGTGCCCCCACCAGCTTTCCGAGTGCCCCCCGCCTGAGGTGGTAGGAAGGGACCCCTACAGGTGATTTGTGCGCTGCCGGGGGCCCCTGCTCACACGTCAGCGGTGGGGGCGGGATCGGCACGCGTTCACCCGTGGGGAGCACGGCGACGTGGGCGACCGCGTCCTGCGGCACCGTGTCGGAGGTGAACACCCCGTACGGCGTCGCGTCGCCGGGCAGGGTGGTCAGCGTGCAGCCCGGGTAGGAGGCGAGGGCCAGTTCCACCGCGGCGGCCGAGAAGGCCCGCCCGGCCCGCGCCCGGTCGCCGTCCCGCAGGTGGACGTGCAGCAGCGCGCTCGCCGTCTCCGTGTCGTCCGCGTCGACGTGGTCGGTGCGGGCGAGCCGGAACTCCAGCCCCGCCGGCCCGACCGCCGCCTCGATCTGCTCGCGGACCAGCGCCGCCTTGGCCGGGACGTCCAGTCCGCAGAGGACGAAGGTCATCGAGTTGCGGAATCCGCCGAGGTTGTTGACGCCCACCTTCAGGGTGGCCGGCGGCGGGGTGCCCCGGGTGCCGCTGACCCGTACCCGGTCGGGACCATCCTGGTGCAGGGTCACCGTGTCGAGCCGGGTCACCACGTCCGGCCCGAGGTAGTCCGGCCCGCCGATCTCGTAGAGGAGTTGTGCGGTGACCGTCTCCACGGTGACCGCCCCGCCGGTGCCCGGGTGCTTGGTGATCACCGACGAGCCGTCCGGGTGCAGCTCGACGACGGGGAAGCCGGGACGCCGTCCGCCGTCCGGCAGCTCGGTGAAGAAGCTGAAGTTCCCGCCGGTCACCTGCGCCCCGCACTCGATCAGGTGCCCGGCGACGGTGGCCCCGGCGAGGGCGTCGAGGTCGTCCCGCCGCCACCCGAACCGGGCGATGCCCGGACCGACCACCAGGGAGGCGTCGGTGACCCGCCCGGTGACCACCACGTCCGCGCCCGCCTCCAGGCAGGCCGCGATGCCGAACGCGCCCAGGTACGCGTTCGCGGTGAGCGCGTCCGGCCGTGCCAGGGCGTCGCCCTCGACGTGTCCGACCCGGACGGTGAGACCGAGGCGGTCGGCGAGCGTCCCGATCGCGGCGGCCAGCCCGGCGGGATTGACGCCCCCGGCGTTGGTCACGATCCGTACGCCCCGCTCCAGCGCGGTGCCGAGGATGCCCTCCAGCTGCGTGAGGAACGTCTTCGCGTAGCCGAGGGAGGAGTCGCGCAGCCGGTCCCGGCCGAGGATCAACATGGACAGCTCGGCGAGGTAGTCGCCGGTGAGCACGTCGAGTTCGCCGCCGTCGAGCATCTCCCGCCAGGCGGTGGACCGATCACCGTAGAAGCCCGAGGCGTTGCCGATCCGGATCACGCGACCACCGTCGCGGGACGAACGGGCAGGTCCGACAGGACGACCATGGTTGCCTCCGGTCACGGGGTGAGCAGGGTGGCGAGCTGGCGTTTCCAGGTGTTCAGCAGGGCGGTGCGGCGGGCCGAGTCGTCGGTGAGCAGGTTGGCCACCCCGAGTCCCCGGAGCAGGTCGAGAGTGGCCTGCACCGCCTCGCGGACCCCGGGACGCCGTTCGTCGGCGTCGAGCAGCGCCACGGTGAGCCGGTGCATCTCCCGCCCGACCCGGGCCTCCAACGGCACCAGGGCCGCGCGTAGCTCCGGGTCGGTGCGGGCGGCCACCCAGAGTTCGAGGGCGGCGACGAAGAGCGGACCGGTGAAGGCGGCGGCGAGCATGTCGATCACCCGGTCGAACCGCCGGGGGCCGGCCGGCAGCGCCTCGGCCTCGGCGCGCAGTTCCGCCGCGCGACGCTCGGCCAGGTGGACCACGGCTGCGGTGACCAGGGCCGCCCGGGTGGGGTAGTGGTGCAGTTGGGCGCCCCGGGAGACCCCGGCGCGGGCGGCGACCACCGTGGTCGTGGTGCCGGACCAGCCGTACTCCACCAGGCAGTCGACGGTCGCCTCCAGTAGCCGCGCGCGGGTGGCACGGCTGCGCTCCTGCTGCGGGACGCGGCTCGGTGGGGCGGGCACGTCGCCAGCCTGCCGTCCGAGAAACAAACAGTCAAGCCTGACTTTTTTGGTCACCAGCGTTCGGCCGACGGGCGTGCGGGGACGGAGGCCCGGTGGGTGGAGCGCGGCGGGTGGCGGCCGGGAGCCGCTGCTGTCAGCGGCCGTCGCGGGGGCCGAAGACGGTCACCGCCTCGTCGTCGCGAAGGAATCGGGAGGGCCCACCGAGGGGCCCTCCCGGAAGACCTGGGTCAGACGCGTGCCCGGCGGGCGAGCCGCTCCGGGTCGAGGATGATGATGCTCTTGCCGTCCAGGCGCAGCCAGCCCCGGGACGCGAAGTCGGCCAGCGCCTTGTTGACCGTCTCCCGGGATGCGCCGACGAGCTGCGCGATCTCCTCCTGGGTGAGGTCGTGCGTCACCCGCAGCACGCCGCCGTCGCGGGTGCCGAACCGGCCGGCCATCTGGAGCAGGTTCTTGGCGACCCGGCCGGGCACGTCGGTGAAGATCAGGTCGGCCAGCGAGTCGTTCGTCCGCCGGAGCCGACGGGCCAGCACCCGGAGGAGCTGCTCGGCGATCTCGGGTCGGTTGTTCAGCCACGGCCGCAGCGCCTGCTTGCGCAGCCGGACCAGCCGGGTGTCGGTGACCGCGGTGGCCGTGGCCGTACGCGGACCCGGGTCGAAGAGCGACAACTCGCCGACCATGTCCGACGGACCCATCACCGCGATGAGGTTCTGTCGGCCGTCCGCGGCCCGCCGCCCCACCTTGATTTTGCCGGAAAGCAGGATGTAAAGGCTGTCGCCGGGCTCGCCCTCGTTGAAGACCACCTCGCCCTTGCGGACCTCGATAGTCTCCATCTCCTTGGCGAGCGCCTCGGCCGCCTCCGGGTCGACGCCCTGGAAGATCCCACTACGGGCCAGTACCTCGTCCATCGCGCACCTCCGCCTGCGCGTGCCGTCCGTCGGCTGGGTCCGCCGTCCGCTGATCCCGCGCGCGACGCCAGTCTAGGCGCACGTGAGCCGTTGTCAGAGGCGCACCCCTGGAAGTTGATCGTTGGACGGAACGAGATGGGCCTGATCAACGCCCATGATCCACCGATTCGACCCGGGGGGAGCGCTCCGCCGGGTGCCGGTCGTAGGGTCACCGGCGTGTTGAGCGAGCCCTTCCTGACCAGCCGGCCCGAGGACGGCCGGGACGTGCCACTGCTGTGCTGGCGCACCCACCGGCCGTTGTACGCGATCACGTCCGCCCCGCTCGGCGGAGGGATCGGGGTACGGCACTGGGTGGTCAACGCGACCGTGCCGATGACGTACCACCGGGACGACCCGGCCGACCACCTTGCCGGCCTGGCCCGCCAGCTCGACCTCGACGGACCCGGCGTCGGCCTGCTGACCGGCGTCGACGTCGCCGAGGTGGTGGCCCGCGCCGACGGTGGGGTCCGGGTCTGGGCGACGGTCGGGCTGGGCACCCCGGTCCAGGCCGCCGCCCCGGCGATCCCGGCCGCCGTGGAACCGGTCGGCACGGTCAACATCGTGGCCCTGGTGCCCGTCCGGCTCGGCGACGCCGCGCTGGTCAACGCCGTGGCCACCGCGACCGAGGCGAAGACCCAGGCGATCGTCGAACTGGGACTGCCGGCCACCGGCACCCCGACCGACGCGGTGACGGTGCTCTGTCCCACGGACGGCCCGGTCGATCCCTACGGCGGACCCCGCTCCCGTTGGGGTGCCCCGCTCGCCCGCGCGGTGCACGCGGCCGTGCTGGCCGGTGGCGCCCACGAGGTGGTGCCGTGGTCGGACCGGCTACGCCTGGAGGAGTCCCCCGGATCGGTGCTTTTCACCCGATCGGCCATCCCCGGCAGCGCTGCCGACCGGTAGGGTCCCGGACGATGTACGCCGCCGCCTCCTCAGACGCCCGCCGCCCACGCCGCCGCGCGGCCGCGCTGGGTGCGCTCCTCGTCCTGCTGGTCGCCGCCGGATGCGATTCGGCCGCGGAGAGCCCGGCCTGGCAGTCGCCGGAGGAGCGCACCGCCGCACCGGCTCCGGCGAGCCCGAGCGCGCCCCCGGCGGAGGAGGAGAACGTCATCTCGCTCTCCGCCACCGGCGACATCATCATGGGCAACGCGCCGGGCCGGCTGCCCCCCAACGGTGGCAAGGGCTTCTTCGACGGCGTCAGGACCGCGCTCGAGGCCGACCTGGTGATGGGCAACCTGGAGGAGCCGCTGACCGTCGACACCGGGACCGGCAAGTGCGGGGCGAACTCCACCCGCTGCTTCCAGTTCCGGGCCCCGCCGGAGTACGCCGCGCACCTCAAGGATGCCGGGTTCCACCTGCTCAACCAGGCCAACAACCACGGGTACGACTACGGCCCGGCCGGCTACGAGAACACCCAGAAGGCGCTGGAGAAGTACGACCTGAAGCATACCGGCGCGCCCGACCAGATCACCGTGGTCGACGTCAAGGGCGTCAAGGTCGCCGTCGCCGGCTTCTCGTCGTACGTCTGGTCGAACAGCCTGGTCGACATCGACGCCGCCGAGAAGGTGGTGCAGAAGGCGGCGACCATGGCCGACCTGGTCGTCGTGCAGGTGCACATGGGCGGCGAGGGGTCGGACAAGACCCGGGTGAAGCCGGGCACGGAGATGTTCCTCGGCGAGAACCGGGGCGACCCGGTCAAGTTCTCCCGCGCGATGATCGACGCCGGGGCGGACCTGATCGTCGGGCACGGCCCGCACGTGCTCCGGGCCATGGAGTTCTACCAGGGCCGGCTGATCGCCTACAGCCTCGGCAACTTCGCCGGGGGCGGCAAGTCGCTGAGCAACAACGGTCGGCTCGGCTGGGGTGGCGTGCTCAAGGTGTCGCTCACGGCGGACGGCACGTTCGTGGCGGGGTCGCTCGCCTCGACGTACATGAACGGGCTCGGCAAGCCGGTCCCCGACCCGGACGACCGGGGTCTCGGACTGGTCCGGACGCTCACCGGCCAGGACTTCCCGAAGACCGGGGCCCGGTTCGCCGCGGACGGGACGATCTCCGCCCCGGACGCCGGGTAGGCGGGACGGATGGTCGGCCCGGCGACGTAGGCTGGCCGGCGTGACCACCAGCTTTCCCAGCCTGTCCGAGACCGACCTGGGCCGGAAGCGGCGGGCCCGACGGATCGGCCGGGCGCTCACCGACGCCCACCCGGACGCGCACTGCGAACTCGACCACTCCACCGCGCTCGAACTGGCCGTCGCGACGATCCTCTCCGCCCAGTGCACGGACAAGCGGGTCAACGAGGTCACCCCGAAGCTCTTCGCCCGGTATCCCAGCGCGGCGGACTACGCCGGCGCCGACCGGACCGAGCTGGAGGAGCTGATCTGGCCGACCGGCTTCTTCCGGAACAAGACCGACTCCTTGATCAAGCTGGGTCAGGCCCTCGTCGAGCGGCACGACGGGCAGGTCCCCGGCACGTTGGCCGACCTGGTGACCCTGCCCGGGATCGGCCGCAAGACCGCCAATGTCATCCTCGGCAACGCCTTCGGGGTTCCCGGGATCACCGTCGACACGCACTTCCAGCGACTGGTGCACCGTTGGCGGCTCACCACCGAGACCGACCCGGTCAAGATCGAGCACGCGATCGGTGCGCTCTTCGAGAAGCGCGACTGGACCATGCTGTCGCACCGGGTGATCTTCCACGGGCGGCGGGTCTGCCATGCCCGCAAGCCCGCCTGCGGTGCCTGCACGTTGACGAAGCTCTGCCCGGCGTACGGGACCGGACCGACCGAGCCGGCCGCAGCGGCCACGTTGCTCAAGGGCCCCCGGGCACGGGACCTGGCGGCCGCCGCCGGGGTCGACCCCGAGCTGGTTCCCGCCCAGGCGGTCGTGGCGGAGGCGCCGTGAACCACCGCGTCGCCGCCGCTCTCCTGGCCCCGCTGCTGGCGGTCACCGGCTGCACCGCCGGGGAGGCCGACCGGACCGCCGCGTCGCCGGCCGCGTCCGGGGACTCACCCTTCGCCGACTGCGCCGCGCTGACCGCACCCCCCTCGGCTGCGCCCGCCGCGTCGACCGGCCCGACGGCGGCCACCTCGTCGGCCCCGGCCGCCGCGCCCACCACCTCGTCGGCCCCGGCCGCCGGGGGTTCGTCACCGGCCACCGTGTCGGGGGCGGGCCGAGGGCTGCCCGACCTGAGCTTCGCCTGCCTCACCGGGGGCGGCGAGGTCTCCCTGCGGGCGGTACGCGGACCAGCGGTGATCAACCTGTGGGCCTCCTGGTGCACGCCCTGTCGGAAGGAACTCCCCGCCTTCCAGCGTCTGCACGAGCGGATGGCCGGGCAGGTGCACGTGATCGGGGTGAACACCCGGGACGACCGGCCCCGGGCGGTCTCCGTCGGCGAGGACTTCGGCATCAGCTTCCCGACCCTGGTCGACACCGACCAGCGGTTGCAGCGGGAACTGGCGCCGAACGTCCTGCCGATCACCATTCTGGTGGACGCGCAGGGGCGGGTCCGGCACCAGGACGTCTCCGGCGCGCTCGACGACGCCCGCCTCGCCGACGTGGTCCGCCGCCACCTCGACCTGGACGTACCCGCATGACCCGTCCCCTTCCCCCGTGGATGGATCCGCTGCTCGCCCGGCTGGGCACGGCCCGCTCCGAGGACTTCACCCCGCTGCACACCCCGACCAGCGGCGGGCGGCAGAGCGCGGTGCTGGTGCTGCTCGCCGAGGAACCGGACGTCGGGCCGGACGTCCTCGTCCTGCAACGGGCCGCCACCCTGCGCAACCACGCCGGTCAGCCGGCCTTCCCCGGCGGGGCCGCCGATCCGGACGACGCCGACGCCACCGCGACCGCGCTGCGCGAGGCGAACGAGGAGGTCGGCCTCGACCCGGCCACCGTCACCGTCCTGGCCGAGCTGCCGAAACTCTGGATCCCGGTCAGCGACTTCGTGGTCACCCCCGTCCTCGGCTGGTGGCACCGGCCGCACCCGGTGCACCCCCGGGAGCCGGCCGAGGTCGCGCACGTCGCCCGACTTCCGGTCGCCGAGCTGGTCGACCCGGAGAACCGGATGCGGGTGCGCCATCCGAGCGGCTGGACGGGTCCGGCCTTCTCCGCCCGGGGCATGCTGGTCTGGGGGTTCACCGCAGGCGTGCTCGCCACCATCCTGGAGATGGGCGGCTGGGCCCGGCCCTGGCCCCGGAACCGGGTCCTCGACCTCCCGCCCGCCTCCGCCTCCCCGGCCCCCTCCGCCGGCACCGACCCCGCAGACGAGCTGGCCGGTCGCTGACCACGGCGGTCCGCTTCCGCGACGAGCGTCGTCGCCGCTGTCCGGTGCCCGTACGCTGAACGGGTGTCGGCCGTTGATCTCTTTTTGCTGCTGCTCATGCTCTTGTTCGCGATCAGCGGATACCGCCAGGGGTTCGTCATCGGGGCGCTCTCCTTCGCCGGCTTCTTCCTCGGGGCCCTGCTCGGTCTCCAGGTGGGTCCCCTGCTGGCGCAGCGATTCGCCGACAGCGCCGTCCGGGTGATCGTCGCGCTGGTCGCGGTGCTCGGACTGGCGGTGCTGGGTCAGACCCTCGCCGGCTGGCTCGGCTCGCACCTGCGTACGGCGATCACCAGCCGCGTCGGCCGCCGTGTCGACGACATCGGGGGCGCATTCGTCTCGCTCTTCGCGGTGATCATGGTGGCCTGGCTCGTCGCCGTTCCGCTCGGGTCGTCGTCGTTCCCCTGGCTGGCCTCCTCGGTCCGCAACAGCGCCCTGCTCACCGTGGCCGACCGGGTGATGCCGGACCAGGCCCAACGCTTCTCCGCCGCGCTGCGCGACACCGTGGACACCAACGGCTTCCCGGACGTCTTCGGTGACCTGGCACCCACCCGGGCCCGGCAGGTCGCACCCCCGGACCCGGCGCTCGCCGGCTCCCAGGTGGTCGCCAACGGCCAGCGTTCGGTGGTCAAGGTGCGGGGTTCCGCGCCGAGTTGCGGTCGCCGGATCGAGGGCTCCGGCTTCATCTACGCCGAGGACCGGGTGATGACCAACGCACACGTGGTCGCCGGCACCCGTGACGTCTCGGTGGAACGCAACGGCAAGCGGTACGACGGTCGCGTGGTGGTCTACGACCCGGATCGGGACCTGGCGGTGATCCACGTACCGGACCTGTCCGGTCCGGTCATGCGGTTCGCCACCGGCCGGGCAGCCAGCGGGGCGGACGCGATCGTCCTCGGATTCCCGCTGGACGGGCCGTACGACGCGCAGTCGGCCCGGGTGCGGGACGTCGACCGGATCACCGGCCCGGACATCTACTCCTCGGGGGACGTCACCCGGGAGGTCTACACGATCCGCGCGCTGGTGCGCAGCGGGAACTCCGGTGGTCCGCTGGTCGCGCCGAACGGCCTGGTGCTCGGGGTGATCTTCGCGGCGGCGGCGGACGACCCGAACACCGGGTTCGCGGTCACCGCCGAGGAGGCCCGCCCGGTGGCGTTGGCCGGTGCGGAGCGGACCCGCGCGGTCGACACCGGCGACTGCACCTGACCAAGTGCCCTACCTCGTCACCCGAGCCGGGGGAGGGGCGGTGGTCCACCCCTCCCCGGCTCCGGGTCGCGCGGGTCGCTCAGCCCAGGAACTTGTCCAGGGCGGCCTCGATGGCGCCGGTGTCCGGCGAGGCGTACGCCTTCATCGTGCTCTTGCTGTAGGTCACGAACGACGGGCAACGGACGGCCGGCGCGTTGATGGTGCCGCCGTCGCCGACCTTCTGCGCGGTCTTCGCCGCGTAGAAGGTGAGGGTGTACCGGGACGACACGTAGTCGATCGTGATGATCTTGTCCGAGCTGTCCTTGAGCTGGCACTTGCGGCCGGTGCCCTCGCTGCCCTCCTGGTACTTCAGGCAGCCCACGACGCTCACCTCGTCGAACTCGTCGCTCTTGGCGTAGTACGACTTGCCGTAGCCGGCGGAGCGGAGCATCCAGTTGCTCGGCCGGTCCACCGAGTTGTAGAAGGTGTACGCCTTGGAACCGGACGGGGTCGAGTACGCCTTGGCGTTGAGGATCGGGCTGCCCTCGCAGACCGCCTCGAAGTCGCTGGAGTACCGGGCGGTCACCGCGTTGTTGTTGTTCGGCGCGTCGTCGTCGGGCGTCTGCTCGGTCGACGGGGAGGCGCTCGGGTCGGTGTTGCCGCCGGGGGCCGAGGTGGCGGCCACCGGTGGAGTGGGGTCGTCGTCGTCACCGTTGGCGACGATGACGCCGACGCCGACACCGCAGAGCGCCAGCAGCGCCACCGTGGCGGCACCGATCCCGAGGCCGACCATCAGGCCCCGGTTCTTCTTCGGCGGCTGCACGGGGGCGGCGAACTGCGGCGGCGGATATCCGGGCTGCTGCTGGTAGCCGGGCTGACCGTACCCGTACGGGTCCGGCTGACCCGAGATCGGCTGACCGGGTGGCTGACCCCACGGCTGCCCGGAGACCGGCTGGCCCGGAGGCGGTCCCCACGGCTGCCCGGCGTTCGGATCGGACGGTCCTCCGTACGGAGGGTGACTGTCGCTCATCTTTGGCCCTTATCGCTGTCGGCGGTGCGCTGGCACCCGGATCACTGATCACGATAAACAGCGATGCAAATAGCCTGCTAACCGGCATCTCCTCTAGCTAGAGACCCGAAACAGCGAACTTAACGAACGTTCAGCAGAAAGTCGATCTGATTGCACGACAGTGGCTCAGCGTCATGATCACATCACGGCGACCGGTCGGGTGGGCCGCCGCGACGCTCCGGGCGACGGAACCGACGGGCCGCCAGGGCGGTCCCGGTGACCAGGATGACACCGAGGGCCACGCCACTCCACAGCCGTCCCGGGGCCACCTCCTCGGTGTCACCGGCCGCGCGGACCGTCCACCCGTCCCGTCGGGTGCCGGCGAGACCGAGCTGGTCGGCGTCGGTGCCGGACGTCTCGGCCGCGCCCGGTGCCCGCCCGAAGCCCACCTCGCCCGGAGAGGAGTGGTCGTCGAGCGGGTTGCGCGGCACCGTGGGGACGTCCCGGGTGAGCGCGGCGACCGGGTCGATCCGGCCGAAACCGAACCGGTCGTCCCGGCCGGCGGGGCCGAGGTCCCGAGCGGTGGTGATCAACCGGTTGACCACATCCCCGGCGGACATCTGCGGCCACCGGGCGCGTAGCAGCACGGCGGCGGCGGTCACCAGCGGAGCGGCGAAACTGGTCCCCTGCACCCGCCAGTAGCCGCCGGGCCGGGCCCCCACCAGCCCGGTCGCCGGGGCGGTCAGCACGGTCTCCGGGCCGGTGATCGAGCCGGACCAGAGGTCGGTGACGCCCCGTTCCAGACCAGCCACCGCGATCACCCCGGGCTCCCGGGCCGGGTACCAGACCCGGGTGCCGGAGGAGATTGCCAGGTTGCCGGTGCAGGCGATCACCACCACGTCGCGGGCGAAGGCGTAGTCCAGCGCCGCCGCCAGGGCCGCGCTGTCGCCGCCCCCACCCAGCGACAGGTTGATCACCCGTGCGCCGTTGTCGACCGCCCACCGGACGCCCTTGGCCACGACCAGCGCGTCGTCGTAGCGGTTCTCCTCGTCGAGCACCCGGATCGGCAGGACCTTCGCGTCCGGCGCGAGGCCGACCACTCCACGGTGGTCGTCCCGTCGGCCGGCGATCAGGGCCGCGACCGTGGTCCCGTGCCCCACCGGGTCCGGCTCGGCCGTCCCGTTCGGAGCAACCAGGTCGATCCCGGGAAGCACCTGGCCCACGAGGTCCGGATGCGTGGCGTCCACGCCGGAATCGATCACCGCGACGGTCACCCCACGCCCGGTGGACGTCCGCCAGGCCTTCTCCGCGTCGAGCACGTCGAGTTGCCACTGGTCGTCACGCACCTGGTCGGTACGGGCGGGGGCGCGGACCGGGTCGACGACGACGGGCCCGGGGCGCAGCGGCGTCCCGACCGCCGTGATCCCGCGGCCCGCCGGCAGCGCGGCGGCGTATCCGGCCGACGCGGCGTACCCGGCCGACGCGGCGGGCACGGTCGGTGGAAGCGGAACGGCGTGCGCGGGTGCCACGGTGAGCGGGACGGTCGTCGCGGCCAGGGCGAGCAGCGCACGACCGGCGAGCCGCCGGGCCCCGGTAGCGCATCGCCGCCGCACCGCAGTCACACCCTCAGCCCATTCGTCGTACCGGACACGTGATGGTCGGAGGTTACCCGTTTCCCGGTCCACTCCGACCCCTCTTCGCCGTAATCAGCGGCCCCGGTGGTCACATCGGAGGGAGGTACGCGAGTTGCACCAGCCGTACGCCCTCCCGACGGGTCACCAGCCGACCCCGTCCCGGTGGCAGCGGGCCGGGGCGGACCGGGCCGACCAACGCGCCCTCCTCCGGGCTGCCGGCCATCACCAGGCCGGCGGTGGACAGCTCCCGCAGCCGCTGGATGATCGGCTCGTACTGGGCCCGGGCCGCGCCGCCGGAGCGCCGCACCAGCACCAGGTGCAGCCCCACGTCCCGGGCCTGCGGGAGGTACTCCTCCAGGGCCCGCAACGGGTTCGCCGGACCGGTGGCGACCAGGTCGTAGTCGTCGACCAGCACGAACAGCTCCGGCCCGGACCACCAGGACCGGTCCCGCAGCTGCCCGGCGGTGACCTCCGGGCCGGGTATCCGGCGCTGCATGTAGCCGGCGACCGACTCGATCAGTTCGGCCGTGCCGGCCGCCGCGGTGCCGTAGCCGATCAGGTGGTCGGTCCCGATCGCGCCGAGCAGGCTGCGCCGGTAGTCGACCAGGATCACCCGGGCCTGCTCCGGGGTGAACCGGCGGGTGATCGACGTGGCCAGCGCGCGCAGGAACGACGACTTGCCGCACTCGGCGTCTCCGAAGACCACGAAGTGCGGCTCGGCGGCGAAGTCGAGCAGCACCGGGCGTAGGTCCGTCTCGGCGATGCCGACCGGCAGGCGCAGCCCGGTCGCCCCGGACAGGTCCAGCTCCGCATAGGACAGCACCGACGGGAGCAGCCGTACCGCCGGGGCGGCCGGACCGGCCCACGCTGCGGCGACCGCCTTCACCAGGTCGCCGGTGTCCCCGCCCGGGGCGGCCAGTCGCGGCACCGCGCCGAGGAAGTGCAGCCGTTCCGCGGTGATGCCCCGCCCCGGGGTGTTCTCCGGTACGTTCATCGCCGCCTGCCGGGCCACACCCGAGTCCGACGGGTCGCCGAGGCGCAATTCCAGCCGGGAACCGAACAGGTCCCGGATCGCCGGCCGGAAGTCCAGCCAGCGCAGCGCGGTCGCCACCACGTGCACGCCGTACGCCAGGCCCCGGCCGGCCAGGTCGGTGATCGGTCCCTCCAGGTCGTCGTACTCGCCGCGCAGGGTGGCCCAGCCGTCCACCACGAGGAAGACGTCGCCGAACGGGTCGGTCACCGGCTGCCCGGCGGCGGCCAGCGCCGCCCGCCGCTGCCGGTACGCGGCCATCGACTCCACGCCCAGCTCGGCGAAGCGCTGCTCCCGCCCGGCCAGCAGGGCGGCGACCTCCCCGACGGTACGGCGCACCGCGGTCGCCTCGGCGCGCCCGGCGACCCCGCCGACGTGCGGCAGGTCGCGCAGCGGGCCCAGCCCGCCGCCACCGAAGTCCAGGCAGTACACCTGCACCTCCCGCGGGGTGTGGGTAAGTGCGAGCGCGCAGATCAGCGTGCGCAGCAGACCGGACTTGCCACTGCGCGGCGCGCCGACCACCGCGACGTGCCCGGCCGCGCCGTCCAGCGCCAGCCAGAGCAGGTCACGACGCTGGTCGTACGGCTTGTCGACGAGGGCCACCGGCACCTGGAGCGCGCCGTGCAGCTCCGGGTTGCCGAAGGACAGGCCCCGCGCCGGGTCGACGCCGACCGGGCCGAGCAGGTCGTCCAAGGCCGGCGAGGTGTCCAGCGGGGGCAGCCACACCTGGTGGGCCGGGGGGCCCTGGCCGGTGATCCGGCCGACCAGCACGTCCAGCAGGGTCTCGCCGTCGTCCCGCTCCTCCTCGGCCGGTCGGGGCGACGGAACGGCCGGCTCCGGCACCGGGACGAGGTGGGTGGAGAAGGTGAGCAGCCGGGGCATGCCGGCGGTGCCGCGACCCGCGCCGCCACCGCGCCGACGGACCGCCCCGGAGACGTACGCGGCCCGGAACCGGACCAGCGGTTCGGTGCCGAAGCGGAGGAAACCGTGACCGGGGGAGCGAGGCAGCTCGTACGCGTCCGGTACGCCGAGCACCGTCCGGGACTCCAACGCGGAGAAGGTCCGCAACCCGATCCGGTACGACAGGTGGGTGTCCAGCCCGCGCAGCCGGCCCTCCTCCAGCCGCTGCGAGGCGAGCAGCAGGTGCACGCCGAGGGAGCGACCCAGCCGACCGATCTGCACGAACAGGTCGATGAAGTCCGGCTTGTGGAACAGCAGCTCGGAGAACTCGTCGCAGATCACCAGCAGGGACGGCAGCGGGGCGAGCGGCGTCCCCGCCGCGCGGGCCCGGTCGTAGTCCCGGAGGCTGGCGAAGTTCCCGGCCCGGCGCAGCAGTTCCTGGCGGCGGGTCAGTTCCCCGTTGAGCGCGTCGGCCATCCGGTCCACCAACGGGAGCGCGTCCTCCAGGTTGGTGATCACGGCGGCGGTGTGCGGCAGCCGGTCGAACGAGGCGAAGGTGGCCCCACCCTTGAAGTCGATCAGGACGAAGTTGAGCACCTCCGAGCTGTGCGTCGCGGCCAGCCCCAGCACCAGCGTGCGCAGCAGTTCCGACTTGCCGGAGCCGGTGGCGCCGATGAGCAGGCCGTGCGGGCCCATGCCGTCCTGTGCGGACTCCTTCAGGTCCAGCTCGATCGACCCGCCGTCGGTGCCGACGCCGATCGGCACCCGTAGCCGGTCTCGCGGGGCGCGGGGCGTCCAGCCCTGCTCGACCGAGAAGTTCTCCGGGTCACCGAGCCCGAGCAGCTCGGGCAGGCCCAGCTCGACCCGGACCGGCGCGTCCGACCCCTTGACCGTGGCCGCCAGCCGCAGCGGGGCGAGCCGGCGGGCCACCGCCTCGGCGTCGGTCGCCGGAAGCTGGTCGGCGGTGCCCACCTCGGCGTGCGTGTCGGCCGCGTACGAGTGCAGCCGCCCGTCACGTACCTCCAGCGCCAGGGTGCTCCGGTCGAGCAGGCGCGGTGGCGGGGTGTCCAGGTCGACCAGGGTGACCGCGTCGATGCCGCCGTCCGAGGTGAGGTGGGTGGCGCCGGTCAGGTCGGCGCCGTCGAGCACCACCACCACGTGCGGCCCGTCGGTGGCCGGTCCGGCCGGGCTGAACCGGGACCGGCTGCCGAGCACCTCGCCGAGGAGGTGTTCCAGGTCGGCTGCCGCGCTGGTGACCAGGCGCACCGGGCCGAGCGCGTCGGTCCGGGTGGGGTGGTGGGCGTGCGGCAGCCACTTGACCCACTCCCAGACGGCCCGCCGCTCCGGACCGGCGCAGACCGCGACGAGCAGCTCGTCCGGGGCGTGGAAGACCGCGAGCTGGGCCAGCATCGCCCGGGCCAGCGCCTGCGCCGACGGCGAGCCGGTCGCCCGGACTGCCGGATCACCGACGTCCCCGCGCAGGTGGACCCGGGCGAAGCTGCACAGCGAGAGGGCCACCGGCAGGTCCGGCACCACGGAGTACGCGTCGAGGAACCGGCGCAGCGCGCCCGCGGTCATCGGTTCCAGCTCCTCCAACGGCCGGGTGGTGGGCGGCCGCAGCGGGGTGGCCAGCGTCTGCGGCCCGACCGCGACCCGGACGACCGCGAAGTCCGAGTCGGTGGAACGGCGTTCCCAGACCCGGTGGCTGTCTACGGTGGACCAGAGCCGGGTCGGGTCGGGATGCCGGTAGTACAGGCCCGCGCGCTGCCGGCCGGCGGTGCGCCGGACCTGGCGGCGCAGCACGGAGAGGTGGCGCAGGTACTCCCGCCGGGCGGCCATCATCTCGGACCTCTTCGGGGTGCCGGCGGCGCTGCCCCAGGAGGTGACCAGCATGGCCAGCGAGGAGAGGCCGAACATGCCGCCGACCACGTACGAGTACGCCCCGCCACCCCGGCCGAACATCATCGCCATGGCCACCGTCCCGCCGAGCATCGGCAGGAGCATCAGCAGCTGCTGCCACCGGCCGCCGGTGACCTCGGGGATCTCCGGGGGCGCCTCGACCGGGAGCTCGCCGACCGGGATCTCCGGGGCCGGGCGTCGCGGCGGTCGCTTGATGACGACAGTGGACACTCATCCTCCCCATGCGCTCGGTAACCCGAGCCTGGCTCATGGTAGGTAAAGTGCTGCCGTCCGCGTGCGCCGGCTGACAGGGAGTGAGACGTCGATGACAACCGGGCTCGCCCGCGTCACGATCAGCGCGCCGCAGCGACGGTTGGACGTGGCGCTGCCGGAGCAGCTGCCGCTCGCCGAACTCCTTCCCGAGGTGCTCCGGCACGCCGGTGAAGGGCTCGCCGACGACGGTGAACGGCACGGCGGCTGGGTGCTGCGCCGCAGCGACGGGGCCGTCCTGGCGACCGGTCAGGCCCTGCACGCCCAGGGCGTCCGCGACGGCGAGGTGCTGCACCTCGTCCCGGCCCACGCACACTGGCCGGAGCTGGAGTACGACGACGTGGTGGAGGTGATCGCCGAGGGGGCGCGACGTCGGGGTGCCGCCTGGTCACCGGCCGCCACCCGGGTCGCCGCACTGTCCGGGGCCGGCGTGCCGCTCGCCGTCGGGCTGGTCGCGCTCGCCTCCGGCGGTCCGCACCACCCGGCGTACTGGCTGGTCGCGGCGGTGGTGGCCGTCCTGCTTGCGGTGGCCGGCGGCGTCGCCTCCCGGGCGTACGGGGACGCCACGGCGGGCGCCACCCTGGGCGGGTACGCCCTGCCGTACGCCTTCGCCGCCGCTGCGCTGCTGGTCAGCTCCGGCGACCCGGTGTCCCCGTTCGGCCCGCTGCGCTGGCTCGGCGCGCCCGAACTGCTGACCGGCTCGGTCGCGCTGCTCCTCGCCGCGGTGCTCGGCCTGTTCGGTGTCGCGGCCCGGCTGCGGGTCTTCGCCGCGGGCGCGACGGTCGGGCTGGCCGGCGCGGCCACCGCCCTGCTCGGCTTCGTCGTCGCCCCCGCCGGGGCCGCCGCCGTCCTGCTCAGCGTCCTGGTCCTCGCCGTCGGCGTGCTGCCCCTGCTCGCCATCCGCCTCGGCAAGGTGCCGCTCCCGCCGATCACCCTCCCGGTCGGGGCGGACACCGGTTCCCGTCCCGGCGTCCGCGACCTGCCGGACGCCGACCGGGTGCACGCGGCGGTGGCCCGCACCGAGGAGACGCTCACCGGCATGCTGCTCGGGCACGCGGTGCTGACCGTCGCCGCCGCGCTCGTGCTCACCGTGACCGGAGGGCTCGCCGGCCGGCTCCTGGTCGCCGTCGCCGGGGCGGTGCTGCTGCTGCGGGCACGCCTCTTCGTGGCGCTGCGGCAGCGGGTGCCCACCGTCGCCGCCGGACTGGCCGCCCTCGCGGTGCTGGGCGTCGCCCTGGTGGGCCGGGCCGCCCCGGTGACCCTGCTCGCGCTGGTCGCCGCCGGGGTGGTGCTCGCGCTGCTCACCGTGGTGGCCGGCACCACCTACGCGCAGCGTCCGGTCTCGCCGTACCTGGGTCGGGCGGCCGACCTCACCGACACGCTGCTGGTGGTCGCGGTGGTGCCGGTGGCCTGCGCGGTGCTCGACCTGTACGACCGGGCCCGGGGGCTGCTCGGCTGAGCGGCCCCCGGCCCGGTGTCACCGGATACGTCCGGTCACGGTCAGTGCGTGGCCTCGCCGCGCGCCACCGCCTCCTGGTGCCGCCGGTACGACGCCCGGATCTCCGCCTCGGCCTCGGTACGTCCCACCCAGGTCGCGCCCTCGACCGACTTGCCCGGCTCCAGGTCCTTGTAGACCTCGAAGAAGTGCTGGATCTCCAGCCGGTCGAACTCGCCCAGGTGGTGGATGTCGCGCAGGTGCTCCTGACGCGGGTCCTCGTAGGGCACGCAGAGGACCTTGTCGTCCCCGCCCTTCTCGTCGGTCATCCGGAACATGCCGATGGTGCGGCAGCGGATCAGGCAGCCCGGGAAGGTCGGCTCGGGCACCAGGACCAGGGCGTCCAGCGGGTCGCCGTCCTCACCCAGGGTGCCCTCGATGAAGCCGTAGTCCGCCGGGTACTGCGTGGACGTGAAGAGCGTGCGGTCCAGCCGGATCCGGCCGGTCGCGTGGTCCACCTCGTATTTGTTGCGGTGACCCTTGGGGATCTCAACCGTGACGTCGAAATCCATCTCACGCTCCCTACGTTTGCCGACGCTGGCTAACGAACAGTGACACCCCCGGACGGGGCGATGCGCACCCGCCGGCGTCGGGCGCCGCATAGTCTTCGGACCGAAGTAGTGTCGCCCAAGCCGTTTTTCGTGGGGGAGGAGGGGGCTGTGGGGAGGGAAGACTCACACTACCGCCCGGGAGGCGACCGTGCTCCGGGTCGTCCGGAGCGGGTCACCGGTCGGGTGGTGGTACCCGGAGCGCACGGTCCCGCGCAGGTGTCGCCCACGCCGGTCGACGATCGTCCCCGGGCGGACGCCCCCGGCACCGGGCGGCCGCCGCCCCCGGTCTACCGGCCGCCGGCCCGTCCCGCCGACACCACCCCTGCCGTGCACCCGGCCCGCCCCGCCGACCCGGCCCCTTCCGCGCACCCGGCCGTCCCGGTGGCCCCCGGTGTGCCGGCCGCGGCCGGATCCCCGCCGCCCGGCCCATCCGTCGCACCACCGACGGCTCCACAGGGCCCGCCGCCGGACGGCGCAACCACCCCGCGGCGGCGACGCACGCTGCTGACGGTGCTGGCGGCCGTCCTGCTGCTGGTCGTCGTCGGCACCGGGCTGGTCGTGGTCCGGCCCGGCCCGGTGGCCGGCTGGCTCGGCGGGGACGCCGGGCCGACGGCGGACGCCCGCGAACCCGAGGCCGCTCCCGTGCCCGTGCTGGGGCTGCCGTCCGGCACCGCTCCCGTCCCGACCCCGGAGGGGGTCCGGGCCGCGCTCGACCCGCTGGTCGGCGCAGCCGGCCTGGGCAGCCGGGTCAACGTCTCGGTCACCGACGTCACCACCGGCCAGGAGCTGTACGGCCGGGGCGCGGACGACGGCACCGTGCCCGCCTCGGTCACCAAGCTGGTCACCGGGGTGACCGTGCTGGCCGCGCGCGGCCCCGCATACCGGATCGGCACCCGGGCCGTGGCCGGCGCGACGCCGGGTGAGGTCGTGCTCGTCGGTGGGGGCGACCCTACGCTCGCCATCGACGCGAACGGCTTCTATCCCGGGGCGGCGCGCCTGGACGTCCTCGCCGAACAGGTGAAACAGGCCCTCGGCGGGACACCTCCCACCAAGGTGACGGTGGACTCGACGCTCTTCCCTGGCCCGGTCTACGAGCCGGGTTGGGACGCCGACATCCCCACCGGCGGGTACGGCGCGGCGATCACCGCCCTGATGACCGACGGGGCGCGCGTCGACCCGGACGCCGGGTCCAAGGGCGCCGAGCGGTACCGCACCCCCGACCTCACCGCCGGGCGGGCGTTCGCCCGGCTGCTCGGCCTGCCGGCCGGGACGAAGGTCGAGCGGGGCGGGGCCCCTGGTGGGGGCAGCGCCGGCCCCGCCGGGGCGCCCGCCCCCGGCACCGAGTTGGGCCGGGTCGAGTCGCCCCCGCTGATCCGGCTGGTCGACATCATGATCACCGACAGTGACAACGTGGTCGCCGAGGCGCTGGCCCGCCAGGTCGCCCTCGCCCGTAACCAGCCGGCGTCGTTCGTCGGAGCGGGTGCCGCGATGGACCAGGTGGCGGCCGAACTGGGGCTGCCCGCCGACGAACTCGCCCTGGCCGACGGGAGCGGGTTGTCGCGTACCAACCGGATCAGCCCGTCCCTGCTCACCGACCTGATCGCGCTCGCGGGCAACGGCACCCGACCCGAGCTGGCCGGCATCTTCGGCGGCCTGCCCGTGGGCGGCTGGTCGGGCACCCTCGACGACCGGTACGCCACGACGGCCACCCGGGCCGGCGCGGGCGTGGTGCGGGCCAAGACCGGGACGTTGACCGGGGTGCACGCGATCGCCGGGCTGGTCACCACCGCCGACGGCCGCCTGCTCAGCTTCGCGGTCCTCACCGACCGCACGCCTCCGACCACGCCGGACGCCACCCGGCTGGCCCTCGACCGGATCGGGGCGGCCCTGGCCGGCTGCGGCTGCCGCTGACCCCGCCCCCACCCACGACCGTTCCCGCCGCGGCACCCGCCCGGCGGGGACCTTCCCGTCGCCCGGCCCGGCCGGCGGCGACGCGAGCCGGGGTGGGGGTGTACCGGCGCGGGTACGGTGGGGTGCATGGCGCAGTTCGTGGACTGGGATCTGGCCGCCGCCACCGCGGGGGCACTGGGCAAGTCGGGGCCCCGGGTCTCGTACGCCGAGGCGACCGAGGTGGTGGGGGAGCTGCGGCGGCTGACCGACGAGGCGGCCGAACACGTGGCCGAGTACACCGGCCTGCGTGCGCAGGTCACGCACCCACCGGTGCGGGTGGTGGACCGCCGGGACTGGGCGGCCACCAACATCGCCGGACTGCGTGAGGTGATCACCCCGCTGGTCAGCCGACTCTCCGGCGACAAGCAGCCGGGCGCGCTCACCGAGGCAATCGGGTCGCGGCTGACCGGGGTGCAGGCCGGCGGTGTGCTGGCCTACCTCTCCGGCCGGGTGCTCGGCCAGTACGAGGTCTTCTCCGCCGACCCGGGCCAGCTGCTCCTGGTCGCCCCGAACATCGTCGAGGTCGAGCGGAAACTGGAGGCCGATCCGCGCGACTTCCGCCTCTGGGTCTGCCTGCACGAGGTGACCCACCGCACCCAGTTCACCGCCGTGCCGTGGATGCGGGCGTACTTCCTCGGCGAGGTCCAGGCCTTCGTCGACGCCTCCCAGGGCGGCGAACACCTGCTGGAACGGTTGCGACGGGGGATCGCCACCCTCTCTGACGCGATCAAGGACCCGGAGAGCCGGGCCAGCGTGCTGGACATCGTCCAGACGCCGGCCCAGCGTGCGGTGCTCGACCGGTTGACGGCGCTGATGACCCTGCTGGAAGGGCACGCCGAGTTCGTGATGGACGGCGTCGGCCCGGAGGTCATCCCGAGCGTGGAGCGGATCCGGGCCGGGTTCAACCGGCGCCGGGAGGCGGGCAACCCGCTGGAGAAGGCGATCCGCCGGCTGCTCGGGGTGGAGGTCAAGATGCGCCAGTACGCCGAGGGCCGCACGTTCGTGCACGGCGTGGTCGAACGGGTCGGCATGGCCGGCTTCAACCGGATCTTCAGCTCCCCGTTGACCCTGCCCCGTCTGGAGGAACTGGGCGACCCCGACGCCTGGGTGGCCCGGGTGCACGGTCCGGCCGGGCCGCTGCCGACGGTCTGATCCCGTCGGCCGTGGCCGTGCTCGCGCCGGCGGTAGCCGCGGTCCGGGTCGCCGTCCGGCGGGCACTGGTGGGCCTGCCGGGTTCCGGTCCGGTCCTGGTGGCCTGTTCGGGGGGTGCCGACTCGCTCGCCCTCGCCGCCGCCACCGCCTTCGTCGCACCCCGCCTGGGGCGCGCGGCCGGGCTGGTCACCGTCGACCACGGGCTCCAGACCGGCTCCGCCGAACGGGCCGCCGCCGTGGCCCGGTGGGCGGAACGGACCGGGCTCGGCCCGGTGGAGTCCGTCCGGGTGCGCGTCGCGGGCCGTCCCGGCGGTCCGGAGGCCGCCGCGCGGGAGGCCCGCTACCAGGCGTTGGCCGAGGCTGGTCGACGGTACGGCGCGAGCGCCCTGCTCACCGGTCACACCAGGGACGACCAGGCGGAGACGGTGCTGCTCGCCCTGGCCCGGGGCGCCGGGCCACGCGGCCTGGCCGGGATGCCACCCCGCCGGGACCTGTCCGGGGTGCCACTGCTGCGCCCGTTGCTGGACGTCAGCCGGGAGCAGACCCGCCGGGCGTGTGCGGCGCTCGGGCTCACGCCGTGGGAGGACCCGCACAACGTCGACCCGTCGTACGCCCGGGCCCGGGTCCGCAGTGACGTGCTGCCGGTGCTGGTCGCGGCGCTCGGCCCGGGGGTGCTGGACAACCTCGCCCGGACGGCCCGGCTGGTGGCCGCCGACACGGCCGTCCTCGACGACCTCGCCGCCGACGCGCTGGCCGCCGCCCGGGTGCCGACCGGCGGACCCGCCGGGGCCCGCGCGGAGGCGGGCGGGGACGGTCCGGGAGCGGGCGGGGCGGCCGGGGGCCGCCCGGACGGTGGCGGGCTGGTCGTGGCGGTGCTGGCCGGGCTCGCGCCCGCGGTCCGTACCCGGGTGCTGCACGCCTGGGCTCGCGAGGTGGGTGCCCCGGCGGCGGCGCTGTCGTACCGGCACGTCGCCGCGCTCGACGCGCTCGTCACCGACTGGCGTGGGCAGGGGGCCGTGCACCTGCCCGGCGCACTGCGGGTCACCCGCCGCGACGGGCACCTCGTACCGGCCTGACCTGCCCCTGCCCGACGCTGCCGGCTCTCAGTTGGTCAGAACGCGGTCCCGGAAGGTCGCCCGGTAGACCGCCGGGGTGGCCCCGACCCGGCGGGCGAAGTGGTGCCGCAGCGCGGCGGCGTCGCCGAACCCAACCTGCCCGGCCACCGCCTCCACGCTGAGCCGGGTCTCCTCCAGCAGCCGGCGGGCCAGCAGCACCCGCTGGTTGGTCAGCCAGTCGTGCGGGGTGGTGCCGGTCTCGGCGCGGAACCGCCGGGCGAAGGTACGGGCACTCATGCCGGCGCGTTCGGCCAGTTCCTCCACGGTCAGCGGTCGGTCCAGGTGCCCCATCAGCCAGGTGAGCACCGGTTCCAGGGTCGGTGCCTCCGGTGCCCTGGGGATCGGCGCCTCGACGTACTGCGCCTGCCCGCCGTCGCGGTGCGGCGGGACGACCATCCGGCGGGCGAGCCGGGTGGCCACCGCCGAGCCGTGCTCCTGCCGGACCAGGTGCAGGCAGGCGTCGATGCCGGCGGCGGTGCCCGCGCTGGTCAGCAGCGGACCGTCCTGCACGTAGAGCGCGTTGCACCGGACCCGGGCCAGGGGGTGGCGTTCCTGGAGGTCGTCGACGTACCGCCAGTGGGTCGTGCAGTCGCGGCCGTCGAGCAGTCCGGCCTGGCCGAGCACGAAGGCCCCGGAGCAGACGCTGAACACGTACGCGCCCCGGTCGGCGGCCCGACGCAGCGCGGCCAGCACCTCCGGTGGGACCTCCGCGTCGCTGGGGTGGGCCGGCACCGCGACCAGGTCGGCGTCGTCGACCGGCGCCAGGTCGGCCGACGGGAGCAGGGTGAACCCCGACGAGGTACGCACCGGAGCGCCGTCGACGCCGCACACGGCGAACCGGTAGCCGGGAAGACCGTCGGCCGTCCGGTCGGTGCCGAAGACCTCACAGAGCACACCCAGCTCGAACGGGGCGACGCGGTCCAGCGCGAGAACGGCGACGGTTCGCAGCATGTGACCAGGGTAACCGCAGGGGTGGCAGGAATTCGAGGTGCAGTGGCATCCCTGCCACTGTTCCTGATCCCTGGGCGGTCGCAGACTGGACCGGTCCGGTGCGCACCGGCGGCGGGAACGACGGACACCTCACGGAAAGCGAGCGCCGCCATGGAATTTCTCCTGCTCCTCCTCTTCCTCCTCGCCCTCACGGCCGGTTCGGCGCTCGGGATCACCGTCGACAGCCGGGACTCGGCCGACTGGAAACCGACCGAAGAGGGTCGCCGCTGGCGATCCCGGCCCTGCTGACGCTCCTGGTCGCCTGGGCTGCGGGGTCGGGGTGAGGGCCGGATCGGCCCAGTCGGACGGGTCGGACGGCGCCGGTGCCGGGGCGTCGGCGGGGACGCGCGAAAAGGGCGGCCCCGCCGACGGCGACCGAGCGGCGTACGGCAGGCTAGGGGGCATGGCTGACGGCTCCTGGTACGACGCCGACATCGACCACGTGATCATTTCCGAGGCGCAGATCCGCGAGAAGACCGCTGAGCTGGCCAAGCAGGTCTCGGCGGACTACGCCGACGTCGAGGACGGGCTGCTGCTGGTCTGCGTGCTCAAGGGCGCGGTCATGTTCATGGCCGACTTCGCCCGGGCGCTCGGGCGGCACGGTCCCCCCGCCGAGCTGGAGTTCATGGCCGTCTCCTCGTACGGCCAGGGCACCACCTCGTCCGGTGTGGTCCGGATCCTCAAGGACCTCGACCGCGACATCGCCGGCCGGCACGTGGTGGTGGTCGAGGACATCGTCGACTCCGGCCTCACCCTCTCCTGGCTGCTGCGCTACCTGGAGTCGCGTTCGGCCGCGAGCGTCGAGGTCGTGGCGCTGTTCCGCAAGCCCGACGCGGTCAAGGTCGAGGTTCCGGTGAAGTACGTCGGCTTCGACATCCCGACCGAGTTCGTCGTCGGCTACGGCCTCGACTTCGGCGAGCGTTACCGCGAGCTGCCCTACGTGGGCGTACTCAAGCCCCAGGTCTACGCCCGCTCCTGACCGTCCCGGGTCGGCCCCGCCCCGGTGGTCGACCCCGTCGCCGGTGGCCGCCGCCGCTGCCCGCAGCGCAGGCGATATCGGTGGACATCGAGTGGACGTACAGCGCGCTCCCAGGTATCGGGACTACCGTGGTGGTCCGGTGGCGTGGGAGCAGTCCCGCGACCGGGCCGTCGACCACCGGTCGGCGACCGGGAGCGGTGCCGACGTCACGCCGGCTCTCGCCCGGGACCCGGGTGGATGGTGAGGAGCTGACGGAGCCGTCGGTCACGCCGAGTCATGCCGGCGGTGCGCGACTGCGGCCCTCGCGAGCTCGCTCGTTGTCCGCACGGTGTACCGTCGAATGACCGCGACGCGGCGATTAGCGTCTCGGGGTCGAGGCCAGCCCGAAGAACGGCGGCTCCGGCCGCCGCCTCGGCGGCGAATAGCCATCAGACGGTCAGGACGTCGATCAGGAGGGTCCGGGCGCCTCGGCGCTCGACAACAGTATGGAACGTACGCGTTTCTTCCGCCGCCCGGTGGTCTGGATCATCCTGGTGATCGCCGGCGCGATTCTGCTCAGTCAGTTGTTCACCGGTGGCCCGAGCTACCACAAGGTCGACACGTCGGTCGCACTCGACCGGCTCAACACCGCGCAGATCGACAAGGTCGTCTTCCAGGACAAGGAGCAGACGCTCCGGATCGACCTGAAGGACAAGGCCAAGTTCGGTGACACCACCACCGACAAGATCGAGGCGCAGTTCCCGTACGAGGTCGGCGACCGCGTCTGGGAGCAGGTCCTCGCGGCCAAGGCGGCCAACCGGGTCACCGGTCCGGCCGACACCGAGGTGTCGTCGGACAGCGTCCTGGTCACCCTGCTGGTGAACCTGCTTCCGATCGCCCTGCTCGTGCTCCTGCTGCTGTTCTTCATGTCGCAGATGCAGGGTGGCGGCTCCCGGGTGCTCAACTTCGGCAAGTCCAAGGCGAAGATGATCACCAAGGACACCCCGAAGACCACGTTCGGGGACGTGGCCGGGGCCGAGGAGGCCGTCGAGGAGCTGCACGAGATCAAGGACTTCCTGCAGAACCCGACGAAGTACCAGGCCCTCGGTGCCAAGATCCCCAAGGGCGTGCTCCTGTTCGGGCCTCCCGGTACGGGTAAGACGCTGCTCGCCCGCGCCGTCGCCGGTGAGGCCGGGGTGCCGTTCTACTCGATCTCCGGTTCCGACTTCGTCGAGATGTTCGTCGGTGTCGGTGCCAGCCGCGTCCGTGACCTCTTCGAGCAGGCCAAGGCGAACGCCCCGGCGATCGTCTTCGTCGACGAGATCGACGCGGTCGGCCGGCACCGTGGTGCCGGCATGGGTGGCGGTCACGACGAACGCGAGCAGACGCTCAACCAGCTCCTCGTCGAGATGGACGGCTTCGACACCAAGGGCGGCGTCATCCTGATCGCCGCCACCAACCGGCCGGACATCCTCGACCCGGCACTGCTGCGTCCGGGCCGGTTCGACCGGCAGATCCCGGTGGACGCGCCCGACATGGAGGGACGCAAGGCGATCCTCCGGGTGCACGCCAAGGGCAAGCCCTTCACGCCCGACGTCGACCTCGACTCGGTCGCCCGCCGGACCCCCGGCTTCAGCGGCGCCGACCTGGCCAACGTCATCAACGAGGCCGCCCTGCTCACCGCGCGCAAGGAGGAGCGGGCGATCACGAACGACTCGCTCGAGGAGTCGATCGACCGGGTCATCGCCGGTCCGCAGCGGCGGACCCGGGTGATGGGCGACCAGGAGAAAAAGATCACCGCGTACCACGAGGGTGGGCACGCGCTGGTCGCCTGGGCGTTGCCGCACGCCGCTCCGGTGCACAAGGTGACGATCCTGTCCCGCGGCCGGACGCTGGGGCACACCCTGGTGCTGCCCACCGAAGACAAGTACACCCAGACCCGCGCCGAGATGATCGACACGCTCGCCTACGCACTCGGCGGCCGGGCTGCCGAGGAGCTGGTCTTCCACGAGCCGACCACCGGTGCCGGCAACGACATCGAGAAGGCCACCCAGCTCGCCCGCGCGATGATCACGCAGTACGGCATGAGTTCGAAGCTCGGTGCCATCAAGTACGGCACCAGTGGTGACGAGCCGTTCCTCGGGCGCAACATGGGCCACGAGCGGGACTACTCGGACGCGGTGGCCGCCGAGATCGACAGCGAGATGCGGGCACTGATCGAGCTGGCGCACGACGAGGCCTGGGAGATCCTGGTCGAGTACCGGGACGTCCTGGACGCCATGGTCCTCGAGCTGATCGAGAAGGAGACCCTCTCCACCGCCGACATGGCCCGGATCTGTCACCGGGTGGTGAAGCGTCCGCCGATGGCGCCGTACAACGGCTTCGGCAAGCGGCAGCCCTCCACCGAGCCGCCCGTGCTCACCCCCGCCGAGCAGGACGCGCTGAAGGCGCAGGCCGAGGCGGACGGTGTCCGGGCCGCGGTCGGCGGCGGCACCTCGCCGAACAACCTGGGCGCCTCCCCGAACAACCTCGGCACCGCCCCGCACAACCTCGGCGGCTCCGCGAACAGCTCGGACGGTACCCACTGAACCCGCGCGAACAGGCGGCCAGCCAGGACGATCCTGCGCTGGCCGCCTCGTCCACCGAGCCCGACGGTGACGAGGCACTGGACTACCTCGCCGCCCGCCTGATCAACGGCAAGCTCACCGGCCTCCCGGTGGAGAACGCCGTCGACCTCGGCCGGATCGAGAAGGCGGTACGCGAGATCCTGATCGCGGTCGGGGAGGACCCCGACCGCGACGGACTGCTCCAGACCCCCGCCCGGGTCGCCCGCGCGTACGCCGAACTCTTCGCCGGCCTCCGGGTCGACCCGAAGAAGGTGCTCACCACCACCTTCGAGGCCAACCACGAGGAGCTGGTGCTCGTCCGGGACATCGACGTGATGAGCCTCTGCGAGCACCACCTGCTCCCCTTCCGGGGCAGCGCGCACATCGGCTACATTCCCGGCCCGGACGGGCGGATCACCGGATTGTCGAAGCTGGCCCGGTTGGTCGAGGTCTTCGCCCGCAGGCCGCAGGTGCAGGAACGGCTCACCTCGCAGATCGCCGACCTGCTGATGGAGCGGCTCGCTCCGCGTGGCGTCATCGTGGTGCTCGAATGCGAGCACATGTGCATGGCGATGCGGGGCATCCAGAAGTCCGGCGCGGAGACGATCACCTCTGCGGTGCGCGGCACCCTCCAGCGCGACGCGAAGTCCCGCGCCGAGGCGATGGCCCTGATCATCCGCCGCTGACCGAGGGCCGCGCCACGACTCAACCGGTCAGCACGGCCACCAGGATCCCGGCGGTGCACAGCGCCGCCGGGACCCCGCACACCAGTACGCCGAAGCGGGGGGTGCGATCCAGTCGTCCGTCCGGACCCGGACGGAAGAAGCGGCCCACGCCCACCCAGCCCACCGCGAACGCCACCGCCGGCAGCACCAGGCCGAGCAGCACCGCCAGTGCGATCCGTGCCCCGGAACCGGTCAGCACGAGGACGACCTGGAGCAGCGGCCCCAGCACCGCCACCGGCCCGTAGACCAGAAGGTTCCGCAGCCGGTCCGGCCAGCCCTCCGGCCGGGAAGCGCGCCAGACCCCGACGACCGCCACCCACCCACGCGCGTCGAGCACGCCGTCGGCGGCGTCCGCGTACTCCCGGGCGGTCCGCAGCGCCGTCAGCACCGCCGCCGGCCCGGCCGCCATCGACCGGGCCGCAACCGTGACCTCGGGCGGGGACGGCACCAGCGCCATCGTCGGTACGCCCCGTTCGCGGAGGCGGGACTGCTGGGCCGCCAGGCGGGCCCGTACCACGGTCAGCTCCTCCCGGGCGGCCTGGACCGACCGGGCCTGCTCGCCCGCGGCGGTGGCCGCGCCACGTCGTACCCCGTCGAGCTGCCGCGCGGCGGCGAGATAGTCGGTCCACGCGGCGGCGACCGGATCGGAGGGGGGCGGCTCCTCCGGCGCGACCCGCTGCGTCGGCGTGCTCCTGACCTCGGTCATCCCGCTTCCCCGTCCCCGTCGGTGGCGAACGGGACCAGGACCGTGCCCGACCCGTCCGAGCCGTCCCAGAGCAGCGCCCGTCCGGGCCGGGGTGACCACTGCACCGGGCGCCCGACGATCGGTGTCAGCTGGTTGGCGGGCACGTCGACCACCACCACCGACGCCACCTTGCCGACCCCGTCATCCGGATCGAGCAGCGCACCGAAGGCCGACGCCGAACGCCACCAGCCCAGCACGTGCCGTCCGGTGGGTGGGCCGTCCCGCAGCAGGGCACGCAGCGGCCCGTCCGGCACCCCGCCCGGACCGTCCGCCCCGAACAGCACCAGGTAGCCGGGGTGCTCGTCGTCCAGGACGGCGAGCAGGCCGGACAGGTCGACCGTCTCGACGGTGTGTCGGGCGGCCAGCTCGGCGGCGAGAGCGGCGGCGACGTCCCCCGCGTTCCTGGTCAGCGCGGCGACGACGAACCGGGCGCTGCCCGACCCGTGGTGCGCGGCGACACTCCGGACAATGCTCGCCAGCAACGACGCGGACTCCGGGCCGGTGCCGAGGACCACCAGGTTGCGACCGGCCACCGGGACGAGCGGCACCGACACCGTCGAACGGGACACGTCCACCGCCCGACCGAGCAACGCGGCCGGCGTGCGGGCCCGCCCGGCCTCGGCGGCCCGGTAGCAGGGGTCGTTACGCAGCACCGGTCGGGCGTAACCGGCGAAGACCACGGGTGGGGACGACCCGGCGGGCCGGGCTGCCCAGAGGTCGCGCCGCAGCGCGGCGAGCGAGGCCGGATCGTCGAGCGGATCCGGGAAACGCACCATCCGCTCGTGCCCCCGGGTTGCCCCGCGCGGGCCGCCGAGCCCGCCCGCGGTGTTGACCACCGCGCTGCCCACCGCCAGACCGGCGGCGGCGTCGTTGGTCGGCTCGAGCACCGCGCCGCCGCCCGGTAACGCCACCCGTACCGGGAACTGGCCGAGCACGGAGTCCCGGGAGGCGGCTCCGGCGGCGAGACCGAGGTCACCCTCCCCGGCCAGGACCAGGTGGATCCCGTACGCCCGACCGGCGCGGGCCAGGGTCTCCAACCGTCCGGCCAGGTCGACGCCGAGCCGGTCACGCTGCCCCGGGCGGTGTCCGGGGCGGCCGTCCCGGAACAGCAGCGACACGTTGTCGATCACGCAGACGATCCGGGGCAGGGTTTGGTGCTGGCGCAGTTCGACGAAGCGCTGCCCACCGGCGCGGTGTCCGGCCTCCTCGCGCCGACGCAGTTCCGCTTCGAGGTGGCCGAAGAGTGACTGCACGTACTCCCGGTCGGCCGCGAGCGCGGCCGTCGCGACCTGCGGCACCCACGACCGGTCCCGCCGGGTCTGGAGAAACTCGGTGAACGACTCGCCGTCGGCCAGGTCCACCAGGTGCATGATCAGCTCGTCCGGTCCGTACCGGGCGGCCAGGCCGAACAGCACGTTGGTCAGGAAGTCCGCCCGTCCGCTGCCCGCCCGCCCGCTGATCAGCCAGTGCGGGGTCAGCTCGGTGAGGCCGAGGGTCACCGTCCGTCCGTCCGCGTCGCCTACCACCGTGGCGAGGCCGGTCGCGGAACTCGTCTCCCAGCGGGGCGCGTCGGCGGGGGGAAGGAGGGTGGCGAGTGTGAGCTGTGCACCGGCGGCCACCCGTCGGGCCAGCCGGCGGCAGACCGCCTCGACCAACCCGGCCGGCGGGTCGTCCTCGACGAGGACCGGAGAGTTCAGACCCGTCGGCGGATCCGCGCCGGGGCTGGCGAACGAGGTGCCGGGCGGGTCGCCCAGCAGGGCGTACGCGTTGCGGATCGCGATCTCCGTCGCGTGCGGCAGGGTCGCGGCCCCGGTGCGGCCCGCGTCCGGTGCGGTGGGGACGATGGCCGGGCCGGGTGCGCGGGACCGCGTCGTGCCGTCCCCGTTGGTGTTGGTGTTGGTGGCGCTCGCCAGCGGTGGGTGACCGGCCGCCGAGGGGGGCCAACCGGCGACGACCAGGTGCAGGCCGGCACGGTGGCCGCACCGCGCCAGTGCCTCGATCCGCGCCAGGTCGTGCGACTCGACTCCCGGCGGCAGTGCGGCGATCACCAGCAGCATGGTGCGGTCGTGCCGGCGTTGCCGGGCAGTACCGGAGGCCACCCACTGCTCGGCCTCGCTGAGCACCGCCCGCAGGCCGGCGGGATCCGTGGCGGGTGGTGGCAGCAGACCGGCATCGGCGAGCGGGGCGAAGCCGGCGAAGGTCTGGCTGGTCCGCTCCGCGACCGTTCCTGTGCCGCCGGAGTCGACCGGCGTCGGGATGCCACTGGAGCCACTCGGTGCTCGGGTACTGCCGCCGGCCGGGTCGACAGGCGCCGGGGCGCTGTCTCCTTCGGGCCCCGTCGACGCCCGGGCCCTGCCGTCGGCGGACTCGGTGGGTGCCGGGGGGCCGTCGTCGGCGGATCCGTCGGCCGTCGGTCCGGGCCCCCCGGTGACGCGCGGATCGGCCGTCGGCCCGGGTCGCCCCTCGGCGGGCGGGTGTGATGTCGCTCCGGGCGTTCCGGTGGCCAGCGTGTCCGCTGTGGCTGCGGTGGATGCCCTGGCCGACACGCGGGGCGGTGTTCCGGCAGGTGCCGTAGCCGACACGTGGGGCGGTGTGCCGGTGGCGCCGTCGACTGCGCGAACCAGTAGGGAACCGGCAGGCGAGGCAGCCAGCAGCCGGAGCAGAACGGCACGGAGGAGACCTGCGACGCGCGGGTCACTGACGTCGGTGTCGATGACCAGGTGGCCGGTGCCCGGCAGGGGCACCAGCGCGGGAAAACGCGCGTCGTCGAGCGGGGCGGCGGTACCGACCCGGACGAAAGGGGGCACCTCGTCACCGGGCGGTACGTCCGGGGTGAGCGAGTCCAGTGCGGCACCTGCCCAGCCTGGTGCCAACGCCTCCGCCGCCCGGCGGAGCCGGTCGGCCAGTTCGTACTGTCGACGTTGATCGGCGGGGACCGGACGGGTGTCGTCCAGGATGGTGGCGGCGGCGGCCGTGGTTGCGGCGGCCCGTCGGTGCAGGGCGGCGGCACGGCTGGCGGGCCCCTTGATGTTGGCCACCCGTCCACCTCTCTTCCCGAGGCCGGTCGAACCTCCCCGAGCAGAGACGGTATCCCAGGTCGGGGTGGCGGTCCGGGATGTGCGACGGCGGTGCGCGCAGCGAGATCGCGAACCGTGTCGATCCGGCGAAGCGGGACGAGTCAGGTGAAGATCGCCGGCTTCCGGGGCATTGGGTACGAGGCGTCCAGCCGATAGCCTCAGGGGGTGGAATCAGTGCAGCCCCCCGCCGGTTCCCAGGTGTCCCGCGTACCGGCGCAGCGGGCCCCGCAGGAGGATCTGGCGCCACCCCCGGCCCAGCCGGTTCCGGTGCCGCCGCGCCGTCGGCTGCGGACGGCCCTGACGGTGGCGGGTGTCGTACTTGCCGTGGTCTGTCTGAGCGCGGCCGTCACCGTCTACGTCCTCTACAGCCGCGCCAGCGCCCCGGACCGAACGTCGCCGGGAGTCGTAGTGGTGAACTACCTACAGGCATTTCTGGTCGACCGAAACGACGCACGAGCCAGGGAACACGCCTGTGAGGATTCTGCGGGCCTGGCTCCTATCGGGCGGTTCCGGGACCAGATTGTCAACCGTGAGCGAGAACTTGGAGTGACCTTCTCAATCAATGTCGAAGGGGTTGTTGTCTCCAAGGACGGACCCTCGGATGCGCTGGTGACAGCGGTGGTCAGGAGAAGCGCATCCATCGATGGTATCCAACAGAGCCTTACCGATGGGTGGCGCTTCGAGTTGCGGGAACATGACGGCTGGCGCGTCTGCCGCGCCGAGTTGTCCTGAACCGGTCTACTCGATCCAGAGCAGGTGGACGGGCACCTCGAGGGTGGTCGGGGGCAGGCCGCGCCAAGCCCAGCGGTACCAGTCCAGTTCGGCGGTCACCCGTACACAGATGTCCCAGTCAGGGCCGGAGTAAGGCTCGGTGACGGCGCGTAGATCACGGCGTTCGGCTGGACCGACCACGTGGACGACCCGTCGGCCCGTTACCGCATCGGCCTCGAAGACCGGAGTCGGCGGCCGACGCGACGGCCCATCCAGCGAGACCATGCGCGGTGTCGGGTCGCGTGGGGTATCGGCTGTGGGGCGGATTCCCAGGGTCTCCACCCAGACCCGTTCCACCGGAACCAGCGGCGCGAATACCTCCACCTGCTCGGACTCAGCTCGGTACCACTCGTTCTCGGGAATCACCGGAACGTACGTCCGACTGTTCTGCACCACCCGCTGATCGGCGCGGAGGTCCCCGCGCCACCCCGTGCCGGGCAGCCCGATCACGACCCGCCGTCCGCGTAGATCGACCAGCCCGGTAGCGGGCGCCAACCGGATCGGCCGGGGCGGAAGCGGGGCCCAGTCGGGTTGACCGGCGAAGGGGTCTGGGAGTGGACCGGTCATGGGACCCGACCCCTCACGCCGCGCCTTTCAGCGGGGCACCCCGCTCCTTCATGAACGGCACCGGGTTGATGGCGCCGCGACTGCTCCGGTCCTCGTTGACGTGCACCTCGTAGTGCAGGTGCGGACCGGAGGAGTTGCCGCTGCTGCCCACCTCCCCGATGACCTCGCCCGCCTCGACCATCTGCCCGGGAACGACGAGAGGCTTGTGGAGCATGTGGCAGTAACGGGTGATGTAGCCGCCGGCGTGCAGCATGTCGACGAACCAACCGCAGCCGCCCTTGTTCGGCCAGCCGTCCTCGTCGCAGCTGAGCCGCTCCCGGTTGTCGGGGTCGCACCTGGCGACCAGGACCCGTCCGCTGGCGGCAGCGCGGATCTTGGTCTCCTTGGGGGCGGCGATGTCCACGCCGTTGTGCTTGGGCCGCTCCGCAGTGCGGAATCCCGAACCGACCCCGCCGGGGATGGGCGCCGTCCAACCCGACGCGGCGATCTCACCGCCCGCCGCCGCATCGCAGACCTTCCTCCCGGAGATCTGGACCGTCCGGGCAGCTCCGCCGGCCAGCGCGTCCACGATCCTGCTGGCCAGTTCCTCGTGCTTGGCGTACGCGTCCGGGAAGGCGCTGATCTGTACCTTCTGGGCCGCCACCGTCAGCGGGAGCTGCTGCCAGTTGTCGACCTTGACCAGCTTCTCGTAGAACTTCCGGGCGGCGTAGGCGGGATCCATCCGCTGACGGACCGTGCCCCATCCGGCACGTTGCTGGAACAGGCCCAGCGAGTCGTGGTCCCAGCCGACCCCCTCATTGGGGATGTCGTTGGAACCCGCCACCGTACTGTTGGCCAGGTTCCGGAGCCCGGACTCCTGCATGGCGGTGGCGACGGCGATCACCCAGGCCCGTGGGGGTAGCTCCATGTCCTGTCCGACCTTGATGATGATGGCCGCGTTACGGAGCTGCCGCTCGCCGTACTCGGTGAACCGGGGCATGTCTCCGGTCACGTCGACGGTGTTCTCGGTACCACAGTTCAACGCCCCCGCATTGATCATCTGATCGGTCTCGCCACCGAGTTCGGTGAGGAAGAACGCGCCGGCTCCGCCCGTGCAGCAGAGCAACGCCATCGATGCGGTCAACGCTGCTGCCAGTGCCCCGACGCGCACCTGCCGTCGGGGCGAGGCCTTCCGGGTGGTGTCGCTCATTGGTGCACCCTTGTCTCACTCGAGCTGAGGTTGGTTCGAGTGCACCGGTGACCGTCGGGCCATCGCCCAGCTCGCTCGACCTTCGAGGTCCAGCATGAGTTCTGCGAGGCCCGGCGGCCCGGGACACCCCGACTGGCAACAGGGCTATGCGCCATCGAGCGCCGCTCAATGAGCGACCGGCAGTGGTGTCCCGGAACCGCCAGGTGCTTCCCCACTGGTAGCGCAGCGGAGAGGCAACTATGAGTGTGACCGACACCGCCGTGCCGGCGCGAGGCAACTCGGCCGGGGTGGACTGGGCCAAGGACGACTACGCGGTCTGCGTGGTCGACGCCGACGGTGAGCCGCTGGAGCGGCTGGCGCTGAAATACACCAGGACCGGCCTGAGACGGCTGATCGATCTGCTTGACCGGCATCGGGTGGACGCGGTCGGCATCGAACGTCCGGACGGGCCGATCGTAGATGCGTTGCTGGCCGCCGACACGACCGTGTACGTGATCCCACCCTCGCAGGTCAAGGCACTGCGCCGACGGTACGGCTCGGCCGGGAACAAGGACGACCGGTTTGACGCCTACGTCCTGGCCGACACCGTCCGCACCGACCGGCGCCGGCTGACCCCGCTCGTGCTGGACAGCGAGACAACCACCGGGCTGCGCAAGCTGTGCCGCGCTCGCAAAGACCTGGTCGCCCACCGCATCGCGGTCGCCAACCAGCTGCGCGCCCACCTGGCCACGACGCTGCCGGCCACTGTCGAGCTGTTCAACGAGATCGACTCGTCGATCAGCCGGCAGTTCCTGACCCGGTTCACCACCCAGGATGCCCTGGACTGGCTGTCGCCCAAGCGCCTGGCCGCCTGGCTGAAGAGCGCGAGCTACTGCGGCCGCACCGACCCAGCCGTGCTGCACGCCCGCATCAACGCCGCGCCTCGCGGCGCCACCGGAAACTACGGACAGACCCTGGCCGGCATCACCCGCGCCTACCTCGCCACCCTGGCCGCCATCGTGGCCCAGATCGACGCCCTGAACCAGCAGATCACCGAAGCCCTCGACCTGCACCCCGACCGGGACATCTTCACCAGCCTGCCCCGCTCCGGCACCGTCCGCGCCGCCCGGCTGCTCGCCGAGATCGGCGACGCCCGCGGCCGGTTCCCCACCCCGGCGTCCCTGGCCTGCCTCGCCGGCGTCGCACCCTCGACCCGCGAATCCGGCAAAGTCCGCATCGTGACCTTCCGCTGGGCCGTGGACAAACAACTGCGCGACGCCGTCTGCGACTTTGCCGGTGACAGCCGCCACGCCAACCCCTGGGCCGCCGACCTCTACCAACGAGCCCGAGCCCGCGGCCACGACCATCCCCACGCGGTCCGTATCCTGGCCCGCGCCTGGCTGGACATCATCTGGAAGTGCTGGACCACCAACACCCCCTACGACCCGGACCGCCACCGAGCCCTCCAACACCTGCTCAAACAAGATCATCAAGTGGCGGCTTGACACAGGGCAACTCATGCCCGCTCCCAGTCCACGACGTCAACCAGCCAGCGTCCCTCCGGTGCCACGAGTTCCAGCCGCAGCTGTCCGGTGTTTAGGGGAACCAGTGCCTCGACGAACGACTCGGTCCGTGGCCGGAGGGTGGTCGGACCGGTGGTCCGTTCCGCCGGTACTCCGGCCGGGTCCGCTCCGGTCAACTTCTCAACCAGAACGGGTGTGGCGAGCGGCCGGATCGTCGCCAGCCACTCCTCGCTGGTCATGTCGCGACCGCCGAGCCACGCTCTGACGAAACGGTCGGCGACTTCCTCCGGTCTCGGGGCGCCGGGGCGGGTGACCGGGGAGGGCGGTGCGGCCGTGGCGATCGCACCGTCGTCTCCCGCATTCGGGTCGACCGTGGTGATCGGCCGGTCCGGTCGGTTACTGAGCCCGGTGGACGGGTCGACCGGGCCGGAGACCAGCCGAGCCGCTCCGATTACCCCGAGAACCAGGATGCCGATGCCCAGCGCCACGCCGATTCGGGACCGGAGCACCCGGGTGAAAAGGAACTCGATCGCCCGTCGCACGTCCTCACCTCGCCTCGGTACGTACCCGAGGAGCCTGCGGGGTGGGAGCGGGGGTGCGCTCCGTCGAGCCGGGGCGGTAGATCACGAAGGAAGGGCTCTCCTCCGGCACGTCCGGCTCCGTCCAGGTGGTCTGTGCCCGGCGGGGACGCGGCGGCGTGGTGGTCCGCTCGGTACGACGCGGCTCGTCCCGGGCCACCGTCTCGTCCGCGCGTTCGCGACCGTCCGGGCGTTCCCGTGGTTCCGTTCCGGCGACCGCGAGGGTGTCGGTGCGCGTCGGGCCGTGCGCGGGGTCCTCCCGGCGTGACTCCGGCCGGAGCCGGGTCTGCTCGACCACTGCTCCCCGTTTCTGGCCCGGTGCCGAGTCCGCACGGTGGCCGGTCTCGGCCTCCTCCAGCCGGGCGGCCGTACGCATGTCCCGGAAGAACCGGCGATGCCAGGAACCACCGGGGCCGGACGCCTCGCCGCTCTCCTTCCCGCCGCCGAGTTGGGTGATCCGTCGGTACGGCCGCAGCAGCAGCCAGCCCACCACACCGCAGAGCCAGACCAGAACCACCTGGAGCCAGCCGGGCAGGGTGGGCGTGTTCATGATCAGGTCGACCGCGAAGAGATAGATGGCCGCGCCGGTGCCGAAGATGGCGATGTTGAACACCGCTGCGACGACAGCGTTGCCGAGACGTCGGAGACCCGCGCTCGCCGGACGCATCAGACCGATGGTGCCGAGGATCGGCGCCGCGATCACCGCCCACCGGAAGAGCAGGAAGCCGAGGAGGACCAGCAGGGAGGCGATCAGGTCGAACATGGCGAAGAGGGCGGCGGCGAGCACCGCGATGAAGCCCGCGCCCACCCGGTCCATGTCGCGGATCCCCTGGAGGTACTCGTAGGCCTCCGGGTCCTCCTTCTTGATCTGCTCAGCGACCTTCATCCATTGCTGCTTTTTGGCTTCGATGATTGAGGTGCGAGTGTCGGGGTTCGCCCGCATGGACTGGGCTTCCCCCCACGTCAGCGAGCGGGCGTCGTACAAGGCCGGTCCGTACTTCTTGGCCGTCTCGCTGTCTGCTGATCCGAGCAAACCTCGCAACCAGTTGCGGTAGAGCATCGTGTCAGTTGCGGTGTCACTGGCCCGCACGGCCGGTGAACGAAGATCCTTGCACCTGTTCGGATCGGGGTCGATGCAGCGTCCCGGAGCGGGTTCCTTCGATTGCGGCCCTACCGCGTCATGGACGACAGCCAGTGTCGTGACCAGGGTGCCGTCAGCGATACTGGCCGATTTCACCGGCCAGGCGGCCAGCGCGGTCACCGTCACCATTACCAGCAGCGCCCAACCGGCCGTGGTCATCGCGTTGCTCATGTCCGACTGTCGGGACCGCCAGAGCAGGTAGAGCCCGACCACGCAGAGGGTGACGATTCCGAAGACGCTGAACACCTTCTGGTAGACGGCCTTGGTGGCCTGTTCCACTAACGGGTCGGCCCAGCCCCACATGGCCTGTGGCCCCCAGGCCCGCTCCCGCAGAGCATTGGATGCTCCAATGATCGCTGTCGCGATCATGAACTCGCCGTTCGCAACCGTCGTGGTGAATTTGTAATCCGGGTGGAGGATGCTGGATGCACATCCGCCGTCCACGTCGTAGGTGGTGTAGCCGTAACCCGCGTAGCCGTACAGGCTGTAACGCCCGACTATGCCACTACCGGTATCAGCGCTTGGGGCACTGGCGAACCAGCCGGCCAGGCCAGCGTCGGGCGTGCCAGGTGTCGGTGGCGAGAGGCATTCCGCCCGTGCCTCGGTCACGTCCTGCAGCTTCGCTACGCAGGCGCGGAAGTCGGCCTGCCACTCCTGCGTGGTGCAGAGGTCGGCGCGGGCCTGGGCCGCCGGGGGTGGGGCCGCCGTCGCGCCGACCGCGGGCCAGACGATCGTGGCCATCGCGAGTACGCCGACGGCGAGGAGGAGTGCCGCGATCCGTGCCGGGGCCCTCGCCACCATGTCACGCCTCCAGGTCCGAGAGGATGCTCGGTAGGTTCGCGGCGTTCGTGGCGACCGCCGCAGGGGTGGTGTCGAGGTGCTCGAGCAGCCCGTCGACGTACGAGACGTCCACCCGGACCTTCTGCACCCGGCCGTCGACGTCGCGCATGACGAACTCCCGGAACCCGAGTCGGCTGGCCGACGACGCGTCGGCGGCCGACAGGGAGGCCAGAGTCGCCTCGTAGCCGTCGTTGACCGGCACCCGCAGCAGCCGGAGCGCCTCGGAGGCGATCTCGGCGTCCTCGGCGATCCGGCCCACGAAGACCGTGGAGACGAGGTTCTGCACGTCGAGTCCGAGGATGTCGCGTGGGTTCTGCGAGGCGACCAGCGCGGCGAGGTTCCACTTCCGGGAGTCGCGGGCCAGCCGGACCAGGAACGACCGGCCGGAGCGCCAGCCCTCCATGAAATGGGCCTCGTCCAGGCCGACCAGCTTCCGGGAGGACATGGAACCGCCGTAGCAGCGGCGGACCGCGAGCCGGTGGGCGGTGTGCAGCATCGGCAGGGCCAGCGACTCCTCGGCCGACCAGTACTCGCGCTCGATCTTGAGGTCGGGCAGGCGTAGCCCGGCCATGGTGATCACGGTGAGGGCGGCGTCCGCGCCGAGCAGCCCCTCCGGTGGCCGGCCGAAGAAGAGCAGCGCCAGCGGCATCTCGGCGGTGTCCAACAGGAGGTTGGCGAGTTCCTTGCCGGCGTCGTCGTCGAGCTGACCGAGGCAGGCGACCACGTCGTCCAGGGTGGACGTCTCCTCGGCCGGCACCTGGCGCACCGCGTGCCGGAACAGGGTGGCGGTGGAGGCCTCCCGGGCCACCTGGGGCGGCACCAGCATCATGCAGATGTCCTGCACCAGCATGCGCCGCTCGGCTCGGGCGTTGGTGACCGCGATCTCGAACTCCCGGTCGCCCGCCGGTCCGCTGACGAACTCCGTCCGCAGTGGGGTCGGGATGAGCGAGTACGGCGCGAGCGTGCCGTGCTCGGATCCGGTCAGGTTGAGCACCCGGGAGTACGGCCGCAGCTCGGGCATGTTGCACAACCGGGCCAGCGGGCCGGACGGGTCGAGCAGGGTCACCTGGACGCCCCGGCGGGCGGCCAGGTAGCCGAGCGCGCCCAGCAGGGTCGACTTGCCACCGCCCGGCTCGGCGACGAACACGGCCAGCCCGGAGCGTTCCCGTACCTCCATGGGGAAGTGCAGGTCGAGGAAGACCGGCCGGCGGCAGGTGCCGGCGGTCCGGCCGATCAGGTCGCCCCGACGGTCGCCGACCGTGGAGGCGGCCTGCGGCAGAGCGGCGGCGAGCAGGTTGACCGGCATCCGGCGGACGTACCCGGTGTTGGCGATCGGCTCGCCCGGGATGAACTCCCGGGCCAGCCAGTCCTGGTTCTTCGGGTGCTGAAGCGAGATGCGCAGCTCGCGCGAGTAGAGCTGGATGAGTCGGCGGGCCCGTTCCAGGCACTCCTCCCGGGTCCGGCCGCCGACGGCGATCCGGTGCCAGCCGTGGGCGCGGGCCGAGTCGACCGGCAGGCCGGTGGTCATCTCGTCACCGATCACCAGGGCCCGCTTGGCGAGTCGTTCCAGCTCGGGCGGGGCGTCGATGCCGTGCTCGGCGTAGTCGAGCTGTTGGGAGCGGATCATCCGCAGCCGGTGCTCCAGGTTCCGGAAGGAGTCGCCGGAGCCGAGGATGTCGACCCGGGTGGAGATCTCCATCGGCCAGGGCAGCCGCTCGTGGAAATGCAGCCACGGCTCGTGCTTCTCCGGGATCTCCAGCGGTTCCATCCGGCCGACCGCGAGCACGGCGACGTGCCGTTCCTCGCCGGTCATCCGGTTGACCAGCTTGACCGTGGAGCCGTACGGGGTGCGGTACCGCTCCACCTGCTCGGTCAGGGCGAGCAGATCACCGCGTTCCCAGTGTCCGTTGGTGACCGGGGACAGGGCCCCGGGCGGTGCCATGCAGAGCGCCACGGAGCGGTAGAGCAGCCACTCCAGTTCCTGGGCGGTGACGCGCCGGCCGCGCATGCCGAACGCGGCGAGCACCTCGTCGAACTGCTCGACGGTCCGGCCCAACTTGCGTCGCTCACCGTCGGCGGTGCCGCGGCCGAAGGCGCGCAGCAGGCGTTCGGTCAGCGAGTCGCCCAACGACCGGCGGGCGAAGGTCACCCCGAGGTACGTCTGCCCCTCGGCGTGGTTGACCGAGAGCAGGTGCCGTTGCGCGGCGACCAGGTGGTCGGCCCAGGCCGGGGTGCCGGGAACGTCCGGCAGGGGGTTGGACGTGTACGAGTCGATGGTGCGGGCCCACTCGTCGGCCGGGAACGGCCGGGTGGTGCGGCGCAGGTGGATCCGGAACCCGGCGAGGCCCGCGTACTGCTCGGAGATCGCCGAGAGCAGGGCCTCCCGCTCGGCGTCGGGACGGAACGCCCAGCGCACCTCGGGCAGCCAGTACCACGCGGTGACCGTGTTCGGGGTGAAGGTCAGGTGTCCGGCGATCTCGGTGATGGCCAGTTCGACGGAGGGGTCCCGGTCACCGAACTTGATCTTCGGCGGCCGGATCCGGGTCGGCCGGGTGGGCTTGGCCGACCTTTCGTGCTTCTCCCGCCGGCCCTCGACGGAACGCTGTCGGGGCGGGACCCGCCGGTGGCTCGACGGTGCCTCCCCGTCGGTGGCGTCCACCGGAGCGGCGGTCCGGGCCGGCTCTGCCGGTGGCCGGGCGACCGGCAGGCGTTCGGCCGGCTGCTCCGGTACGCGCGACAGCACCGCGGGCGGCTCGGGCTCGGTGAGCGCCGCCACCGGGGCGGTTGGTCCGGGCTCGGGAACCGGCACGGCCGGCGGAGCCGGTACGGGCATCTCGTCGACGGGTACGGCCCGGGTGGGGGGCGGCACCGGGAAAGCTCGGGGCGGCTCCGCGGCTGCCGGGGGAGTCCGGGGCGGCACCGGCTCCGCGGGCGGGGCGGCGGGCTGGTGCGGGATCGGCAGCGGATCGCGCCCGGGACGCCGCAGCGGGGTCAGGGGCTGCCGGGTTCCACCCGGCCGGGTGCCACCGAAGAGATCGAGGAACGGGGAGTCGATGTCCGGGCTCTCCGGGGCGGGACCCGCCGGGACGCTCTCCGGAGCCGGTGGCGTCGGCCGGCCCCGGACCGGCCGGGGGGCCTGGAAGACCCCGACCGCGCCGTGCCCGGGGGTGGTGGCCAGTGCCGGATCGATACTCACCTCGCCGGGCGGGTCGTCCTGAGGGTAGTCGAAGGAGCGCGCACGGTGACCGTGCGGGGCGGTCTGATGTCCAGCCGGGTGCTGCCCCGGCGTCGACGAGCGGTTCATTCGATCGCCTCACCCGGATCACTCGACCGTCTGTTCGGCGTACGCCCGGTCATGCCAGCTCCTCCCGGATCCTGATCCGGCTGCCGACCAGGCGCGGGTCGCGCAGTTCGGCCGCCGGCTCCCGGGTGCGCCGCCAGTCGGTCAGCGCGGTGCGGATCACCATCCGCGCCGGCCGGTCCGGATCGACGTGCCGGAAGATGAAAGAGGTCGTCACGATGGCGAGCGCGATCTCCCAGGCCGGGAAGAGCTCGACCTTCAGCGTGAACAACCAGTGAATGAACATGTAGAGGGGGACGAGCAGCATGAACAGGCCGTACTGTGCGTACGGCAGGTGAACGGGAAGGGTGTACCCGGGCGGGCCGAGGTAGACCAGGCGGGCCCGGTAGATGTCGTCGTCGGTGCGCAGCCGCATCTCGTGCCCGCGCCTATTCGAAGATCAGTTCGATCAGGTAGTCACCGACGAAGAAGAGCGTGGCGGCGCCGGCGATGAAGGCGAGCCCGACGATCGCGATGGCCGAACTGGTCAGCACCTTCGAGACCTCGCCCCGACTGGCCCGGCCGATGAAGATGACGCCCAGGACGGCGAGGAGGATGGGCGCGATCTTGCTAGCGAAGAAGGTGACGACACCGTCGGTGTCGATTCCCTTGGGGGCCGGCTCGGCGAGCGGGGTCGACGCCAGGGCGTGGACCATCGGGGCGACAGCTGTCGACACCGTGTCCACGAGCTCTGTGGCGATCACTGGAAACCTCCCCATGGCGCGGCCGGCGTAGCCGCTGCGGTACTCGGGTGAACCTGATGGGACTGTGTGGTCCGGCCGCGTCGTCGCTGACGCTGCGTCCGTGCTCCACCACGCTAAGTGGCAGGCTTTGGGCGGATTTCCCCGCTTTGGTCCTCCCTCCGGGCTTCGGTCGCCTCGGTGCCGAAGCAATTCCAAAGCGTACGGGCCGCCCCTCTTTGGAACAAGCGGCGAAGAGTATGCCCGCTTCGCACCTGTCGACCGATCGTACACGTGTTCCAATTCCCTCGTCATGGCCGTGTGGCCCGGGCCCGGCCCGCGCCCGGCTCACGGCGTGGCGGGTACGGTGCAGCGGTGACCGATCTGGTAGGGGCGGACGGCCCGGTGGTGATGGGCGTCCTGAACGTCACGCCCGACTCCTTCTCCGACGGCGGCCGGTACGCCGACGTCGACGCCGCCGTCCGGCACGGCGTGCGGCTGCACGCCACCGGCGCGCACCTGGTCGACGTGGGCGGCGAGTCGACCCGTCCCGGCGCGGACCGGGTCGACGCGGCGACCGAGACGGCCCGGGTGCTGCCGGTCGTCCGGGAACTCGCCGCCGCCGGGGTGCCGGTCAGCATCGACACCACCCGGGCCCGGGTCGCCGAGGCGGTGCTGGCCGCCGGTGCCGCCGTGGTCAACGACGTCTCCGGCGGCCTGGCCGACCCGGACATGGCAGGCGTGGTCCGGGACGCCGGCTGCCCCTGGGTGCTGATGCACTGGCGCGGCCACTCCCGGGGCATGGGCGACCTGGCCACCTACACCGACGTGGTGGCCGACGTCCGGGCCGAACTGGCCGGACGGGTCGAGGACGCGCTGCGGGCCGGGGTGGCGGCGGACCGGATCATCGTCGACCCCGGCCTCGGGTTCGCCAAGACGGCCGCCCACAACTGGGAACTCACCGCGCGCCTGCCCGAGCTGCTGAGCCTGGGTTTCCCACTGCTGTTCGGCGCGAGCCGGAAGTCGTACCTCGGTCGGCTGCTCGCCGGGCCGGACGGCGAACCCCGGCCGACCGGCGGCCGGGAGGCGGCGACCATCGCCACCAGCGTGCTCGCGGTGGCGGCCGGCGTTTGGGGGGTACGCGTGCACGACGTACGCGGCACGGTCGACGCGCTGGCCGTGTGGCAGGCCAGCGGTCGGCCCCGACTGGTCCCACCGGTGGGGCGCGGGTCGGACGGCACGAGCGCTCCGGAGCGCGGGGGAGAGGGAGCGGCATGAGCGACCGGATCACGCTGGCCGGGCTGCGGGCCCGGGGCCGGCACGGCGTCTACGACTTCGAGCGGGAGCAGGGGCAGGAGTTCGTGGTCGACGCCGTCCTCGAACTCGACCTCGCCCCGGCGGCCCGCTCCGACGCGGTGACCGACACCGTCCACTACGGCGAACTGGCCGGTCGGCTGGTCGCCGTGGTCACCGGCGAGCCGGTCAACCTGATCGAGACCCTCGCCGCCCGGCTGCTCGACGTCTGCCTGGCCGACCCCCGGGTCACCGCCGCCACGGTGACCGTGCACAAGCCCGAGGCGCCGGTGCCGCACACCTTCACCGACGTGGCGGTGACCATGACCCGGGTGCGTCCCCGGTGACCCGGGCCGTGCTCTCCCTGGGCAGCAACCTCGGCGACCGGCTGGCCCACCTGCGGGCCGCGGTGGCCCACCTCGGCGAGGCGGTCCGGGTGGTCTCCGGGGTCTACGAGACCCCGCCCTGGGGCGACACCGACCAGCCGGCGTACCTGAACGCGGTGCTGCTGGCGGAGGCCCCGACCGCCTCCGCCCGCGACTGGCTGGACCGGGCCCGGGACGCCGAGCGGGCGGCCGGGCGCCGTCGTGACCCGCAGCGCCGGTTCGGGCCCCGCACGCTGGACGTGGACGTGGTCGCCGTCTGGGACGACGCGGGCGAGCCGGTGCTCAGCGACGACCCCGAGCTGACCCTGCCCCACCCCCGCGCCCACCTGCGCGCGTTCGTGCTGCGCCCGTGGATCGACATCCAGCCCTACGGGCGGCTGCCGGGGCACGGCTGGCTCACCGACCTGCTCACCGCCGAGCCGGTCGCCGGGGACGCCCTGGAACTGCGTGCCCGACCGGAACTGACGTTAGAGTCGACGGCATGACCCAGCGGAGCCGGGCGGCATGACCGTGCCACAGTCCCCACCCCCGCGCGGGCCGGCCCCCGACCGGGACCGGATGGGCCCGACCCGACCCGCCACCCTGCTGGTGGCCGGGCTCGCCGCTGCCGCGCTGGCCTGGCTGCTGATCAGCTTCTTCTACGGCTCCCTGCCGGAGCTTCCCTGGCTGCCGGTGGTCACCCTGGCCGGGCTCGCCGTACTGGAGGGCTACGCGGCGGTCAACACCAGGGGACGGATCGAGCGCAGGCCCGGCCGGGACCCGGTCAACCCGCTCATGGTGGCCCGGTTCGTGGTGCTGGCGAAGGCGTCCGCGCTGGCCGGCGCGATCTTCGCCGGCTTCTACGCCGGACTGGCCGGTTGGCTCTTCGTGGAGAACACCCGCGCGGCGACCGAGGACCGGCCGGCTGCCCTGGCCGGGATTGCGGCCTCGTTGGCGCTGGTCGCGGCGGCTCTCTGGCTGGAACGCTCCTGCCGCGTGCCCGAGCGGCCGGACGACGAACGCGAGCCGGACGACCGGGAGAACCGGCACATCCATTGATCACGGGGTTACGTCTTCGCCCGGGCGCGGGTACGGTGCCTGCGACCGGATAGTCAAGGCCGACGCCGGTCCACGCGTTCCGGTACGCCCTGCGGCCGGGCCGGTCGGCCACCGTGGGAGGCGTGCGTCAATGGGGTACGACGAACCGGGCCGGGGTGAGTCCGTCGATCGGGACCGGTCCGGGCCGGCCACAACCGTCGTCCCCGAACCGCCGTGCGCGGCCGAGCCCGGCCCCGACCGGATCGCCGTGCACGTGGCCTGGGAGGTCGTCCTCGCAGGCGCGGTGGGCGTCCTCGGCCTGCTGCTCTGGCTCCAGGATCCGCAGGCCCTGCGCGGCGAGGGACTCCGCGAACTCCTCGTCGGCGTGGTCGGGCTCGGCCTGATCGCGCTCGCGGCCGGGCTGAGCCTGCGCACCGCCGCCCCGAACCTGGCGATCGGTCCGGCCGCGGTGGCCGCTGCCCTGCACTTCGCCGAGCAGGGCGACCGGGGGTTGACCGAGGCGGTCGTGCCGGCCGTGGTGACCGCCGCCCTCGGCGGGCTGGTCCTGGCGATGTTCGTGGCGCTGCTGCACGTGCCCGCCTGGGCGGCCAGCCTGGCCGCCGCGGCCGGGCTGGTGGTGTACATCGAGCGCCGGCAGGTTCCGGTGCTGGTCCAGGCCCACTACGACCCCCGGCACAGTGCCTTCCAACTCTTCGCCGGCTTCCTGGCGGTCGCCGTCCTCGGTGGCCTGTTCGGCGCGATCCGGTCGGTGCGCGGGCTGGTGGGCCGATTCCGGCCGGTCGAGGATCCGGCGCGGCGACGGGGAGTGGTCGCCGCCCTGGTCACCGGTGGCGCGCTGGTCGGGTCCACGGTGCTGGCGATGCTGGCCGGTGTGCTGCTCGCCGCGAACGGCGCCGACCGGGTCGTACCCGAACCCGGTCTGGACTGGACGGCACTCGGCGTCGGCATGGCCCTGCTCGGCGGGACGAGCGCGTTCGGCCGGCGCGGCGGGGTGAGCGGAACGATGCTGGTCGTCGTCCTGGCGGGTCTCTTCTTCGCGTACGTCGACGCGGTCGGCCACGAGATCAGCCGCTGGGCCGTGGCCGGGCCGGCGCTCGCGGTCGGCCTGGTCGTCACCCGAATGGTCGAGACGTACGGGCGAACACGGGCGGTGACCGAGGAGGGGGTCGAACCCGGCCCGGGCGGGGACCCCACGACCAGTTCGGGCTGGACCCTGCCGGGCCCGGGCACGGGTACGTACGGCAGTGCCTGGCCTCCAGTACTGCCGGCCCGCTCCACCGACGATCCGGTCGACCCGTGGGGGCGCTGGGACGGCGGGCGGGACCGGTGGCGCGGTGACCGTCGGTGACCCGACTCGATGCGCCGGTGCTGATCTCGCCGGTTAGGCTCGCCGCATGACCGAATCATCGTCGCCGGCTGCGGGCCGTTCCTTCGCCGAGTTGGACGCGCTCTCCACCGAGGAACTGCGTGAGCAGGCGTTCGCCCGGGCCAGGGAGCGCCGGGACGTCGCCTTCTTCTGGTCCGTCCTGCGGCACCTGCCCGATGCGGACGAGGCGGCGGTGCTCGACGGCGCGCCCAACTCGGTCGGGCCGACGATCGAGGAGGCGGCGGCGCTGTGGCGGGAGCTGACCGGCCACGGTTACGAGGAGTCCGCGCCGCTGCTGCGGGCCGCCTTCATCGACTACCTGATGAAGCACTGAGCCCACCCCGCCCGGTGAAGCGACCTGCCCTCAGGTTTGCCTTTCCCGGTCGACCGGGAACTGGTCGCGGCATGTCGTTGACCAGCCGATCCGGCCTCGACCGTCGCCGGAGCACCGCGACGGGCACCGGCACCCTCGCCGCGCTCGTCCTCGTCGCCGTCTGCGGCAGTCCCGCCTTCGGACGGTGGGCCGGGGAGAACACGGATCCGAACTCGGCCTCCGGCTGGTTCCTGCGCCTGCTCGCCTGGCCGAGCTGGCGATTCGACTCGGACCGTCCGGTGGAGACGCTCTTCACCGACGGGCTGCGGGCGCTGCTGCTGGTCGTGCTGGCCGCTACCCTGCTCTACCTGCTGCCGGGACCACAGACCGCGCCGGCGGCGGGACTGGTCAGTCAGCTTTTCTCCGGCTGGGGCGCGTACGTCTTCGCGGCCGGCTTCGCGGCACTGTTCAGTTCCCTGTTCGGGGCCGACTCGTCGCTGTTCACGGCGGTGCAGGCCGCCGGCACGGGGGCTGCGTACGGCTTCTTCGCCGGCTGGATCGTCGGCGTCGCCAGCCTCGGCGGCCGGGCCTGACCACGTTCCCGGCGGCCGGGCCTGACCACGGTGCCTGCGGCCGGGCCTGACCGCGGTCCCGACGGCCGGGCGGCCGGTCAGTGCTCCGGTCCGCCCAGGTCGAGCAGCTGCTGACGGCTCAGCACGCCGACCGGCCCCTCGTCGCCGACCACGACCACCCGGTCGGCGGCCGAGGTCAGCAGGACGGCCAGCGCGTCGTACGCCGAGCCGCCCAACCGGACCCGGGGCAGGTCCGCGCCGTCCTCGCCCGCCAGCGGGCGTAGCGTGCCGTGGGTGACCGGGGTGACCGCCAGCCGGCGGATGCCCCGGTCGGCCCCGACGAAGTCACGGACGAAGTCCGACGCCGGCCCGCCGAGCACCGCTGCCGGAGTGTCGTACTGCTCCAGCCGGCCGCCCTCGGAGAGCACCGCGATCCGGTCGCCGAGCCGGACGGCCTCGTCCAGGTCGTGGGTGACCAGCACGATGGTCTTGCGCACCTCGGCCTGCAACCGGAGGAACTCCTCCTGCAACCGAGTCCGCACGATCGGGTCCACGGCGGAGAACGGCTCGTCCATGAGCAGCACCACCGGGTCGGCGGCCAGCGCCCGGGCCACCCCGACCCGCTGCCGCTGCCCGCCGGAGAGTTCGTGCGGGTAGCGGTGGCCGAACTGCGCCGGGTCGAGCCCGACCAGCTCCAGCAACTCGTCGGTGCGGCGCCGGCTGCGCTCCTTGGACCAGCCGAGTAGCCGGGGCACGGTGCCGACGTTGGCGCGTACGGTCTGGTGCGGGAAGAGGCCGACGTTCTGGATCACGTAGCCGATCCGGCGGCGCAGTGCCACCGGGTCGACCCGGGTCACGTCGTCGTCGCCGAGGAGGACCCGACCGGAGGTCGGCTCGACCAGCCTGTTGATCATCCGGAGCACGGTCGACTTGCCGCAGCCCGAGGGGCCGATCAGCACCACGAGTTCGCCGGCCTGCACCTCCAGCCTCAGGTCGCGAACCGCCTCGGTGCCGTCCGGGTACCGCTTGCCGATCCCGTCCAGGGTGATCGACGCGGCACCGCCGGCCGGGTCGGTCGCGCGGTCGGCGACGGGCTCGGGGTCCGGGGTAACGTCCACGCATGTCCTTCCGCCTGAGCTACCGGGCCGATCCGGGTAACCCGTGGTTCTCCTGGCAGTACGTGCGGGACAACTCCGACACCATCGCCGCCGCGGTGGGGGAGCACGCCTCGCTGACCGCCCGCGCGGTGGTGATCGCCGCGCTGGTGGCCCTGCCACTGGCGGTGGCGGCGTACTGGTACCGGCCGCTCACCGGCCCGATTCTCGCACTCACCGGAGTGCTCTACACGATCCCGTCCCTGGCGCTGTTCGCCTTTCTCGCGCCGTACCTCGGGATCGGGGCGGTGACCGTACTCAGCGTGGTGGTGCTCTACGCGCTGCTGGTCATCGTGCGCAACGTGGTGGCCGGGCTCAACCAGGTGCCACCGGAGGTCCGGGAGGCCGCCCAGGGCATGGGGTACGGCCGCTGGGGGCGACTGTTCCGGGTGGAGCTGCCACTCGCGCTGCCCGGCATCCTCACCGGACTGCGACTCGCCACCGTCTCCACGGTCGCGCTGGTGACGGTGGGCGTGGTGGTCGGCCGGGGCGGGCTGGGCCAGCTGATCTTCGCCGGCTTCCAGAACAACTTCTACAAGGCACAGATCATGACCGGCACCCTGCTCTGCGTGCTGCTGGCGCTGGTGCTCGACCTGATGCTGGCCGGGGTCGGCCGGCTGCTCACCCCCTGGCTGCGGAGGACCATCCCATGAGCGCGATCGAGCAGGCGGTGCGCTGGCTCAACGACCCGCTCAACTGGACCAACCCGGGCGGTGTCCTGGACCGCCTCGGGGAGCATCTGACCATGTCGGCGGCGGCGGTCGTCCTCGGCTGCCTGGTGGCCTGGCCGATCGGCTTCTGGCTCGGGCACACCGCCCGGGGTGGTGGTGTGGTGGTGCTCGTCTCCAACGTGACGCTCGCCGTGCCGACGCTCGCCCTGCTGACCATCCTGCCGCTGACCTTCCTCGGCTTCGGACAGCCGGCGGTGGTGGTCGCGTTGGCCGTCTTCGCCGTGCCGCCGCTGCTGGCGAACGCGTACACCGGGATCCGGCAGGCCGATCCGGAGGCCCGTGACGCGGCCCGGGGCATGGGCTTCTCCGGCTGGCAGGTGCTGCGCCGGGTGGAGTTGCCGCTGGCGGTGCCGTACCTCGCGGCCGGGTTCCGCACCGCCGCCGTCCAGGTGGTCGCCACCGCCGCCCTGGCCTCCTTCGTCAACGGCGGCGGGCTGGGCCAGATCATCCGGGCCGGCTTCGGGCTGGACATCGCGGCCGGTGGCGGGCAGATCGTCGCCGGCGGCGTGCTGGTGGCCGGACTGGCGATCCTGGTCGAGCTGCTCCTGGCCCTGGTCGAACGGCTGGTCACCCCGCGCCCGCTGCGCCGGGCCCGTCGCCGGGCCGGCGGCCGTGCGGCGAGCGCCGTGGCCGGGGGCTGACCCCGCCTCGACGACCTCGGATCGGTCGATGGGTGACGATCCGGTGACAAAATCCGCCGCGCGGGTTGTCCCTCCGCCTCCGAAAGTGTTTCGTGGGACTTCTGCGAGTGAGCCTCGCGTGAATCCGCGAGGATGTCTCGTGGGGTTCCCGCGAGTGGGTGACTCGGGGGGGAAGACACACGGGCGGCAGGAGATCGCCCGTCGGACACGCGGCCGGCCCGGACGGGTCGCGCCGGGACACAGGAGGCGGGCTGATGATGCGCGCACGTACTCGACTGGCGATCGGCGCGGTGGGTGTGTTCGCCGCGGCCGGGTTCCTCACCGGTTGCGGTGACGCCGGTTCCTCCGGCACCGAAGCCCCGGAGGCGGGGGCCTCCGGGGCGGGCTGCGCCCCGGTCGCCGGTGACCAGTTGGTCGTCCTCGATGACGACAAGTTGCTCCAGAACACCGACAACGTCCTTCCGGCGATCAACGCGAAGGCGGCGAACCCGCAGCTCGTCGCCGCGCTCGACAAGGTCTCGGCGGCGCTGGACACGCCGAAGCTGATCGCCTTGAACAAGGCCGTCGACGTGGACCGCAAGACCCCCAAGGCGGCGGCCGAGGAGTTCGCCACGGCGAACAACCTCACCGAGGGCATCGCCAAGGGGCCGGGCGGCTCGATCGTGGTCGGGGCGGCCAACTTCAGCGAGAACCAGATCCTCGGCGAGCTGTACCGGATCGTGCTGACCGCTGCCGGGTACCAGGTGAAGGTGCAGCAGATCGGCAGCCGGGAGCTGTACGAGCCGGCCCTGGAGAAGGGCGAGATCCAGGTCGTCCCGGAGTACGCGGCGACCCTGGCGGAGTTCCTCAACACCAAGGCCAACGGCAAGGACGCCCAGCCGATCTCCTCGCCGGACCTGGCGAAGACCGTCGCTGCGCTCAAGGCCGTCGGGGAGAAGGCCGGCCTGACCTTCGGGACGCCCTCGGCCGCCCAGGACCAGAACGCCTTCGCCGTCACCAAGGCGTTCTCCGACAAGTACGGCGTGACCACCCTCACCCAGCTCGCGGAGAAGTGCTCGGGTGCCGACACGGTGCTCGCCGGTCCGCCGGAGTGCCCGCAGCGGCCGAAGTGCCAGGTCGGCCTGGTCGAGGTCTACAACTTCAAAGCCGGCTCGTTCAGCTCTCTGGACGCGGCCGGCCCGCAGACCAAGAACGCCCTGAAGACCGGCGCCGCCAGTGTGGGCCTGGTCCTCTCCTCCGACGGGGCGCTCGCGGGAAGCTGAGTCCACCCGCGCGCCGGCCGCCCGGCACGCGGATCCGTGCCATCGGCCGACGGTGCCCGGTTTCGGGTGCCGTCGGCCTTTTTCGTCCCGGGATCACTCGGTAGGCTGCACACCCATGCCTGCTCCGGTCTCCCTGGACGACAAGCCCGCCGCGTCGCGGCTGACCCTCCTGTTCCGGGCCGGCCTGGCGGTCGCCGCGCTCGCGGCGTTGCTGCTGCTGGTGGCCGACGGCAACGGCCTGCTGCGCGTCGCCGCCGTGCTGGCGATCGTCGCCGTGGCCATGATCAATACTCCGGTCGCGCTCCGCCCGGACACCGCCGCCGAGGTGCGGCAGCTCGCCGACGAGATCGACGAGTTGCGGGCCGAACTCGCCGCCGTCGCCCACTCCGCCCGTCCGGCCGCCGATCCGGCCCGTTGGCCCGTCGAGCCGGCGGCGGCCCGGAACGACGAGGCACCGGCCGCCGGGCAGCCCCGGGCGGGGCGGGCGAGGGTGCCGGTGGCCGGGACCGTACCGGTCCGGCCCGCCGCCGACGAGCCGGAGCTGGAGGACGCGGGACCGGTCCACGGCCCGCGCCGGGCCGCCGCGACCGACCACCGGCGGGCCGAGCCCGCGTCAGGTCGCCGCCGGGTCGGGGAGCCGGAGGACGACCGCGGGCCGGCGGAGTCGGAGCAGGAGCGCCGTCGGGTCGGGGAGCCGCAGGGCGGACGCCGCCGCACGGACGACCCGGAGGACGGTCGCCGCCGGACCTCGGAGCCGGCAGCGGGACGCCGCCGGGCGGCCGAGCCGGACGGGGAGCCGTTCCCCGACCACCGGACGGGCGGGGACTGGTACGCCGACCAGGAGCCGGTCGCCCGGCCCCGGGCCACCTCCCGGTACGCCTCCGAACGCGCGGCGGGCGGGGTGTACGGCGGGTCTGCCCGCTCCGACGGACCCGACGTCCGGCCCGGAGCCGCGCCCGGTCCGGAGGCACCGCCCCGTCCGGTCGGCGTGGTACGGCACACCGAGACCGTCCACGTGACCACCCGGCACACCGTCGTGGACGGCACCCCGGACCCGGGGCCGGGCGGTTACGGCCGGTGGACGTCTCGGGAGGAGCAGCCCTGGTCGGGGCATGCCCCGGAGCAGGCCGACCGGTGGGACGGCTACCCGTCACGGGAGGACCATCCCCGGCCGGACCCGGACTGGCGCACGTCGGCCGGAGGCCGGTGGGCGACCGTCCGCGACGACGAGCACGGCCGGGAACTGCGGATGGGCGAGCGGCGGGCGGCGCTGCACGCCGACGGCGACGGCACCGAACTGCGGGTGGAGGACCACTGGGCGGCCGTCCGGCGCCCCCGGCGCGGGCACCCGGACGACGGCTACGACCGGGACGAGCCGCACGGGGCCGGTCCGGAGTACCCGCGCCGGGACGGCCACCGGCCCGACCCGGACCGGGCCCTGCCGCCGGGCGGCGTTCCGGTGCCGGAGCAGTGGCGGCCCGTGCGGGGCGACCGTGCGGCGGACGGGCGGTCGACGCCGCACCGGTCCGGGGAGGGGACCGGCTGGCCGGCGCCCCCCGCCGAACCCGAGTGGTCGCCGCGCCGCGATCGGCGGCAGGACGACGACTGGCCGGAGCCCTCGCCCCGGGGCCGGCGGGCGGAACCCGAGCCGGGCCGGTACGGCCGGTCCCGCGAGCACGAGAGGAGCGTCGACGACGTTCCGGAACGCTGGCGCTGACCGGGCTCCCCGCCGGCTGCCTGCTCCCGCCGGGCCAGCTACCCGCTCCCGCCGGCTACTTGTCGATGTCGCCGACCACGAAGAACATCGAGCCGAGGATCGCCACCAGGTCGGGGACCAGGCAGCCGGGGAGCAGGGTGGCCAGCGCCTGCACGTTGGCGTACGACGCGGTGCGCAGCTTCAACCGCCACGGCGTCTTCTCGCCCCGCGAGACCAGGTAGTAGCCGTTGATGCCGAGCGGGTTCTCGGTCCAGGCGTAGGTGTGCCCCTCGGGGGCCTTGACGACCTTCGGCAGCCGGGTGTTGACCGGCCCGGTGAGCCGGTCCACCCGGTCCAGGCACTGCTGGGCGAGGTCGAGTGAGACGTACACCTGGTCGAGCAGCACCTCGAAGCGGGCATGGCAGTCCCCGGCGGTACGGGTGACCACCGGCACGTCCAGCTCGCCGTAGGCCAGGTAGGGCTCGTCCCGGCGCAGGTCGAGGTCGAGCCCGGAGGCGCGGGCCACCGGTCCGGACGCGCCGAACGCGGCGGCGTCGGCGGCGGAGAGCACCCCGACCCCGACGGTACGGGCCAGGAAGATCTCGTTGCGCCGGATCAGGTGGTCCAGGTCGGGCAGGCGGCGGCGTACCTCGTCGATGGCGGCCCGGGCGCGGCTGGTCCAGCCCGCCGGCACCTCCTCCTTGAGCCCGCCCACCCGGTTGAACATGTAGTGGATCCGGCCGCCGGAGACCTCCTCCAGCACCGTCTGGAGCGTCTCCCGTTCCCGGAAGGCGTAGAACATCGGGGTGATCGCGCCGATCTCCAGCGGGTACGAGCCCAGGAACATCAGGTGGTTGAGCACCCGGTTCAACTCGGCGAGCGCGGTACGCAGCCAGACGGCCCGCTCCGGCACCTCCAGCCCCATCAGTCGTTCGACGGCGAGCACCACGCCCAGCTCGTTGGCGAAGGCCGACAGCCAGTCGTGCCGGTTCGCCAGCACGATGATCTGCCGGTAGTCGCGGACCTCGAAGAGCTTCTCGGCCCCCCGGTGCATGTAACCGACGATCGGCTCGCAGGCCACCACCCGTTCGCCGTCGAGCACCAGCTTCAACCGGAGCACCCCGTGGGTGGACGGGTGCTGCGGGCCGATGTTGAGCACCATGTCGGCGGTGTCCAGACCGGTCCCGGTGCCGACGGTCAACTCACGCAGGCTCCCGGCGTCGGTGGTCATGCCGGACATCGTGCCACGGACGCGGGTCAGGGGGCCGGCGACGGGGCGGAGACGGCGGGTGCCAGCGGCGGCGCGGGGATGCCCAC